>NZ_QWFA01000006.1 GCF_003501885.1 Streptomyces globisporus
GGGTCCGGGGCGTACGGGGCGGGGGGCGGCTGCTGGTAGAGCGGTGCCGGTTCCTGGTAGGTGCCGGGAGGCGGCGGCGGGTGGGCGGCGCGGTCGTAGAGCGCCTCGTCCACCGGGTCCTGTGCGGTCAGGTCCTGCGCCCGGTAGGGATCGTCGTCGTAGGCGTGCTGGAGGTACGGGTCCGGTTGCTGGAGGTACGGGTCCGGCGGCACGGAGCCGTCCTGGCCCGCGCCCGGAGGAACCGGAGGCCCGCCCGGAGACGCTGCTCCGCCCGCGCCCTGCCCGCGGTCACCGTCGTACGGCGCGTTCATCGAAACCCCTACCTCATCGTCCCCGGCCGACCGGCCACGACAGACATCGCTCAACGGTCCACTTTCTCACCCGTTCCCGACGGGGCCCCGCTTTCCGGTCCGGTGTCCGGAGCCGGGTCACTCGGCTGCTCGGGTCCGTCACCGTTGCCGTCCGCCGCGTCGCTTGCCACCGCGCGCTTGCGGTGGCTGTACATCCTGATGCCGGCCAGCACCAGGAGCAGCAGTCCGCCGGCGATCACGAGCAGCACGGTGGGCGTCACCTCGGAGACCTTCACGGTGAAGGTCATCTCCTTGCCGTACGGCGTGCCGTCCTCCGTGAAGAGCCGGGCGGTCACCTGGGCCCGGCCGTTGGCGCTGGTCGCCGTGTCGAACTTCACGGACTGGCTGTGCCCGCCCGCGATGCTGACCGGCAGTTTGGCCGTGGTGCCGTCGTCGTTGAACTTGAGCCGGATGTTGTCCGAGGTCAGCTGGAGATGCAGCCGGTCCACGCCCTGCACCAGCTTGTTCTGCACGGTGACCGGGATGGTCGCGCTGCGCCCGGAGAGGGTGACGTCGGACTTCTCGATGAGCTGTACCTCGGAGGTGAGGCTCTGCAGGTAGTCGCGGACCGCGTCCCGGTACTGCTGCGCCTCCAGGGACCGGCCGCGCCACGACGTCGACATCGATCGGTTGACGGCGTTGCCGAACGGCGTCACCACGCGCTCGGGCTGCGTCAGGATCGTCTCGAAGCTGTCGAGGGACCCCTGGGTCGTGCGGATGTCCTGGAACGCCTGTGTGGGCAGTTCCTGGGCGCGGAGCTTCTTCGGGTAGGCGGAGGCGCGGGGGACCTTGGTGGTGGCCCTCGGGTCGGGCTTCACCTCGGCGGCGGCCACCAGGTCGAGGGGCTGCGTCCACCGGTTGCCGGACAGCCCCTCCAAGGCGCGGGCCATCGTCTGGGCCTGCGCGGCGGTGGGCATCCGCGGTGGGGCCACGACGATGCTGCGCTCGTTGTCCGGTGCCTGCTCGGTCAGGGCGAGGGTCTGGGCGAGGAACTTCTGGACCGCGAGGGTGGAGGCGCCCGCCCGTGACATGTCGCCGTCGAACAGGGTCGACAGCCGGGCGTCCGCGACGACCGCGGTGGTTCCGCCGCCGATCGGTCGTGCCGCGCTCGGCGTGTACGGAAGCGCCGCGGTCTCCCGGAAGCTGTCGCTGCGGGCGATCACGTTGTGGGCGCCCGCCGACGTCGCCACATCGACGATGGAGGAGTCCACGGCGCCGTTCACGGGCCAGGCGAAGTCGGTGGACGGTTTCACATGGAGGATGGTCTCCACGGTGGCCGCGGCCACCGTGGAGGCGTTCTGCAGATGGCTGAGCGTTCCGGTGACGGACTTGCCGCGGTGGGCGATGGAGGCCAGATCGGGGTCGGCGAACGGCAGCGCGATCACCTTGCCGTCCTCGACCACCTTCTCCAGAGCGGTGAGCCACTGCTTGGCGAGCGCCTGATTCTTGCCCGGGACGGTCGTGTCACCCGACTCGACCTCGTACTTCCCTGCCATCGCCGCGACGCTCGCCAAAAGGTCCGGGTCGATGACCCAGGTCACGGGGAGCCGGCTGCCCAGGGCCACCATCTGCTCCAGCCGGCCGCCGGGCGCCAGCTCCTCGGCCAGGTCGTCGTCGGTGAACACGGGAGTCTGCTGCTCGTCCGAGCGGGTCTCCGCCGTGACATGGGGAGACGCGATCAGCGGCCAGAGGAAGGTGAGCTTCGTCCTCTTGTCGCTGGCCTCGGGCTGCCAGGGCAGGAACGAGCGCTCAATGCCCAGCACCTGCTCGTAGGGGGTCGTGGTCGTCCGGCCGGAGACCGAGACGCCGAGCTGGTAGACGCCCGGGTCGTCCAGACCCAGCTTGTCCACGGGGACGGTGAGCGTGAAGTCCTGGCTGATGCCCTTGGCGAGCTTGGGGAACTTCACCGTGTACTTGTCCCCGACGGTGATCGGGTCGGCGCCGGGAACGTACGTGGAGCGCTTCGCGGCGTCGTCGACCTCTCCGCGCCCGGTGAGCTGTGGTCCGATCCGGAGATCGACCTCGGCGCTGCTGATCGTCTCCTTGCCCCTGTTGGTGAGCGTTCCGGAGACGGTCAGGTTGTCGTCCTCCGACGGAACGCTCGGAGTGAGCGTGTCCAGGGACACATCGACCGTGCGGGAGCCTGTGGGGGCCTTGGCCGGCTCGGCGGCCGGGGCGGCACCGGCTGCCGGAACGGCCAGGAGGCCGGCCAGCAGCGGTGCTCCGAGCACCGCCGAGGCCGTACGCCGGAGCAACCGGCGGGCAGGAGAGGGACGAGTCCCCTGGAAGTCTGCCGCCTCGGCCACGCGCCTACCCGTCCCTCGTCGTCGTCAGCTGCTGTCGGTCGTTCGGTCCTGCGTCCCCGCATGGTAACGAGATGCGGCGGGCCGAAGTGCTGGGGTCCATCGCACATGATCGCGGGTAACCCGCAGGGCCGCCGTAAACGATGACGTCGCGCCCGGCCGGTGCACGTACCCTTTTCTGTTGTGCCGAACGCCAACGAAGAGAACGCCAGTGCACTGAGCCAGGTGCAGCACCGCGCGGTGAGTGAGCTGCTGCGGGTGTCCCCGGTCGCCGACGACCTCGCCCGCAGATTCCAGGAGGCCGGATTCGGTCTCGCGCTGGTCGGCGGATCGGTCCGCGACGCTCTGCTGGGCCGGCTCGGGAACGACCTGGACTTCACCACCGATGCCCGCCCCGAGGACGTGCTCAAGATCGTCCGCCCCTGGGCCGACTCGGTGTGGGAGGTCGGGATCGCCTTCGGCACCGTCGGCTCCCAGAAGGACGGCTACCAGATCGAGGTCACGACCTACCGGTCCGAGGCCTACGACCGGACCTCACGCAAGCCCGAGGTCTCCTACGGCGACTCCATCGAGGACGACCTCGTGCGCCGCGACTTCACGGTCAACGCGATGGCCGTGGCGCTGCCGGAGAAGGAGTTCGTCGATCCGTACGGGGGGCTGAAGGACCTCGCCGACCGGGTGCTGCGCACTCCTGGCACGCCCGAGGCGTCCTTCTCCGACGACCCGCTGCGCATGCTGCGCGCGGCCCGCTTCGCCGCGCAGCTCGACTTCGAGGTCGCTCCTGAGGTCGTCACCGCCATGACGGAGATGGCCGCGCGGATCGACATCGTCTCCGCCGAGCGGGTCCGCGACGAGCTCAACAAGCTCCTGCTCTCCCAGCACCCGCGCAAGGGCCTGGGGCTCCTGGTCGACACCGGGCTGGCCGCCCATGTGCTGCCCGAGCTTCCCGCGCTGCGCCTGGAGAGTGACGAGCATCACCGCCACAAGGACGTCTACGAGCACTCGCTGACCGTCCTGGAGCAGGCCATCGACCTGGAGGAGGACGGTCCCGACCTTGTCCTGCGGCTGGCCGCGCTCCTCCATGACATCGGCAAGCCGCGCACCCGCCGCTTCGAAAAGGACGGCCGGGTCTCCTTCCACCACCACGAGGTGGTGGGCGCGAAGATGACGAAGAAGCGCATGACCGAGCTCAAGTACTCCAACGAGCTGGTCAAGGACGTGTCGAAACTGGTGGAGCTGCACCTGCGTTTCCACGGGTACGGCGACGGCGAGTGGACCGACTCCGCGGTGCGCCGGTATGTCCGCGACGCCGGGCCACTGCTGGAGCGACTCCACAAGCTGACCCGGTCGGACTGCACGACCCGGAACAAGCGGAAGGCCAACGCGCTCTCCCGCACCTACGACGGGCTGGAGGAGCGCATCGCTCTGCTGCAGGAGCAGGAGGAGCTGGATTCGATCCGACCTGATCTGGACGGCAACGAGATCATGCAGATTCTCGGGGTCGGGCCGGGGCCGGTGATCGGCAAGGCGTACGGCTTCCTGCTGGAGCAGCGCCTGGAGCACGGGCCCATGGAGCGGGATGCCGCGGTGGCGGCGCTCAAGGAGTGGTGGGCGCGGCAGGACTGAGCCGGACAGGGCGATGTTTCACGTGAAACATCGCCGACGGGATGTGGTGAGGGGCGTTGTTTCACGTGAAACAACGCCCCTCACCACATCCATGACCGGCTACTGGTGGCCGTCGGCACGTCGCCAGCGGAACATCGTCACCGCGACCACCGCGTACAGCACCGAAACGACTGCCAGGACGGTCACCGATCTGCCGTCCGGGGGAAGCATCAGCGCCGCCACCCCTGCGGCGCTCACGAACGCGACGTTGAAGAGCACGTCGTAGAGCGAGAAGACCCGGCCGCGGAAGGAATCGTCGACCGAGGTCTGGACGACGGTGTCCGTCGCGATCTTCGACCCCTGCGTCACGACGCCGAGCACGAACGCGGCGATCAGTATCGGGACAGGAGTGAAGGAGAGGCCCAGGGCGGGCACCAGGACCGCCGCCGCCCCGGCGCAGCCTACGATCCATCCGTATCGGCCGAGCCGTCCCACCGCCCACGGGGTGAGAACGGCGGCGATGAAGAATCCGGCGCCGGACACCGCGACTGCCAGGCCGAGAAGGGCCAGCCCGTCGGACTCGGTGTCGGACCAGGCGTAGCGGCACAGCATGAGCACCATCACGGTGAGCGCGCCGTAACAGAAGCGGATCACGGTCATCGCGGCCAGAGCCTTCGCCGCGCGGCTCCGCTGCGCCAGATGGCGCAGCCCGGCGACGAGCCCGCGGGCGGTGACGGCGAGAGCTGCCCGCAGCCGCATCGGGCTCTCGTCGAGGTCCGGCCCCAACAGCGTGCGGGGGAGGCTCAGGGAGGCCAGCGCGGAGAGCAGGTAGAGCACCGCCCCCAGGAGGACGACCGCCGCGTCGGACTCGTCGGCGAGCAGCCGTACGGCGAAGGCGAGGCCACCTCCCGCAGTGGCCGCCAGGGTGCCGGCGGTCGGCGAGAGGGAGTTGGCGACGACGAGGCGGTCGGTGTCGACGACCCGGGGCAGGGCGGCGGAGAGACCGGCCAGTACGAAGCGGTTGACGGCGGTGACGCAGAGGGCCGAGGCATAGAAGAGCCAGTCGGGCACCGCGGCGAGAATCAGCAGGGCGGTGGTGCAGGCCAGGGCGGCCCGCAGGAGGTTCCCGTAGAGAAAGACCTGACGCCGGGGCCAGCGGTCCAGCAGTACCCCTGCGAAGGGCCCGATCAGGGAGTAGGGCAGGAGGAGCACGGCCATGGCGGAGGCGATGGCGGCGGCCGACGTCTGCTTCTCCGGGGAGAAGACGACGTACGCGGCGAGGGCGACCTGGTAGACGCCGTCGGCGGACTGGGACAGGAGCCGCACGGTGAGCAGGCGGCGGAAGTTCCGCAGGCGCAGCAGGGTGCGCAGATCACGCGCGACAGACATGGGAGCAAGCGTCACACACGTCGGGGGTCCGCGGGCGGATTGCCCGGGGACCCCCGACGTGCGGCAGGAAGGGATGAGCGTCTCCGCTCAGTACTCCCGGTGAAGCGGCCGGCGCTTCGGTGGAGCTGTCAGCCGGGAGGGCTGGTTCAGCGCTCCGTCTCGCCCTTGATGAACTTCTCGACGTTCTCGCGGGCCTCGTCGTCGAAGTACTGCACGGGCGGGCTCTTCATGAAGTAGCTGCTCGCGGAGAGGATGGGGCCACCGATGCCGCGGTCCTTGGCGATCTTCGCCGCACGGACGGCGTCGATGATGACACCGGCCGAGTTCGGGGAGTCCCACACCTCGAGCTTGTACTCCAGGTTCAGCGGAACGTCGCCGAAGGCGCGGCCCTCGAGGCGCACGTACGCCCACTTGCGGTCGTCCAGCCAGGCCACGTAGTCCGAGGGGCCGATGTGGACGTTGCCCTCGCCGAGTTCGCGGTCACGGATCTGCGAGGTGACGGCCTGCGTCTTCGAGATCTTCTTGGACTCCAGGCGCTCACGCTCGAGCATGTTCTTGAAGTCCATGTTGCCGCCGACGTTCAGCTGCATGGTGCGGTCCAGGATGACACCGCGGTCCTCGAAGAGCTTCGCCATCACGCGGTGCGTGATGGTGGCGCCCACCTGGGACTTGATGTCGTCGCCGACGATCGGGACGCCGGCCTCGGTGAACTTGTCCGCCCACTCCTTGGTGCCGGCGATGAAGACCGGGAGGGCGTTGACGAAGGCGACCTTGGCGTCGATGGCGCACTGCGCGTAGAACTTCGCGGCGACCTCGGAACCGACGGGGAGGTAGCAGACGAGAACGTCGACCTGCTTGTCCTTGAGGACCTGGACGATGTCGACCGGGGCGTCCGTGGACTCCTCGATCGTCTCGCGGTAGTACTTGCCGAGACCGTCGTGGGTGTGGCCGCGCTGGACGGTCACGCCCGTGTTCGGCACGTCCGCGATCTTGATGGTGTTGTTCTCGCTGGCGCCGATGGCGTCCGCGAGGTCGAGGCCGACCTTCTTCGCGTCGACGTCGAAGGCGGCGACGAACTCGACGTCGCTGACGTGGTAATCGCCGAACTGGACGTGCATCAGACCGGGCACCTTGCCGGCCGGATCGGCGTCCTTGTAGTACTCGACGCCCTGCACCAGCGAGGCGGCGCAGTTGCCCACGCCTACGATGGCTACGCGAACCGAACCCATTCCGGTTGCTCCCTGTGTAATCGGTGTTTCCGATGAAGTCGCCGCGGAGTGCGATGACTTCACTTGGCGGTGTCGTCGGACGGATCCGGCGGGGTGTTGTCCCGGTGCCGGGGCAGGCCGCCCGTCTCTCCAGGTGTGTCCTGCTGAGCAGAGCCCTCGGGCGAGGATCGTCGCCGATCCCGTCCCGACCGCTCGCTCTCGATGAGCTCGTTCAGCCAGCGCACTTCGCGCTCCACGGACTCCATGCCGTGCCGCTGCAGCTCAAGTGTGTAGTCGTCGAGTCGTTCACGGGTGCGGGCGAGAGAGGCGCGCATCTTCTCCAGGCGCTCCTCCAGCCGACTGCGCCGGCCTTCGAGCACCCGCATCCGCACATCGCGTTCGGTCTGGCCGAAGAAGGCGAAGCGCGCTGCGAAGTGCTCGTCCTCCCAGGCATCGGGACCGGTGTGCGACAGCAGCTCCTCGAAGTGCTCCTTACCTTCTGCCGTCAGCCGGTAGACGATCTTCGCCCGGCGTCCGGTCAGCGAGGAGGAGGAAGCGGCCGAGCGTCCGGTGGCCGGCGCGGTGTCCGCCGGGTCACCGGCGGGCTCCTCGATCAACCAGCCGCTGGCAACCAGCGTCTTGAGGCAGGGGTAGAGGGTCCCGTAACTGAACGCACGGAAGATCCCCAGCGAGGTGTTGAGGCGTTTGCGCAGTTCATAGCCGTGCATCGGCGATTCGCGGAGCAGGCCGAGAACGGCGAACTCGAGGATGCCGGAGCGTCGGCTCACCGGTGCCTCCTCCTTCTTCCGCTGCTTCGGTCGGCACGGTCCACCGGCATCACCGGCGTACTTATGCCGCGCTGATGTATCGACTCGATACATCAGCACGATAGATCGGCCGGTCCTGTTCGACAAGGGTGACCTTCGTGAGCGGCGTCACATCGGTAATTCCCAGGGTTCGACTTGCGTTGTTTGGGGTGAAGTTCGGCCCTAGGCGGGTTTTGACCGTGCGTAGTCTGTGCGGCATGCAGACCACCGGGAACCGCGGAGCGCTGACGCGCGTCAGTCATCGCGGACTGCCGGATGTACTGCGGATGAGCCTTCCGCAGGGCTTGTCCGTAATTCGGGGGGACCGGATCTCAACTGCCGCTTCCAGGCGCTCTCGCCTGCCCGAGGAGTAGTCGTTCCATGAGCGAGCACCGTCGCAAATCGCCGCAGCCACAGGGTGGCGGGCGTGCCGCGGCCAGACGAGCCGCCCAGCAGCCGACCGGACGCCGAGCCGCTCCGTCACGCAGAGCCACTGCCGTATCACCTTCCGAATCGCCGTCCGAGTCGTACGGCGAGGAGCGTCAGTACGGCAGTCGCGCCGAGGCCCGCCGCGCGGCGCAGCGCGGCGGCCGCCGCCGGGGCGCCGACGCCGGGGGCCAGGGCGCGGGCGGCGGTGGCGGCCGACGGCGCGGTGGTGGCGGGGGGCCCGACGGCCCGGGGGGTCGTGGGCGCGACAACGGTGGCCCCGGCAAGAAGCGGATGATCGACTACCCGCGCTACGGCAAGTACGGGTTCCGCCGCTGGGTGCCCTCGTGGAAGCTGGTCTCGGGGCTCTGTCTGGGGTTCCTCGCACTGTTGATGGGTGTGGGGGGCATCTCGTACGCCTTGGTGTCCAAGCCGAACATCAACGAATCGGCCAGGGCCCAGAACAACGTCTACTACTGGGCCGACGGCAAGCCGATGGTCGCGACCGGTGGTGCGGTGAACCGCCAGATCCTCAAGTACGAGCAGATCCCGGAGGCGATGCGCAACGCCGTGATCTCCGCCGAGAACAAGAGCTTCGAGTCGGACCGCGGCATCGACCCGATGGGAATCGGGCGCGCGGTGTTCAACATGGCCACGGGTGGTGAGACCCAGGGCGGGTCGACCATCACCCAGCAGTACGTCAAGAACTCCAGGCTCTCCCAGGACCAGACGTTCACCCGGAAGTTCAAGGAACTCTTCATCACGCTCAAGGTGGCCGGCGAGGAGAAGAAGGAAGACGTGATGGCCGGCTACCTCAACGTCTCGTACTACGGACGTGGGGCCTCCGGTCTGCAGGCAGCCGCCCGCACCTATTACAACAAGGACGCCAGCGAGCTGGACCCGAGCGAGTGCGCCTTCCTCGCCACCCTGCTCAAGGGCGCGAGCTACTACGACCCCGCCGGCGCCCCCGACATCGACAAGGAAAACGCGACGAAGGAGAAGAACACCGAGCGCGCCAAGGACCGGTGGAAGTGGATCCTTGACGAGCAGGTCAAGGACGGGCGGATGACGGCGGCTGAGCGCGCCAAGTACACCAAGTTCCCGATGCCGCGGCCGAAGGCGCAGGACACCAAGCTGAGCGGCCAGACCGGCTACCTGGTGGACCTCGCCAAGAAGTACTTCCTGGCCAACAACGACAAGGGCATCACCGCCAAGGACCTCGAACTGGGCGGCTTCGAGATCCACACCACCTTCCAGAAGAAGCGGGTGGAGGAGCTCCAAGAGGCGGTGAAGAAGGTCTACGACGCCAAGATCCGGCCCAAGGAGCGCCCCGAGACGGACACGCACGTCGAGTTCGGCGGGGCGTCCGTGGACGCGAGGACCGGCGCCATCATCGCCACGTACGGCGGTCAGGACGCCACCACGCACTTCACGAACAACGCCGACGCCACCGGCGCCCAGGTCGGTTCGACGTGGAAGCCCTTCGTCCTGGCGGCGGCCATGCAGTACGGCGTGCGCGATCCGGCCGGTTCTCCGGAGCAGAGCGAGTCCCAGCGCACCCAGATCTCGCCGAAGAGCATCTACAACGGTGACGACGGCCTGCGGATCAGGGACTACACGGGCAAGATCTGGCTGAACGAGGACGACGAGGAATGGCGTCAGACCAACGACGGCAACTACAACTACGGTGAGATCGACCTGCGGACGGCCATGGAGAAGTCCGCCAACTCCCCGTTCGTGCAGCTCGGCATGGATGTCGGTACCGACAAGGTCAAGGACGTCGCCGTCGCCGCCGGTCTGAAGGACGACACCTTCATGGCGGACGCGACCGTTCCGTCGTTCTCCATCGGCACTTCGTCGCCCAGCGCCATCCGCATGGCGGGGGCCTACTCCACCTTCGCCACGAGCGGTCAGCAGAACGACACCTACTCGGTCACCGAGGTGAAGCGGGAGGGGCAGGTCGTCTTCCAGCACAAGAAGAAGCCCAAGCGCGCCTTCAGCCCGATGATCGCCGACAACGTCACGGACGTCCTGAAGGGCGTCGTCGAGAACGGGACGGGTAAGCCCGCCCGCCTGGAGGGCCGTGAGGCCGCGGGCAAGACCGGTACGACCGACGGCAACCGGTCCGCCTGGTTCGTGGGGTACACCCGGCAGATCTCGACCGCCATCAGCATGTTCCGGCTCGACGACGACGAGACGAACAAGACGCGCGAGTTCGAGAAGATGTTCGGAACGGGTGGCGAGGAGAAGATCCACGGAAACTCGTTCCCGGCCTCCATCTGGCACGACTACATGACCGGGGCGATGAAGGGCAAGAAGGCCATCGCCTTCCCCGAACCGCAGGACCCGGGCGAGGTCGTGTGGGGCGGCGGCGCGGTCAGCCCCAGCCCGACGCCCAGCCCGACGCCCTCGGAGGAGCCCTCCGAGGATCCGAGCCCGACGCCGACGCCCACCCCGACCACCCCGAGCCCGACCCCGACGCCGAGCAGGACCTGCGGCATCTTCGACCCGAACTGCCAGGAGGCCAACGGCGGGGCGAACGCGGGGGCGGACGGTGGTGGCGACAACACCGGCGCGGACGGTGGCGGTGACAACACCGGAGCCGACGGTGGTGGCGACAACACCGGAACGACCGACGGCACGGACAACGGCGGAGCCCAGGGAGCCAACGGCAACCCGGGCGGAACCGGCTCCATCTGGGGCAACTCCGGATAGCCGGACCGCTGGTCGCGCCCCTCAGGGGCCGGCTCAGAAACGCGGCGNGCGGCGCGCGGCATCCCGCGTACTCCTCCCGTGTCCCCCGAGCGGACCTTGCCCCGGACACAGCCCCGTACGGCAGGATGTGCGGCATGCCAAGCCCCAGCGCAGAAGACACGAGCGTGCACCAGGAACCGCCTGTCGTGCGGCCCACCGATCAGGACGAGGTCGCCGCGGCCGGCAGCGAGCTGTTCGGTGGCCGGGTGGGGCGCTGGGCGCGGCTGGGCGACGGTCCGCTCACGCCCGTACGCGTGGTCGCGCTGGTCATGATCGGGATGTTCGCCCTCGGCATGGTGCAGAAGATCCCCTGCTACGAGTGGGCCTGGTTCCGCGGTGCCACCTCGCAGTACACGCACGCCTGCTACTCCGACATTCCGCACCTCTTTCTGGGACGCGGGTTCGCCGACGGCCTCGTGCCGTACTTCGACCGGCTGAGCGGCGATATGCAGTACCTGGAGTACCCCGTGCTGACCGGGGTGTTCATGCAGGTTGCGGCCTGGCTGACGCTGACGCCCGACAGCGACCCCATCCAGCAGCGCGAGCAGATGTACTGGATGGTCAACGCGGGCATGCTGATGATCTGCGCGGTGGTCATCGCCGTGTGCACCGTCCGCACGCAGCGGCGCCGCCCCTGGGACGGTCTGATGGTCGCGCTGGCACCCGCGTTCGTCCTCACCGCGACCATCAACTGGGACCTGCTGGCCGTCGCCATGACGGCCGCGGCGATGCTCATGTGGTCCCGGGGCCGGGTCCTCGCGTTCGGGATCCTCATCGGCCTGGCCACGGCCGCCAAGCTCTACCCCGTCCTCCTGCTCGGCCCGCTCCTGGTGCTCTGCTGGCGGGCGGGCCGGTGGCGCGAGTTCGGGACGGCCCTGCTGGGCGCGGGTGCGGCCTGGCTGGTGGTGAACCTGCCGGTGATGATCTTCGCCCCGGAGGGATGGCGGAAGTTCTACACCTTCAGCCAGGAGAGGCCGATCGACTTCGGGTCGTTCTGGCTGATCATCACGCAGCGCACCGGCAAGCCCATCGACGTGGAGACGGTCAACACCGCCTCGGTCGTCCTCATGGTCGTCTTCTGCGCGGGCATCGCCGGTCTGGCACTCTCCGCGGCCCGCAGGCCGCGCTTCGCCCAGCTGGCGTTCCTGGTGGTGGCCGCGTTCATCCTGACGAACAAGGTCTACTCACCGCAGTACGTGCTCTGGCTGATCCCTCTGGCCGTCCTGGCCCGGCCGCGCTGGCGCGACTTCCTCATCTGGCAGGCCTGCGAGGTCATGTACTTCCTCGGGATCTGGTCCTACCTCGCCTACACCAGCGGCGGGGACAAGCACCAGGGGCTGCCGCAGGAGGGCTACCAGGTCGCGATCGCCCTGCACCTGCTGGGCACGCTGTACCTGTGCGCGCTGATCGTCCGGGACGTCCTGCAGCCGGTGAAGGACCCGGTGCGCGCGGACGGGTCGGACGACCCGTCGGGCGGGGTGCTCGACGGAGCCCCGGACGCGTTCGTGCTCGCGCCCGAGGCCCGTCCGTCCGGGCACGCGGCTCGGACGGACGGGCCTCAGGTGGAGTGGGGCGTTACGCCCGCCCGGAACGGCTGACCCGGGGGGCTTTGCGGAACAGGCGGCTCAGCGGTCGACGAGTCGGTCGTACTGCGTGGTCGTGTGGCGCAGATGGGCGACCAGTTCGTCGCCGACCCGCGGCTCCTGGGCGTCCGAGGGTACGAACAGGATGGACACCTGCATGTGCGGCGGCTCGGCGAACCACCGCTGCTTGCCCGCCCAGACGAACGGCGACAGGTTCCGGTTGACCGTGGCCAGGCCCGCGCGGGCGACGCCCTTGGCCCTCGGCATCACGCCGTGCAGCGCCTTGGGCGCCTCCAGGCCGACCCCGTGGGACGTACCGCCGGCCACCACGACCAGCCAGCCGTCGGAGGCGGCCTTCTGCTGGCGGTAGCCGAACCGGTCGCCCTTGACGACGGGGGTGACGTCCAGGACGGCCCCCCGGTACTCGGTGGCCTCGTGGTCGCCGAGCCAGAGCCGGGTGCCGATCCGGGCGCGGAAGCGGGTCTGCGGGAACTGCTGCTGGAGCCGGGCCAGCTCCTCGGCGCGCAGATGGCTGACGAACATGGTGTGAAGCGGCAGTCGGGCCGCGCGCAGCCGGTCCATCCAGCCGATGACCTCCTCGACGGCGTCGGAGCCGTCGGTGCGGTCCAGCGGCAGGTGCAGCGCGAAGCCTTCGAGCCGTACGTCCTCGATCGCCGCGTGCAGCTGTCCCAGCTCCTCCTCCTTGACGCCGTGGCGCTTCATCGAGCTCATGCACTCGATGACGACCCGGGCGCCTACCAGGGCGTGCACCCCGTCGACGGAGGAGACGGACCGGATGACGCGGTCCGGCAGCGGTACGGGCTCCTCGCCCCGCCGGAACGGGGTCAGGACGAGCAGGTCCCCGCTGAACCAGTCCTTGATCCGGGCCGCCTCGTAGGTCGTCCCCACGGCGAGGGTGTCGGACCCGAAGCGGATCGTCTCGTCGGCGAGGCGCTCATGGCCGAAGCCGTAGCCGTTGCCCTTGCAGACGGGGACGAGCCCGGGGAACTGGTCGATCACGGACTTCTGGTGCGCCCGCCAGCGCGCGGTGTCGACGTAGAGGGAGAGCGCCATGGCCGGCCCGGAACCTTTCTGGTGGCTGCGGTGAATCAGGGAACGAACGGGTGGTGCCGCGAAGGGTATTGAAGCCGGTCAGCGGCGCGACATGTAGATGTCGAGCGCCTTGTGGAGCAGCTTGTTGAGCGGGAAGTCCCACTCGCCGACGTACTCGACGGCCTCGCCGCCGGTGCCGACCTTGAACTGGATCAGGCCGAAGAGGTGGTCGGTCTCGTCCAGCGAGTCGCTGATGCCGCGCAGGTCGTAGACGGTCGCGCCCATCGCGTAGCTGTCGCGCAGCATCCGCCACTGCATCGCGTTCGACGGCCGGACCTCGCGCCCGATGTTGTCGGAGGCGCCGTAGGAGTACCAGACGTGTCCGCCGACGACGAGCATCGTGGCCGCGGAGAGGTTCACGCCGTTGTGCCGGGCGAAGTAGAGCCGCATCCGGTTGGGGTCCTCGGAGTTGAGGACGGTCCACATGCGCTGGAAGTACGAGAGCGGGCGCGGCCGGAAGTGGTCGCGCACGGCGGTGATCTCGTACAGCCGCTGCCACTCGGCCAAGTCCTCGTAGCCGCCCTGGACGACCTCGACGCCTGCCTTGTCGGCCTTCTTGATGTTGCGGCGCCACAGCTGGTTGAAGCCCTTGAGGACGTTTTCCAGGGAGCGGTTGGCCAGCGGCACCTGGAAGACGTAGCGGGGCTGTACGTCACCGAATCCGGCGCCGCCGTCCTCGCCCTGCTGCCAGCCCATCTTCCGCAGCCGGTCCGCGACCTCGAAGGCGCGCGGCTCGATGTGGGTGGCCTCGACGTCGCGCAGGCGCTTCACGTCCGGGTCCTGGATGCCGGACTTGATGGCCGCGGAGTCCCAGCGGCGGATGACCACCGGCGGGCCCATCTTCACGGAGAAGGCGCCCTGCTGCTTGAGGTGGGCGAGCATCGGCTGGAGCCAGTCGTCCAGGTTCGGCGCGTACCAATTGATGACCGGGCCCTCGGGGAGATACGCCAGGTAGCGCTTGATCTTGGGCAGCTGGCGGTACAGGACGAGGCCCGCGCCGACGATCTGTCCGTCCCGGTCGAACCAGCCCAGGTTCTCCGAGCGCCATTCGGTCTTCACATCAGCCCACGCCGGGACCTGGCAGTGACTGGCCGAAGGCAGGCTCTGGATGTATGCCAGATGCTGCTCTCGGCTGATGGTCCTCAGGGTCAGGCTCATGCGGGGCGCTCCTCGGCAGGTGTGTCCCCATCGGTCAGGGGCTCCGGCTCTCGCGCCGAAGCCTACTGTGACCGAGGGGTGCCCGGCCTGGCCCCGGGGGGACGGAATGCGACGCGGAGCGGTGCGGGTGCCCGGGCACCCGCACCGCTCCGCTTTCCGGCCGGTGCTCCGGTCAGGTGATCACGCCGCCGAAGAGGCCGCCGTGGGCCATGCCGAGGTAGAAGCCGACCGCGGAGGCCCCAAGGCCCATGATCAGGCCGAACCTTTCCCAGGTGGTCTTCGAGATGTACTGGCCGTAGGCGCCGGTCAGAATCCCGATGAGGCCTGCCCAGGAGCTGATCAGGTGCAGATCGTGGAACATCGCCGTGACGAACGCGAGGATGCCGAGCACCCCGGTCACCACCATCAGGACGTCCTGGACGGGGTGCGGCTTGCCGTCCGTCGCGAAGAGCGAACCGGTGGCGCGGCGGCCGGTCGGGGACCGGGAGCCGGCGGGGCGGATGGTCTGTGCCATGGAGTACCTCCTGGCCGGACAGATGGGGCGGGTGGGTCCGCGCCTCTCCCGCTGCGGCGGGTGTAGCGCCTCTCACACCGCATCTGTCTCGATTGTGCCCTCTGAGCTCCTGATTTCAACCGGAAGCCGGTCTACGGGTAGTCTGTACGGTCTGCACCGGTGTCTGCCCAGGCCAGCACGGCGAGCCTCTCCCCGAACCTCCCCCACGGGATCGTTCGGGAGCGGATTGTCAGTGCCGGGTGTTCTCCTCGGGGACGCCGTTGCATCACGCATCACGACCCTCCTGCCACGGAACGACCGTGGCCGCTGAGTCCAAAGGAGGTGGGTTCCACATGCGTCACTACGAGGTGATGGTCATCCTCGACCCCGATCTCGAGGAGCGAGCAGTCTCCCCGCTGATCGAGAACTTCCTCTCCGTCGTCCGTGAGGGCAACGGAAAGGTGGAGAAGGTCGACACCTGGGGCCGTCGTCGGCTCGCCTACGAGATCAAGAAGAAGCCCGAGGGCATCTACTCGGTCATCGACCTGCAGGCCGAGCCTGCGGTCGTCAAGGAGCTCGACCGCCAGATGAACCTGAACGAGTCGGTCCTCCGGACCAAGGTCCTCCGTCCCGAAGTCCACTGAGCATCTAGCTCAGCGGTTTTCGGGTCCGAGTAGCAGCAAGCAGCCAGAAGCAATCCCCGCCGAGAGGTTCACCCATGGCAGGCGAGACCGTCATCACGGTCGTCGGCAATCTCGTCGACGACCCCGAGCTGCGCTTCACCCCGTCCGGTGCGGCGGTCGCGAAGTTCCGTGTCGCGTCCACTCCCCGCATCTTCGACCGGCAGACCAATGAGTGGAAGGACGGCGAAGGCCTGTTCCTCACCTGCTCGGTCTGGCGTCAGGCGGCGGAGAACGTCGCGGAATCGCTCCAGCGAGGCATGCGCGTCGTCGTGCAGGGCCGGCTGAAGCAGCGGTCCTACGAGGACCGTGAGGGCGTCAAGCGCACGGTCTACGAGCTGGACGTCGAGGAAGTCGGCCCCAGCCTCAAGAACGCCACGGCCAAGGTCACCAAGACCACCGGTCGTGGTGGTCAGGGCGGCCAGGGTGGATACGGCGGCGGCCAGCAGGGCGGCGGCAACTGGGGCGGCGGTCCCGGTGGCGGTGGCCAGCAGGGCGGCGGCGGTGCACCCGCCGACGACCCGTGGGCGACCGGCTCGCCGGCCGGCGGCCAGGGCGGGGGACAGCAGGGCGGCGGGAGCGGCTGGGGCGGAAGCTCCGGCGGTTCCGGCGGCTCCTCCGGCGGCGGCTACTCGGACGAGCCTCCCTTCTAGGGCTGCTCGTACCCCCACTTCTTGATCACACAGGAGAAACACCATGGCGAAGCCGCCTGTGCGCAAGCCTAAGAAGAAGGTCTGCGCGTTCTGCAAGGACAAGACCCAGTACGTGGACTACAAGGACACGAACATGCTGCGGAAGTTCATTTCCGACCGCGGCAAGATCCGTGCCCGCCGCGTCACCGGCAACTGCACGCAGCACCAGCGTGACGTCGCCACGGCAGTCAAGAACAGCCGTGAGATGGCGCTGCTGCCCTACACGTCCACCGCGCGATAAGGGAAGGGTGACAACAGCATGAAGATCATCCTCACCCACGAGGTCTCCGGCCTCGGTGCCGCCGGCGACGTCGTCGACGTCAAGGACGGGTACGCCCGCAACTACCTGGTTCCGCGTGGCTTCGCCATTCGCTGGACCAAGGGCGGCGAGAAGGACGTGGCGCAGATCCGCCGCGCCCGCAAGATCCACGAGATCGCGACGATCGAGCAGGCCAACGAGATCAAGGCCAAGCTCGAGGGCGTGAAGGTCCGTCTGGCTGTTCGCTCCGGCGACGCCGGCCGTCTCTTCGGCTCCGTGACCCCGGCCGACATCGCCTCGGCGATCAAGGCTGCCGGTGGTCCCGACGTCGACAAGCGTCGCGTCGAGCTCGGCTCGCCGATCAAGACGCTCGGCGGACACCAGGTGTCCGTCCGTCTGCACCCCGAGGTCGCAGCGAAGCTCGGCGTCGAGGTCGTTGCTGCCTAAGGGCAGAGCTCAGCAGAGCCACTGAAGGGCCGCACC
This sequence comes from Streptomyces globisporus, assembly GCF_003501885.1. Classification (GTDB taxonomy): domain Bacteria; phylum Actinomycetota; class Actinomycetes; order Streptomycetales; family Streptomycetaceae; genus Streptomyces; species Streptomyces globisporus_D. Next base: position 17,303 of record NZ_QWFA01000006.1, read on the forward strand.
CCCCTGGGTGCGGCCCTTCGCTGTGTCCGGATGCGCTGTGTCCGGAGGCGAGCTGTTCGGACGCGCGGTGTTTCACGTGAAACGAGGGGTCTGTTTCACGTGAAACGAGGGGTCTGTTTCACGTGAAACAGACCCCTCGGAACCGGCGGTGCATCGAGCTGATCAGCGCGTGGCCCCGGTCACGATCCACCGGCCCGACCGGGTCCGCAGCCACAGCGTGATCAGGCGGACGGTCATCATCAGGGTCATCGCCCACCAGAGCGCGGTGAGCCCGCCGCCGAGTGAGGGCACCAGGAGCGCGACGGGAGCGAAGACGGCGAGCGTCACCAGCATCGCCCAGGCGAGGTAGCGTCCGTCACCTGCCCCCATCAGGACACCGTCCAGCACGAAGACCACGCCGGCGATCGGCTGCGAAACCGCCACGACCAGGAGCGCGGGGAGCAGGGCGTCCTTCACCGAGGGGTCGCTCGTGAAGAGCGGGATGAACAGCGGCCGGGCGAGCACGATGAGGACCCCGAGCACGATGCCGCAGCCGATACCCCACTCGACCATGCGGCGGCAGGCCTCGCGCGCGCCCTTCTCGTCGTCCGCCCCGAGATACCGGCCGATGATCGCCTGACCTGCGATGGCGATGGCATCGAGCGCGAAGGCGGTCAGGCTCCAGAGGGAGAGGATGATCTGGTGGGCGGCGATGTCGACGTCCCCGAGCCGGGCGGCGACGGCGGTGGCGATCATCAGGACGGCGCGCAGGGACAGCGTCCGGATCAGCAGGGGTACGCCGGCCCGCGCGCTGGCCCTGATCCCGGCCGCGTCGGGGCGCAGGGACGCACCGTGCTTGCGTGCGCCGCGGATCACCACGATGAGATAGACGGCGGCCATAGCCACCTGGGCGATCACCGTTCCCCACGCGGATCCGGCGATGCCGAGCCCGGCGCCGTAGACGAGGGTCACATTGAGGACGGCGTTCGCCGTGAAACCGCCGATGGCGACGTACAGAGGGGTGCGGGTGTCCTGGAGCCCGCGCAGTACGCCCGTGGCGGCGAGCACGACGAGCATGGCGGGGATGCCGAGGATGGAGATCCTCAGATACGTGATGGCGTACGGGGCCGCGGTGTCGGAGGCGCCGAAGACGTCGACGAGCCAGGGAGCCGTCGGGATCGCGAGGGCGACGGTGGCGGCTCCGAGGAGAAGGGCGAGCCAGATGCCGTCCATGCCCTGGCGGATGGCGGCGGGCAGATCGCCCGCCCCCACGCGGCGGGCGACGGCCGCCGTGGTCGCGTAGGCGAGGAAGACGAAGATGCTCACGGCCGTCATCAGGAGGGCTGCCGCGATGCCGAGGCCGGCCAGCTGCGGGGTGCCGAGGTGGCCGACGACGGCGCTGTCGACCATCACGAACAGGGGCTCGGCGACGAGTGCGCCGAACGCCGGGACGGCGAGGGCGATGATCTCCCGGTCGTGTCGTCGGCGGCCGTTCTTCGGGGTCGCGGGGGCCTGGGTCATGGGGTCAATCTAATCTTCCACAGGTAAGAGATGCAATTGAGTAGTGGTCCTTACTTGCGCCCCGCTGGGGCCAACCTTCCCGCGCCGTTCGCGGTGATCTTGAAATGAGGGCGAGAGTTTTTCTCCCCCACAGTCAGTGGACGGAGAACGTGCAGGTCAGAGCGGTTGCAGTGGGAGCGCTATGAGTTTGTCCACAGTGCTGTCCCCCGCTCCGTGCACAGGTTCGGCAGGGTTCTCCACAGCATCTGGTCCGTCGTCCACATGCCCTGTGGATAACCAGATTGGCTGACGGTGCCGAGGGGCCTACCGTGGTGCGGCGCCCGCACTCCGTTCCGGCACCGGAATCCACCGAACCAGACGCGCCGGAAGTGGAGTCGGGCGACCTGTTTGTCGGTGCCGTGCCGTAAGAAAGAGTGGCACGGCTAGGTCCGCGATGCGGACGGGAGGAGGCGGCCCGGTGAGCATTCCCGAGCCTTTGGACGACCCCTGGACCGAGACCGGTCCCGGGGACCGTCTGCCTGTCTCCCGTCAGCGTCGCGGGGAGCGCAAGGGGCGCGAGGACCGCCATGACCGCGGCTCGGACGAGGCCTGGGACAGCGGCGCGCCCAGCTTCGAGCGGGTCCCACCCCAGGATGTCGACGCCGAGCAGTCCGTCCTCGGCGGCATGCTGCTGTCCAAGGACGCGATCGCCGAGGTCGTCGAGGTCATCAAGGGCCACGACTTCTACCGCCCCGCCCACGAGACCGTCTTCACGGCGATCCTGGACCTCTACGCCAAGGGCGAGCCGGCCGACCCGATCACGGTCGCCGCCGAGCTGGTGAAGCGCGGAGAGATCACCAAGGTCGGCGGAGCGCCGTATCTGCACACCCTGGTGCAGTCCGTGCCCACGGCGGCCAACGCCTCGTACTACGCCGAGATCGTCCACGAGCGGGCGGTGCTGCGGCGGTTGGTCGAGGCGGGCACGAAGATCACGCAGATGGGATACGCGGCGGACGGGGACGTCGACGAGATCGTCAACTCCGCGCAGGCCGAGATCTACGCGGTCACCGAGCAGCGCACCAGCGAGGACTACCTCCCCCTCGGCGACATCATGGAGGGCGCGCTCGACGAGATCGAGGCCATCGGCTCGCGCAGCGGCGAGATGACCGGTGTGCCGACGGGCTTCACGGACCTCGATGCCCTGACGAACGGCATGCACCCCGGCCAGATGATCGTCATCGCGGCCCGCCCCGCGATGGGCAAGTCCACGCTCGCGCTGGACTTCGCGCGCGCCGCGTCGATCAAGAACAACCTGCCCAGCGTCATCTTCTCCCTCGAAATGGGGCGCAACGAGATCGCGATGCGTCTGCTGTCGGCCGAGGCGCGGGTGGCCCTGCACCACATGCGGTCCGGCACGATGACGGACGAGGACTGGACGCGGCTCGCGCGCCGGATGCCCGAGGTCTCGGCCGCTCCGCTCTACATCGACGACTCCCCCAACCTGTCGATGATGGAAATCCGCGCGAAGTGCCGTCGGCTGAAGCAGCGCAACGACATCAAGCTCGTGATCATCGACTATCTGCAGCTGATGCAGGCCGGCGGGTCGAAGCGGTCCGAGAGCCGTCAGCAGGAGGTTTCGGACATGTCCCGAAACCTGAAGCTGCTGGCCAAGGAGCTGGAGGTCCCGGTGATCGCGCTCTCGCAGCTGAACCGTGGCCCCGAGCAGCGTACGGACAAGAAGCCGATGGTGTCCGACCTGCGTGAGTCCGGCTCCATCGAGCAGGACGCCGACATGGTCATCCTGCTCCACCGCGAGGACGCGTACGAGAAGGAGTCACCGCGCGCGGGCGAGGCCGACATCATCGTCGGCAAGCACCGTAACGGCCCGACGGCCACCATCACCGTGGCTTTCCAGGGCCACTACTCCCGCTTCGTGGACATGGCGCAGACCTGACGGGCTCAGCCCTTCGCCAGGGCGCTCGTGAGGAGCGGGAGCAGGCGGTCCCAGTGGAGCCGAAGGCCGGCCGGGTCGAAGGCGTCGGTGTCGGGCATGGTGAAGCCGTGGACGGTGCCGGGGTAGATCTCCGAGGTGTAGGCGACACCCGCGGCTTCCAGGGATTGGTTCAGCTCGCCGAGTGCCTCGGGGGTGATGTCCGTCGCGGCATGGCCGAAGTGGACGTCGGCGTTGAGACGGAGCAGGCTCTCGGTGCCGTCGGCGGCGACGGGGGCGTGGAACGCGGCGAGGGCGGCCACCTGGCCGGGGCGGGCCGCGGCGGTGCGGGTCGCCAGGAGGCCGCCGATGCAGTAGCCGGTCACCGCGACCGGTCCCGCGCCGACCTCGGGCTGGGCCGTGAGAAAGCCGAGGTAGGCGTCGGCGTCGCTCAGGAAGCGCTCCGGGGTGAGGTCCTTGATCAGGGGCATCAGCCGGGAGACGAGCGCGGACCGCTCTGCTTCTCCGATGTGTTCGGGAAGGTCGATGACCGGCGTGGGCCTTTCCCGGTAGAAGAAGTTGGGGACGAGCACGTAGTACCCGTGCCCGGCCAGTTCGCCGGCCAGGTCCCGGATGACGGGCCGGATGCCGAAGGCGTCCGGGTACATCAGCACTCCGGAATGCCGCTCGCCGTGGTCGGGGTAGGCGGCGAAGGCGTCCGCCAGGCCGTCCGTGGCGGGGATCTGCACGGTCTTGGTGGGAATGACGGATCTTCCTCTTCGGGAGTTCGTCGCGCTCCGGTGTTCGCCGGAGCGCCGGGTGGTATTCAACGAGTGTGCGTGTTCGGTAAGTTGGCCGGACGCCACCTCGTACACACCCATACTGGCGGTCGTGAACCCGACGACACCACCCGATCCGGAGCGTGGCGCCCTGCGTGTGGCCGGGCGGCGGCTCTCCTTCCTCGACTTCGGCGGCCCGGGGCGTCCTCTGCTGGCCCTGCACGGGCACTTCGGGGAGGGGCGTACGTTCACGCGCCTCGCCGGTGAACTGGGCGACTCCTGGCGGGTGGTCGCCCTCGATCAGCGGGGCCACGGTCGTTCCGACCGTTCCGCCGACTACTCCAGGTCCGGTTACGTCGAGGACGCCGCCGCCGTGCTGGAACATCTGGGGATCGGCGGCGCGGTCGTGCTCGGGCACTCCCTCGGCGGTGTCAACGCCTACCAACTCGCTGCCCGGCGACCCGGGCTGGTGGAGGCGCTGATCGTCGAGGACATCGGAGCCGAGGTCGACGACGATCTGTCCTTCGCCCTGTCCTGGCCGCACCGCGCCCCGACACGATCCGGGCTCCTGGACGGGCTCGGCGCGTCGGCCGCCTACCTCATGGACGCCGTGCGCGAACATCCGGACGGCTGGGGCCTGGCCTTCCACCCGCAGGACATGAACCTCTCGCAGCAGCTCCTCAACGGAGACCACTGGGACGACTGGCTGGGTGCGGACTGCCCGGCCCTGCTCGTCCGTGGTAGCCGCAGCACGGTTCTGCACGCCGAGCATGCGCGAAGGATGGCCGGACGTCGTGCTCGTACGAGCCTGGTCGAGCTCCCGGCCGGGCACACCGTGCACGACACCGTCCCGGTGGAATTCGCCGCTGCCGTCAGGGGATTCCTCCACTCGCTGTGACCATGCGGGGGCGTTCCAGAAAATGGGTTCGTCAAGGAGCGGCCGGTCGGATAAGGGTTGGACCATGACTTCTCTCGGTGAAGACCTGCTCCCCAGTACCCGGCGCGCCCTGCTGCACCGCATTGCCGTCGCGCAGCGGGACGGACGTGCGCCGTCCCTCGTGGCCGCGGTGGGGCGGCAGGGGCGTACGGCCTGGAGCGGGGCGCGTACGTGTGTCGACGGGCATGCTGCCGACGCCGATACGCAGTACCGGATCGGCTCGATCACCAAGACGTTCACGGCCGTTCTGGTGCTGCGGCTGCGGGACGAGGGCCTGATCGACCTGGACGACCCGCTGGAGAAGCACCTTCCCGGTACGGGCGTGGGCGGGGCGACCGTCTTTCAGCTGCTGTGCCACAGCGCGGGGCTGGGGGCCGAGACGCCGGCCCCCTGGTGGGAGCGCACGCCCGGGAGCCTGCGGCCGGAGATCGCCGATGTCCTGGGCGACCGGCCGCAGATGCATGCGGCGGGGCATCGGCATCACTACTCCAACCCCGGTTACACCCTGCTCGGTTCCCTGGTGGAAGCGGTTCGCGGTGTCTCCTGGGAGGAGGCGCTGCGCCGCGAGATCCTGGAGCCGCTGGGCATGCACCGGACGACGAGCGCCCCTGTGGCACCGCACGCGGGCGGCTGGGCCGTCCACCCCTGGGCCGATGTCATGCTGAGCGAGCCCGCCGAGGACCTCGGGATCATGGCGCCCGCCGGTCAGCTCTGGTCCACCGCGGAGGATCTGCTGCGGTTCGCCGCTTTCCTGACCGAGGGCGACGACCGGGTCCTCTCGGCCTCCTCCGTACGGGAGATGCGGACGCCCGCCGCTCCGGTCGAGACGGGCGGCAGTGGTTACGGGCTCGGGCTCCAGATCGTCGGGGGCGAGGGGCGCGTGCTCTTCGGGCACTCGGGATCGCTTCCCGGATTCGTCGCCGGCCTCTGGGCGTGCGAGGAGGAGGACGTGGCGGCGGTCGCCCTCGCCAATGTCACCTCAGGGCTGCCCGCCGCGACGGTGGCCGCCGAACTCCTGGGCATCGTCGTCGAGGCCGAGCCGCGGATCCCGGAGCCCTGGCGTCCGCTGCCCGAGGTGGACGACGAACTGCTCGCGCTGACCGGCGTCTGGCACTGGGGCACCAGCACGTTCACGCTGAGCCTCACAGGGGACCGGGGCCTCCAGCTCACGCCGCTCGGCGGCAAGGGGCGCGGCGCGGCCTTCACGTACCGGCCGGACGGCACCTGGACCGGCCAGAGCGACTACTACGCGGGGGAGACCCTGCGCGTCGTACGGAAGGAGGACGGCTCGGTGGACCACCTCGACGTCGGCTCGTTCGTCTTCACACGTGAGCCGTACGAGGCGGGGGCGGCCGTGCCCGGCGGCGTGGACACGGAGGGCTGGCGAGGGCTCGGCGGCTGAGCTCCGGGCCTCGGGGCGCAGAGAGCGGGTGGGTGTTTCACGTGAAACACCCACCCGCTCTTCTTCCGTCAGAGTGCCAGCTTGAAGCCCACATGGCTTGCCGTGAAGCCGAGCCGCTCGTAGAAGCGGTGCGCGTCCTCGCGGGTGACATCCGAGGTCAGCTGCACCAACTGGCAGTTCTGGCGGCGGGATTCGTCCACCGCCCACTGGATGAGCTGGGTGCCGAGGCCGCTGCCGCGCTCATCGCCGTGGATGCGGACGCCCTCGATGATCGAGCGTGTCGAGCCCCGGCGGGACAGCCCCGGGACGATGGTCAGCTGCAGGGTGCCGACGACTCGGTCCTGGCGGACAGCGACGACCACGTGCTGGTTCGGGTCGTCTGCCAGCCGCTGGAGCGCTTCCTGGTACGGGGTGAGGTCGTCCGGTGACTCGCGCTGCGCGCCCAGAGGGTCGTCGGCGAGCATCGCGACCACCGCGGGCAGGTCGTCCGGGGTCGCGGGGCGTATTTCGAGATCGCTCATGATCGGCATCTTAGGGCGGGCACCACCAGGGCGCCGGGGTCGGTCAGGCCGGGGCCTTCAGCTCTTCGACCGCCCTGACCAGAGGGGCGAGCTCCGGGTTCTCGGCCGCCTCGTCCAGGGCCGCCCGCAGCGCGCTGTCGTTCGTCGGCCGGGCGGTCTCCAGCAGGGCGAGTCCGGCCTCGGTGACGTCGGTGTAGATGCCCCGACGGTCGGTGTCGCACAGATACCGGGTCAGCAGCCCACGGTCCTCGAGCCGGGTGACGAGCCGGGTGGTGGCGCTCTGGCTGAGGACGACGGCGTCGGCGACCTGCTTCATCTGCAGATGCCCGCCGACCCCGTTGTGCTGCCGACTCAACACGTCGAGCAGGGAGTACTCGCGTGCGCTGAGCCCGTGGCCGGCCTGGAGGGCCCGCTCGATACGGGCCTCGATCTTCCCGTGGAGCAGCGAGAGCGTGCACCAGCTCTGGGCGATGGCGGTCAGGGCGGGGTCGGTCGCCGTCATGTCTCTCTCCTCCGTGCGGGAGCGGTGTGACTCCAGGATAGGGGACATCCGCAATATCCCGCGTTTGCAATTAACCAGCGTCTGCAATTATTGTGGACGCCTGCAAGGCGCATACGCAATCTTCAGGGAAGGTCAAACCCATGCCGCTAGCGCTCCTCGCTCTCGCCATCGGGGCATTCGGGATCGGAACGACCGAGTTTGTGATCATGGGGTTGCTCCCCGAGGTCGCCGGTGATTTCCAGGTCTCGATCCCGACCGCGGGCTTCCTGGTGACCGGCTACGCGCTCGGTGTGGTCCTCGGAGCCCCACTGATGACGCTGCTGGGCACCCGTGTCACCCGTAAGCGCATGCTGATGCTCCTCATGGGGCTGTTCGTCGTGGGCAACGTGGTGTCCGCGCTCGCTCCGTTCTTCGGCGTCATGCTCGCCGGACGCGTGATCGCCTCCCTCGCCCACGGTGCCTTCTTCGGCATCGGCTCGGTGGTCGCGGCCGATCTGGTCGCCCCGCAGAAGAAGGCCGGGGCCATCGCCATGATGTTCACCGGACTCACCGTCGCCAACGTCGTCGGCGTTCCCCTCGGCACGTTCATCGGACAGACCGCGGGCTGGCGGACCACGTTCCTCGTCGTCGCCGCCCTGGGGGTCGTGGGACTGCTCGGCGTCGCGAAGCTCGTCCCGGAGCAGCCCAAGGCGGAAGGCGTACGCATCCGCCACGAGCTGGCCGCGTTCCGCAACGTCCAGGTCCTGCTGGCGATGGCCATGACCGTCCTGGGCTTCGGCGGAGTCTTCGCCGCGATCACCTACATCACCCCGATGATGACCGAGGTCGCCGGTTACTCGGACTCGTCCGTCACCTGGCTGCTGGTCCTCTTCGGCCTCGGCATGGTGGGCGGCAACCTGATCGGCGGGAAGTTCGCCGACCGCCGTCTGATGCCCCTGCTGTACGTGTCGCTCGGTGCGCTCGCCGTGGTCCTCGGCCTGTTCACCGTGACCGCCCACAACAAGGTCGCCGCGGCCGTCACCATCGTCCTGATCGGCGCTCTGGGCTTCGCGACCGTGCCGCCGCTGCAGAAGCGGGTCCTCGACCAGGCGGCGGGTGCGCCGACGCTGGCCTCCGCGGTCAACATCGGGGCCTTCAACCTCGGCAACGCGCTGTCCGCCTGGATCGGCGGTCTCGTCATCGCGGCCGGCCTCGGCTACACGGCCCCCAACTGGGTCGGCGCCGCGCTCGCCGCCTCGGCGCTGGTCCTGGCGGTGCTCTCCAGCGTCCTGGAGCGCCGGGAGACCGGGAAGGGCCGCGTTGTCACCGGGGGCAGCCCCGAACCGGCCCCCGTGGCGGCCGCCCGGCACTGAGCCCGGCCCCCGTGCCCGCGCACCGGCCGCACTGCGGCGCAGCCGTCCTGCGAACAGGCGCAACGTGATGCAGCCGCGCCGCCCCCCCAGGCGGTGCGGCTGTTTCCGTGTCAGCCCGTCGCGACGGTGAGCGGAGCGAACCTGCGGGTGGCGTCGCCGGGCAGATCCGGGATGCCGTACGTCATCACGGTGGTCCGGGAGAGGGGCTCCAGGCCGTGCTCCGTCAGCCAGCCGAGCAACTCCTTGTGCCGGGCGTCGACGTCGGCGCGCAGCGGCCGGTCCGTCGTGGTGGCCAGGGCCGCGACCAGGGCCTGCGCGGTGGGCGTGTCCCGTGCGATCAGCGGCCCCACCACCGCGGCCTGCCCGCTCGGCCAGAGCGCCGCGTAGCCGACCAGCTCGCCGTGCTCCTCGGCGACCTGGAGCCGGTCGGAGAAGGCGGGCAGCCGGGCGAGGAGATGCGTCCGGTCGGTGCCGAACACGGGGAGGTCGAGCCGGACCATTGCCTGCAGATCGTCCGCCGCTGCGGGCCGGGTGGTCACGGACGAGGCCGACGACGGAAGCGCCGACGAGGAGGGGGCGACAGAGGCGGAGACCGCAGGGGAGCCGCCCGAGCCGATCGCTTCGAAACGGCCGCCGACGCGTTCGGCCCGGCCGACGGGGGAGAAGCCGAGGTCTTCGTAGAGCGGCTGCCCCTGCTCCGTGGCGTACAGGGCGAGCGGGGTGTCCGCCACCATCTCCATCACATGCCGCATGAGCCGACGGGCGATCCCCTGACGGGCGTAGCGTCCGGCGACGAGCATCATGCCGACGGCGGTGAGGTCGGATCCGTAGGGCATGGTCAGGCAGGTTGCCGCCAGACCCTTGCCGTCCGGGGCGTCGATCCCGTACCCGGTACCGGCCGAGAGGAGCAGCCCCCACCGGTGTTCGTCGCGCGGCCAGCCGCGGTCCTCGCAGAGATCGGCGCAGGGGACCAGGTCTCCCCGGTTCAGGCGTCGGATCGGCAGGTCGACGAGGGAGCGGGGTGAAGGGCTGTGCATGGGGTCAGGCTGTCTGACGGGGTGATCGCGCGTCCACCGATTTCGCGGAACTGGCCGAGAACCGCAACCGCCTGCCGCGCCGGGTGAGCCCCCAGGCCTTGAGGATCGAGATCGCGGTGATGAAGAGATAGGTGGCGGTGGCCACCGACGGCGCGATCACGAGGTTGATGTCGACGGCTCCGTCGGCGGCCGCCGCGTCGATCCCGGGGCGCAGGGAGAAGACCGACAGGCCCGTCGTGATCAGGTCAGCCAGAACTTCGTCCACACCCAGCGATGCCGGGCCAGGACCCATGGAGTGCCCAGCGCCAGCACCAGGCCGCTGACCAGGGCGAGCAGCGCCACCGGAACCACCAGCCAGTCCCCGAAGATCTTCATGGCCCGGGTGGCGGCCCCCACGGTGGCGGGATCTCCGGTGGCGAACGCGGTGATGCCGAGCGCCAGCAGACCGACGGTCAGGCCGAGCCAGCTGACGCTGACGGCGACATGGGCGACGAGGGGCCCTCGGCGTACGGGGCGCTTGAGTGGTTTCACGTGAAACACGATGCCGAGCCCGGCCGCCCCGGGTCGTCCCGCAGCGGGAGTATCCAGGGGTACCGGCCGGGGAGTACACACCCCGGCCGGTACCGGGGCGTGGCCCCGTCGCGGGGACGTCAGCCCAGGTCGGGGGCGTGCATCGCGCGTACGCCTTCGATGTTGCCGTCCAGGTAGTGCCGCAGGGACAGCGGGACGAGGTGCACGGCCGCGATCCCGACCCGGCTGAACGGCACCCGGACGATCTCGTACTCCCCGGTGGGCTCGTCGATCTCCGGGCCGTGCCGCAGGGAGACGTCCATCGACGCCAGCCGGCAGACGAAGAAGTGCTGGACCTTCACCCCCGTCACGCCGCCGTCCGCGATGTGCTCCACGGTGTCGACGAAGCACGGGACCACATCGACGATCTTGGCGCCGAGCTCCTCGTCGACCTCGCGGTGGAGCGCGTCGACGACGGTGGCGTCCTCCGGCTCGACCCCGCCGCCGGGAGTGAGCCAGTACGGATCGACTCCCGGCTTCGTGCGCTTGATCAGGATGAGATCGTCGCCGTCGAGCAGGACGGCGCGTGCGGTGCGCTTGACCACAGGGCGTTCGGTCATGGCAAGAGCGTGGCCCGTGGAGAGCCGTCTGAAACTCCCCCGGCCCACGACAGGCCCTACCGGACCGCGGCGTCCAGCGCCTGTTCCACGTCGGCGAGCAGGTCCTCGGGGTCTTCCGCGCCGACCGAGAAGCGGATGAAGCCCTCCGCGACGGCGTCGCCGCCCCAGCGGCCGCGGCGCTCCGCGGTGGATCGGACGCCGCCGAAGCTCGTCGCGTCGTCGACCAGGCGCAGCGCGGTCAGGAACCGTTCCGCGGTGTCCCGGTCGGCCAGTTCGAAGGAGACGACGGATCCGAAGCGCCGCATCTGGCGTGTGGCGACGGCGTACGACGGGTCGGTGGTCAGCCCCGGATACCGCAGGCCCGTCACCTCCGTCCGCTCGGCCAGGACCTCGGCGAGGGCGAGGGCGGTGGTGCACTGCCGGTCGATGCGCAGCTGGAGGGTCGACAGAGAGCGGTGGGCGAGCCACGCCTCCATCGGTCCGGGGATCGCCCCGACGACCTTGCGCCAGCGCCGTACGTCCGCCGTCAGCCGGGGGTCGCGGCAGGTGACATGGCCGAGCAGGATGTCGCCGTGGCCGGTCATGCCCTTGGTGTCACTGGCGACGGAGAAGTCGGCGCCCAGCTCCAACGGACGCTGGCCGATCGGGGTGGCCAGGGTGTTGTCGACGGCGACCAGGGCGCCCGCCGTGTGTGCGGCCTCGACCAGCCGCCGGATGTCGCAGACGTCCAGGCCCGGGTTGGACGGACTCTCGATCCACAGAAGCTTCGCCCCGGTCAGCAGGGCCAGCTGGGCGTCGCCCCCGGTCGGCGCGGTCCGGACCTCGACCCCGTACGCCGCCAGCTGCTCCCGTACGAGGGGGAGCGCCTGGTAGCCGTCGTCGGGCAGGACCACGGCGTCGCCCGAGCGGACCTGGGAGAGCAGCACCGCGGTGATGGCCGCCATGCCCGAGGCGAACACCGTCGTGCCCACGTCCTCGCCGGGAGCCTCCAGCTCACCGATGGCCCGCTCCAGATGGGACCAGGTCGGGTTGGTCTCCCGGCCGTAGGTGTACGGGCCCACCGGGTCGCCGGAGAGGTGGAAGTGCGCGGCGAAGACGGGGCCGGGCAGTGTGGGTTCGAACTGCTCCGGTTCCGGAAGCCCGGCGCGTACCGCACGTGTTCCGTCGCCCATGGTGCTCATGCCCTGCTCCTTCGCTGCTCTCCCCGGTGGAGACCGGTGTCCCCTGCACTCTTCCAGAGAGGTCGGGAGGAGCCTTCCGCCGCGTACCGGAATCCCGAATGCTGGGATCCGGGAGTGCCGGAACCCGGGATCCCCGGGTCAGTTCTCGTCGGGCAGGACGACATTGAGCGCCCAGGACACGACCGAGATGATCAGTCCGCCGAGCACCGCCGTCCAGAACCCCTCGACGTGGAAGCTGAGATCGACCACACCGGCCAGCCATGAGGTCAGCAACAGCATCAGGGCGTTGACCACCAGGGTGATCAACCCCAGCGTCAGGATGAACAACGGGAAGGTCAGGAGCTGGACCACCGGCTTCACCAGAGAGTTCACCAGCCCGAAGATCAGCGCCACCAGGATCAGGGTGAGGGCCTTGCGGCCCGTGCTGCCGCCTTCCAGCGTGATGTTGCCGATCAGCCAGATGGCCACGGCCAGCGCACCCGCGTTGGCGATCGTCTTGACTACGAAATTCTTCATGTGTCTGATCGTGGCAGACCTGATCGGTGGTGGACACCGACAGCACAGGTACAGCCGACAGCACGGGCACAAGGGGCGGGACGGGCACATGAAGGCATTCAGACTGGACGAGCTGGAGGCGGAGCGGGCCGCCAACGACGGCGCCTATCTGCAGTTCGTGCGGGAGCGCAACATGTCGGTCGGTCTGTACGCCCTGGACGCGGGAGAGGTCGATCCGCAGCAGCCCCACCAGCAGGACGAGGTGTACTTCGTCGTCAGCGGACGTGCGTCGATCACGGTGGGGATGGAGACGACGCAGGTCGGCAGGGGAAGTGTCGTCTATGTGCCCGCGGGTGTGGCCCACAAGTTCCACCACATCACCGAGGACCTCAGGGTGATGGTCGTCTTCTCGCCGCCGGAGGGCTGAGCCGCCCGCCCCGGGCCCTCCGGGAGCGCGTGTTCCCCTCGGGGATCCCTAGGGGCTTGATCAGGGGTCTTCAAGGGCTGCACGCGCCCGCCGCGGGCCTTCGCGCCTTTAGCATCGAGGCAAGGACTCAGAGAGACGAGGTAGAGGCGATGGCCGTGCGGGAGATATTCGCGGGAATGCCCTGGTGGGTGAAGTGGATCGCGGTGCCCGTCATTGCGATCTTCGTGTTCGGCGGTCTGATCGCCAGCGTGGTCGGCTTCGTGATCGGCCTGCTCTTCAAGGCGCTGATCTTCGTCGTGCTGGTCGGCGGACTGATCTTCGTCGTCCGCAAGTTCATGTCGTCGTCGTCCTCGCGCGGTGACTGGTAGCCCACGGGACGGCCGGTGTGCCCCGGACCGCGGGCCGGCGCGGGGGCCGGCCTGTCCCGTCCGGCCCGGGTGGGATTAGCCCAGCAGAGCTAAGTCCAGGAGGAAACCACCCGTCTGCCGCAGGCGGCCGATACAGTGGCAAACCGCTGCCGCCATCCGGAATGTGACCTTCCGTCACCTTGTCGATCACCTGATCGCTCCTGGGTACGACAGTCCGGTCGTTGGCCTCCGAACGCCGGCGCCCGGATCGGTCCTCGCCGCTCACGGTCACCGGATCTCCGGTCCCCTCCGGCCCTCGGGATCGCGGCAGGCCCGTGGGGGCGGCCCCCACGGGAGGGCCGACGGCCCGTCACCATGCCTGGGGGTGACCTTTGACCACGGCATCGAGCACCGCTGTTCCGACGTTGATCGGTTCGGTTCAGCGGGCATTGAGGCTGCTGGAGGCTGTGGGCGCTCATCGGGACGGGGCGCCTGCCAAGCAACTGGCGCGGGAGGCGGGGCTTCCGCTTCCGACCGCGTACCACTTGCTGCGCACCCTCACCCATGAGGGCTATCTCCGCCGTGAGAACGGTGTCTTCCTCTTCGGCGCGGCCGCCGAGAACCTGACCGCGGCGTCCGGGGCCAGGAGCCGCCCGCGCCCCATCTCCGTCGCCGACTCCCTCGACCGCTGGCGGGACGTCATCGGGGCGCCGGTGTACTGCGCCGTCTACTGCGACGGCGAGATCGACCTCATCGCGGTGGCGGACGCCCCCGACACCCCGGCGGTGGAGGAGTGGGCCTCTTTCCGGGAGACCGGCCACGCGCACGCCATCGGCCAGTGCCTGCTCGCCCAGCTCGACGAGAGGGCCCGCGAGGATCACCTTGACCGGCACCCCGTTCGGCCCCTCACCCGTTACTCAGTGCGAGATCGCGCCACACTTCTGGAACGGCTGCGCACCCTCCGACGAGGTGAACCGGTCATCGAACGCCAGGAGTACGCACTGGGGACCGTCTGCGCCGCGATTCCGGTCACGGCCGGTGCCACCATTGCGGCGATGGCCATTTCCGTACCCCTGGACCGGGAAGATCGGTTGCTGCCCGCAGTCGAACAGCTACGTGGCGAAGTCGCCAGCCTCTTGCGTTCGTTCGTGTTCTCTATCAGTATCTGAAAAATCACTCCTTGTGATCTGCTATCGCGTGCACCACGATGGCGTCAATAGGGCCATGGGGGATCATTCCTGGCCAGTTTCATCTACTGCGGGGTTGAACGATGCGCGAGTCGGTTCAAGCAGAGGTCATGATGAGCTTCCTCGTCTCCGAGGAGCTCTCGTTCCGTATTCCGGTGGAGCTCCGGTACGAGGTCGGCGATCCGTACGCCGTCCGGATGACGTTCCACCTGCCCGGCGATGCCCCTGTGACCTGGGCGTTCGGACGTGAACTGCTGCTGGACGGGCTCAACAGCCCGAGCGGCGACGGAGATGTGCACATCGGCCCGACCGAGCCCGAGGGGCTCGGAGATGTGCACATCCGGCTTCAGGTCGGCGCGGATCGCGCACTGTTCCGGGCGGGGACGGCGCCGCTGGTGGCGTTTCTCGACCGGACGGACAAGCTCGTCCCGCTCGGCCAGGAGCACACGCTGGGTGACTTCGACGGCAACCTGGAGGACGCGCTCGGCCGCATCCTCGCCGAGGAGCAGAACGCCGGCTGACCGGGCGCACCCTGCCTTTCCGCCCGCTCGTCCCCGCGGCTCGCCCCCGCGTCCCGGCGGCCCGTCACCCCGTCTTACGGCGACGGCCCCGGCCGGTCCGCGCGGGTGCGGCCGTAGCCGCCTGTGGGCCGCCCGACCCCGCGCGGTCCGCGGAGACGACCAGCGCGGCGAGCACCGTGGTCACCGGCACCGAGGCGACCAGTCCGATCGACCCGACCAGCGTGCGGACGATCTCCTCGGCGACCAGCTCGCTGTTGGCCACCGTCCCCACACTGCTCTGGGCGATGGAGAAGAGCAGCAGCAGCGGCAGCGCCGCGCCCGCGTACGCCAGCACCAGGGTGTTGACCACCGAGGCGATGTGGTCCCTGCCGATTCTGATCCCTGCCCGGTACAGCCCCTTCCAACCCATCTCCGGGTCAGCCTGGTGCAGTTCCCAGACCGCGGAGGTCTGGGTGACCGTCACATCGTCGAGCACGCCGAGCGAACCGATGATGACACCGGCCAGCAGCAGACCGCTCATGTCGATGTCCGGGTAGAGGCCGTGGATGAGGCCGGTGTTGTCGTCGGTGTTGCCGCTGAGGCTGGCCCAGCCGATGAACAGGGAGCCCAGCAGCCCGATCAGCAGCAGCGAGATCAGCGTGCCGACGACCGCGACCGACGTACGGGCCGTCACCCCGTGGCACAGATAGAGGGCCGCCAGCATGATCGCGCTGGCCCCGATCACCGCCACGACCAGCGGATTCGAGCCCTGCAGGATCGCCGGCAGGATGAACAGCGTCAGCACGGCGAACGACACGGCCAGCGCCACCAGCGCCATCACGCCGCGCATCCGGCCGACCAGGACCACCGCCAGGGCGAAGATCCCGGCCAGCAGCGCCATCGGGACCTTCCGGTTCACATCGGTCACGGAGTACTGGAGGTCGCGCGGCGCGTCGGGGGCGTACGCGACGACCACGCCCTGACCCTCCTTCAACTGGCGTGGGGCGTCCGGCTGGACCACCTCGACGAACCTGCGGCCCTTGTCGTCGCCGCTGGTCACCTCGATGGTGGCCTTCGCGCATTCCCCTTCCTGCTCGTTGACGGCCTCCCGCCCGGAGGGCGTGGAGGTGTCACCGGTCGGGGGCACCTGCGCGGCGTTGACGTCCGCGCAGTCGACCTTGACGACCTGGACGACCTTGCCGTCCTGGGTCTGCCGGTCGAATCCGACACCGGTGCGCTCGTGGTCGGGCACGCCGCCGGGCCAGAACGCGATCAGGCCGACGACGACCGCCGTGGCGAACGGGATCACCACGGCGGCGATGACCTTGCGCAGATGCCGGGAGACGGGGGCGGCCGGCCCGTGGCTGTGCGTGTGGGCGTGGGTGTGGCCCTGGGGCGGCTGGGGTGCGGGGTCGCTTTGAGGGGAGGTCACGGGGCGATCATCGCAAGAACGGGAGGGCCCTCTGGTCAGCTCGCCGGAAAGGACGCTAGCGTGGAGGCACCTTTGCACACGCGGGAGCTCGGAGCACCGGGCTGAGAGGGCGCTGGGATCGCCGTACATCCGTACGGGACACGCTGCGCCGACCGCCGAACCTGTTACCGGGTAATGCCGGCGTAGGGAGTAGGTCTCATGACCACATCGGACGCACGCACGCCTGCCTCGAAACAGAACGCCGAGCACGAGGGCGACGAGGCCGGGAAGTCCATCGGCTGGCACAAGGGGTACGTCCAGGGCTCGCGCCCGGACCTCCGGGTGCCGGTCCGACAGGTGCACCTCACCAACGGCAAGGACGTGACGCTGTACGACACGTCGGGGCCGTACACCGATCCCGCCATCGACACCGATGTCCGCCGGGGCCTCGCGCCTCTGCGGGAGAACTGGATCATCGCCCGCGGCGACACCGAGGAGTACGCGGGGCGCCCGGCCCGCCCGGAGGACGACGGGGTGAAGCACACCTCGCCGCGCGGCGGGCTGCGCAACCTCGACGCGGTCTTCCCCGGCCGCCCGCGCCAGCCGCGCCGCAGTCGCGACGGGCGCCCCGTCACCCAGCTCGCGTACGCCCGGCGGGGGGAGATCACCCCGGAGATGGAGTACGTGGCGATCCGGGAGAACGTCGAGGCCGAGGTCGTACGGGAGGAGATCGCGGCGGGCCGGGCGGTGCTGCCGGCCAACGTCAACCACCCCGAGATCGAGCCGATGATCATCGGCAAGCGGTTCCTGGTGAAGGTCAACGCCAACATCGGCAACTCGGCCGTCACCTCCTCCATCGAGGAGGAGGTGGACAAGATGACCTGGGCGACCCAGTGGGGTGCCGACACGGTCATGGACCTGTCCACCGGCCGCAACATCCACACCACCCGCGAGTGGGTGCTGCGCAACTCCCCCGTGCCGATCGGCACCGTCCCGCTCTACCAGGCCCTGGAGAAGGTCGACGGCCGGGCCGAGGAGCTGACCTGGGAGATCTACAAGGACACCGTCATCGAGCAGGCCGAGCAGGGCGTGGACTACATGACGGTGCACGCCGGAGTGCGCCTGCCGTACGTCCCGCTGACGGCCCGTCGCAAGACCGGGATCGTCTCGCGCGGCGGCTCGATCATGGCGGCCTGGTGCCTGGCGCACCACAAGGAGTCGTTCCTCTACGAGCATTTCGAGGAGCTCTGCGAGATCCTCGCGACGTACGACGTCACGTACTCGCTGGGCGACGGGCTGCGTCCCGGTTCGATCGCGGACGCCAACGACGAGGCGCAGTTCGCGGAGCTGCGCACGCTGGGCGAGCTGAACACGATCGCCAAGCGGTTCGGCGTACAGACCATGATCGAGGGCCCCGGGCATGTCCCCATGCACAAGATCAAGGAGAACATCGACCTCCAGCAGGAGATCTGCGAGGAGGCGCCGTTCTACACGCTCGGCCCGCTGACCACGGATGTCGCTCCCGCCTACGACCACATCACGTCGGGCATCGGCGCCGCGATGATCGCGTGGTGGGGCACGGCGATGCTCTGTTACGTCACGCCCAAGGAGCACCTGGGGCTGCCGAACCGGGACGACGTGAAGACGGGCGTGATCACCTACAAGATCGCCGCCCACGCGGCGGACCTGGCCAAGGGGCACCCGGGCGCCCAGGAGTGGGACGACGCGCTCTCGGACGCGCGGTTCGAGTTCCGCTGGGAGGACCAGTTCAATCTGGCCCTCGACCCGGACACGGCCCGGGAGTTCCACGACGAGACGCTGCCCGCCGAACCGGCGAAGACGGCGCACTTCTGCTCGATGTGCGGGCCGAAGTTCTGCTCGATGAAGATCTCGCAGGACATCCGCCGTCAGCACGGTGGTTCGCAGGAGGAGATCGAGGAGGGCATGGCCGCGAAGTCGAAGGAGTT
Source organism: Streptomyces globisporus (assembly GCF_003501885.1). Classification (GTDB taxonomy): domain Bacteria; phylum Actinomycetota; class Actinomycetes; order Streptomycetales; family Streptomycetaceae; genus Streptomyces; species Streptomyces globisporus_D. Next base: position 35,887 of record NZ_QWFA01000006.1, read on the forward strand.
CGCGGCCGCGGGCAACCGGGTCTACCTGCCGATCGCGGACTGACCCGATCGCGGGGCGTGAAGCGCCCGGATCTGCGCGGCGCCCCGGGTTTCCGGCCCGGGGCGCCGCGCAGGCATGCGCCGGTCGTGCGGATCAGCCTGGGGCAGTTCGCCGCGGCCGATGGCGCGGATGCGGTCGATCTGCACCTGAGCGGCGTGCCGCGCCTTCACGGAGCCGCGGTTCTGTTCGGCGAGCCCCTTCGACGCGGTGCCGGCCGCGGCCACTTCCACGTCGNGCGCCCCGGGCCGGAAGCCCGGGGCGCCGCGCAGGCATGCGCCGGTCGTGCGGATCAGCCTGGGGCAGTTCGCCGCGGCCGATGGCGCGGATGCGGTCGATCTGCACCTGAGCGGCGTGCCGCGCCTTCACGGAGCCGCGGTTCTGTTCGGCGAGCCCCTTCGACGCGGTGCCGGCCGCGGCCACTTCCACGTCGCCGAGTGAATTATGACTCTCTGGGCAACTTAGTTGCTCTGCTTGGGATTTGACATGATTCCTGGGCTTGTTAAGCGACAGTATGGACACAGTCGTGTGGCAGCTGTATGTACGTTCAGGTAAAGGGTCAACCTGACTTGACCCGTTCCTTATCTGTGGCTTACTTTCCGGCTTGCTTGGCTGAAAGTTGGCGGCCCTGAAACAGGGCCCGGGGAGGGGAAACACAATGAACTGGTACCTGGCCGTACTCAAGAACTACGCAGGCTTCAGCGGACGCGCGCGCCGCAAGGAGTACTGGATGTTCACGCTCATCAACTTCGTCATCAGCCTGGTGCTCACGCTCATCGGCAGCGCGATCGGCGCGGAGTTCATCTCCTACATCTACTCCGTCGCGGTGATCATCCCCGCGCTCGCCGTCGCCGTCCGCCGTCTGCACGACACCGGCCGCTCCGGCTGGTGGCTGCTGATCGCGCTCGTGCCGCTGGTCGGCGCCATCGTCCTGATCGTGTTCCTCGCCTCCGAGGGCAAGCCGGAGACGAACGAGCACGGCGTCAACCCGAAGCTGTCTCCGCAGGCCATCTGATCCACCGCTCCGGTCCGTCCGGAGCATCCCTCGGGCCGGGCGCGGCACTTGCCGCCCCGGCCCTAGGTGTGTCCGGGGCAGCGCGTCGGGCTCAGTCCGGCTGGTGCTCCGGGCCGCCGAAGTCCGGGCTGGTGAAGTCGGGGCTGGTGAAGGTCGGCCGGGGTCCGGCCGCCGGGCCGTCGTCCGGGCCCGAGAAGTCCGGCCTGCTGTACCCGACCTTCGGGATGCGGTTGGGCGAGCGGTGCGGGGTCCGCGCGGCGGGCCCCGCGGTGGGGTCGGCCAGGGCGTCCCGGAAGAACGGGAGGATGCCGCGCTCCAGCAGGGCGTGGCGCCACGCCTCCCTGGCCCGCGCGACCTCCTCCGGAAGCTCCTGTTCCTCCTCCTCGGCGGCCAGGGACGTCGCGCCGTTGCGCAGGGCGGTGACGAGCAGTCCGACGGCGGCGACCAGGATCGCCGCGGCGGCGACGCAGGCGAAGAACCACCCGGCCGTGACCATGGAGCGGCCGAAGGTCAGCGACGGGCTGACCGCCTTCAGCAGATAGCCGACGAGCAGGAAGATGAGCGCCGCGGTACCGGCCAGCAGCGGGGTCAGGACCGTGATGACCGCGCCTATGCCGGCACCCGATCCGGCCGAGGTGCTCTGCGGTCCGTCCAGGCCCGGCAGCCCGTCGGCTCCTTCGGCTCCTTCGGCGCTCTGCGCCCGGCGCAGTTCGCCGCGGGCCTTGACGTAGTGCTCGTACTCGGTGGCCGCGGCCGCGGTGATCAGCGCCGTGGCGCCGAGCGCCATGGTGCGCAGCTGTTCGGTGTTGAGCCGGTCCCCGACGCCCTCCAGGTCCGGGCGTTCATGAGCGTGACGCAGTGCGTCGCCCAGGATCCGCTCGTACTCGGGTCCGTCCTCGGCCAGCAGGTGCGGAGCGCTTGTCATCTGCATCCCCCGATGCTCCGTCGGTGCCCGGCTGCCCGCGTGAACCGGGCGATCGGGCGGAAACGGAGGAGAGCCTGCCACTGATAGGCCGATGGTAGAGCGCTCACGGCAAAGGGTGACAGGGTGTTTCCAGAATTGGGCCCGGTGACGGGCCCTGCGATCGGCGAGGTCGGCGCGGGCTGAACCCGAAGCGCCTTCCCCGCCGACGGTCAGTCATGCAGCGGGAGTTGGACCACCAGCAGCTTTCCGGCCATGGTCACTCCGCCGTCCATGGCGATGGCGAGGCCGTCCGCGTACACGTGCGGACCGTTGATCACGGGGCCCGCGCCGTCCTCGCCCTCCTCCGTTCCGACCTCGCCCAGGAGGTACGGAATGGGGCTGTGACCATGGACGACGCGCTGTCCGCCGTACGTCGTCAGCAGCTCGCGCACCGCCTGGGAGCCGCCCTCGTCGCGGAAGGCGAACCGCTTGGTGAGCTTGCGGAAAAGGTCCCAGCACTCGTCGGCGTCGTTACGCGTGAGAATGGCTGTGATCGTGTCGTTGACGTCCTCGATGGTGGACCCGTAGTCGAGGTAGGCCGTCGTGTCGGAGTGCATCAGCAGATGCCCGTCCTCCTCGACGACCGCGTCGAGCCGGGACATCCACTGGAGGTGGACGTCCTGGAGGCGCTCCATGTCGGTCTTCTGCCCGCCGTTGAGCAACCAGGCCGCCTGGAAGGTGGCGGTGCCCGCCCCGGAGTTGACGGGGGTGTCGGCGAACCGCTTGGCGCCGATCAGCAGCAGTTCGTGGTTGCCCATCAGGGCCTTGCAGTAGCCGCCGGCCGCCGCCGCCTCGGCCGAGAGTCGCATGACGAGGTCGATGACCCCGATGCCGTCGGGGCCGCGGTCGGTGAAGTCGCCGAGGAACCACAGCCGGGCGTTGCCCGCGGCCCAGTTGCCGTCGGCGTCGATGAGGCCCTGTTCGCCGAGGGCTGCCAGCAGCTCGTCCAGGTAGCCGTGGACGTCGCCGACGACGAAGAGCGGGCCGCGGCCGTCGTCGGACGCGGGGCGAGGCTCGGCGACCGTCTGCACCTGCACCGTGTCGCCGCGGCGGATCACCGGGAGGTCCCGCTCGGTAGGGGTGTAGCCCTCCGGCTGCTCGTCGCCCACGACGGCGTTTCCGGGGTGCGGCGGGCGGGGCGGTGCGGGGGTGTGCGGCGGGACGGACGCGGCGGTGGGCGGCATGGGTGCGCCCGGTGCCGGGGGATGCGGATCCTGCGCATGCGGCGGCACCGAGGAAGGGGGCGCCCCCTGAGCCTGCGGTGGCACGGGTGTCTGCGCGTACGGCGGAACCCGGAAGTCACGCAACGTCGCCGTCCGCACCACGGGTTCCTGACCGGCCCCCTGAGTCATCGACCCCTCCACCACCGTCGCGCCGCCGTACACCTGACGGGCCCTGCCTGGTAGAGGTGGTCCGCGGTGTCGTGCGCCCATCATAGGAATGCGGATCGATCTGTGTGACGCACCAGGGGTGGTGAATCCGGGCGCACGCACGGTTCACCGGCCGATTGGTCCGAAAAGAGACGATCAATCCCCGCTGGGGGAGCGCGGCGCGCTGACCGTGGTGCGCGGTGGGCGGCGTTGCGAGGAGGTCCGGACGATGAGCTCCGTCGGTATGACCTGCTCCACGGGACCGTCGTGCTCGACCCCTTCGATGGCGTCGATGAGGAGCTGGACGACGGCCGTGCCGATCCGGCGGGGCTTCAGCGAGAGCGTCGTGATGGGCGGCTCGGTGGCCGCGTACACGGTCGACTCGCTGCAGCAGACGAGCAGCAGGTCCTCGGGGACGCGCAGCCCGTAGCGGCGGGCCGCCGCGAGGAGGTCGGTCCCGTTGGGGTCGAAGAGTCCGTAGACCGCGTCGGGGCGGTCCGGGCGGGCGAGCAGCCGGTCGGCTGCGACCGCCCCCGCGCAGGGGTCGTGGGCCGGGTAGGACTCGTAGACGGGATCCTGGCCGACCCGCTCGCACCAGTGGAGGTAGGCGGTGGTGGAGAGCCGGGTGTACGTGTCGGTGGTGTTGCCGGTCAGCAGGCCGATGCGGCGGGCGCCGGCGGCGGCGAGATGGTCGAGGAGGTCGAGCACGGCGGCCCGGTGGTCGTTGTCGACCCAGGCGGTGACGGGGAGCGTCCCGGCCGGGCGGCCGTCGGAGACGACGGGCAGTCCCTGGCGGACGAGTTCGGTGACGACCGGGTCCTGGTCGGAGGGGTCGATGACGACGGTTCCGTCGAGCGCGACGTTCGACCAGACGTCGTGCCGGGAGGTGGCGGGGAGGATGACGAGGGCGTAGCCGCGGGCCAGCGCCGCGGAGGTCGCGGCTCTCGCCATCTCCGCGAAGTACGCGAATTCGGTGAAGGTGAAAGGTTCATTCCCGTACGTGGTCACGGTCAGGCCGATCAGCCCCGACTTGCCCGTACGGAGGGTTCGGGCCGCGGCGGACGGGCGGTAGCCCAGGCGCTCGGCGACCTCGCGGACATGGCGGCGGGTGGCGTCCGGGAGCCTGCCCTTGCCGTTGAGTGCGTCGGAGACGGTCGTGATCGAGACTCCGGCCGCGGCGGCCACGTCACGGATCCCCGCCCGTCCCGGCCGGCCGCTGCGCCGGGGGGTCTCCGTCCGGCTCACCTGGTGCTTCCCTGCTGCTGTCATGGCGAGCCGATAGTAGGGCTCCGAGGGGTGGTCGGTCCGGTCGCATATGCGCACGTTGACAGGCACGTTTCTGCAAGGTCACGACCCATCAAATTTCTTCCAATGCAAGGCAGTTGAAGGCTACTGCATGCATGTGTCAGGTAGGGAAGGGTGGCAGCCTGCTGAATGCGCGATGTCTCGAAGAGGTCTCAACTCACCACTTCGGGGGACGCGCGCCACGGCGTGAGCCACCGGCGCGCGCCGGAACAGGAAGCGCTCCCCCTGGCGGAGCCCTCGGGTCGGCCCCGGCGGAGGTCCCATTCCCGGGCACTGCGGTCGATTTCCCGCCCGGGCCATTCGCAGCGGGGCCCAATCCTCATAGGGTGTGCAGTATTGCTGTGAACGGACGGTCGAGGAGGACCTGCGGTGAGCGAGACGAGCCCCAAGCTGCGCGCCGAGCTGGACGGCGTTCCCGCCTATGTGCCGGGCAAGCCTGCGGCGGCCGGCGGACCGGTCGCGTACAAGCTGTCCTCCAACGAGAATCCCTATCCGCCGCTGCCGGGTGTCCTGGAGTCGGCGCTCGCCGCCGCGGGGAACTTCAACCGCTACCCGGACATGGCGTGCACCGGCCTGATGAACGAGCTGGCCGAGCGTTTCGGTGTGCCGCTTTCGCACCTCGCCACCGGAACGGGGTCGGTGGGGGTGGCCCAGCAGCTGCTCCAGGCCACCTCGGGCCCCGGTGACGAGGTCATCTACGCCTGGCGGTCCTTCGAGGCGTACCCGATCATCACCCAGGTCAGCGGTGCGACCTCGGTCAAGGTGCCGTTGACCGAGGGGGATGTGCACGACCTCGACGCGATGGCGGAGGCGATCACCGACCGGACCCGGCTGATCTTCGTCTGCAACCCGAACAACCCCACCGGCACAGTGGTGCGCCGAGCCGAGCTGGAACGGTTCCTCGACCGGGTGCCGAGCGATGTGCTGGTGGTGCTGGACGAGGCGTACAAGGAGTTCATCCGCGACGCCGACGTGCCCGACGGCATCGAGATCTACCGTGACCGGCCCAATGTGGCCGTGCTGCGGACCTTCTCCAAGGCGTACGGCCTGGCCGGACTGCGGGTCGGGTTCGCCGTGGCGCACGAGCCGGTGGCCGCGGCGCTGCGCAAGACCGCCGTCCCCTTCGGCGTGAGCCAGCTCGCCCAGGACGCGGCGGTGGCCTCGCTCCGCGCGGAGGACGAGCTGCTGGGCCGGGTCGGTTCGCTGGTCGGCGAGCGCGCCCGGGTGAGCGCGGAACTGGCGCGCCAGGGCTGGACGGTGCCGGAGTCGCACGCGAACTTCGTCTGGCTGCGGCTCGGCGAGCGGACCCTCGACTTCGCGGGGGCCTGTGAGCGGGCCGGTGTGGTCGTCCGCCCGTTCGCGGGCGAGGGCGTACGGGTCACGATCGGCGAGACCGAGGGCAACGACCTGTTCCTCAAGGCGGCGGAGGCGTTCCGCGCGGAGCTGTAGGGCTTTGGCCGTGGGCCCCGGACCTCGTCGATCGAGGTCCGGGGCCCTTTGCGTGCGGCGGAGACCCGGCGGCGCGGTGCGGGAACCGAAAAGGGGTACCCCCGGCGAAGGCTCCGAAAGTGTGTGCGCCATAATTGCTTGTGAATGTGAACGCGTTCACAAGCGTGCCCTGCTTTCTCCCGTAATCGGGGGAATCAAGGGGGCATAGTGCCGGTGTGACCACGGCGATGTAAGGAGACTGACGACGTGGACCTAGCTCTGGCGCCGGAGACCCTGGCGCGATGGCAGTTCGGCATCACCACCGTCTACCACTTCCTCTTCGTCCCTCTGACGATCTCGCTCGCCGCGCTCACCGCCGGCCTGCAGACCGCGTGGGTGCGGACGGAGAAGGAGAAGTACCTCAGGGCGACCAAGTTCTGGGGCAAGCTGTTCCTGATCAACATCGCCATGGGCGTCGTCACGGGCATCGTCCAGGAGTTCCAGTTCGGCATGAACTGGTCCGACTACTCCCGCTTCGTCGGCGACATCTTCGGCGCTCCGCTCGCCTTCGAGGCGCTGATCGCCTTCTTCTTCGAGTCCACCTTCATCGGTCTGTGGATCTTCGGCTGGGACAAGCTGCCGAAGAAGATCCACCTGGCCTGCATGTGGATGGTCTCGATCGGCACGATCCTCTCCGCCTACTTCATCCTGGCCGCCAACTCCTGGATGCAGCACCCGGTCGGCTACCGGATCAACGAGGAGCGCGGCCGCGCCGAGCTCACCGACTTCTGGCGGGTGCTCACCCAGGACACCGCGGTCACCCAGTTCTTCCACACCATCACGGCGGCGTTCCTGGTCGGCGGGGCCTTCATGGTCGGTATCGCCGCGTTCCACCTGGCGCGCAAGAAGCACATCCCGGTGATGCGGACCTCGCTGCGGCTGGGGCTGATCACCGTCGTGGTCGCCGGACTGCTCACCGCCGTCAGCGGCGACAGCCTCGCCAAGGTCATGTTCCGGCAGCAGCCGATGAAGATGGCCGCCGCCGAGGCCCTGTGGGACGGCCAGGAGCGGGCGCCCTTCTCGATATTCGCGTACGGGGACGTCAGCGAGGGCCACAACTCCGTGGAGATCTCGCTGCCCGGGGTGCTGTCCTTCCTCGCCAACAACGACCCGAACTCCTATGTCCCGGGCATCAACGACATCAACAAGGAGTCGCAGGAGAAGTACGGGCCCGGCGACTACCGGCCCAACATCCCGGTCGCGTTCTGGAGCTTCCGGTGGATGATCGGCTTCGGGATGGCCTCCTTCGGCCTCGGCCTCCTGGGGCTCTGGCTGACCCGGAAGAAGTTCCTGCTGCCACCGGCGCTGCGGACCGGTGAGGACGAGGTGCCGCATCTGGTCCTGTTCCGGAACAAGGCGCTGAGCCCGAGGCTCACCAAGCTCTACTGGCTCGTCGCGCTCTGGACGCTGCTCTTCCCGCTGATCGCCAACTCCTGGGGCTGGATCTTCACCGAGATGGGCCGCCAGCCGTGGGTGGTCTACGGAGTGCTGGAGACGCGTGCCGGGGTGTCCCCCGGTGTCTCGCAGGGCGAGGTCATCACCTCGATGACCGTCTTCACGCTGCTCTACGCGGTGCTCGCCGTGATCGAGGTGAAGCTGCTCGTGAAGTACATCAAGGCCGGGCCGCCGGAACTCACCGAGGACGACCTCAACCCGCCCACGAAGATCGGCGGCCACGACGAAGACGACGCCGACCGGCCGATGGCCTTCTCGTACTGAGCACAGGAGCTGAGAGATGGAACTCCACGACGTCTGGTTCGTGCTCATCGCCGTCCTCTGGACCGGCTACTTCTTCCTGGAGGGGTTCGACTTCGGTATCGGGGTCCTCACCAAACTGCTGGCCCGTGACCGCAAGGAGAAGCGGGTCCTGATCAACACGATCGGGCCCGTCTGGGACGGCAACGAGGTCTGGCTGCTCAGCGCGGGCGGCGCGACCTTCGCCGCCTTCCCCGAGTGGTACGCCACCCTCTTCTCCGGCTTCTATCTGCCGCTGCTGATCATCCTGTTCTGCCTGATCGTGCGCGGTGTCGCCTTCGAGTACCGCGCCAAGCGGCCCGAGGAGCGGTGGCAGACGAACTGGGAGACCGCGATCTTCTGGACCTCCCTGATCCCCGCCGTGCTGTGGGGCGTGGCGTTCGGGAACATCGTCCGGGGCGTGAAGATCGACGCCGACATGGAGTACGTCGGCAACTTCTGGGACCTCCTCAACCCGTACGCGATCCTCGGCGGGCTCGTCACGCTCACCCTCTTCACCTTCCACGGGGCGGTGTTCGCCGGCCTCAAGACGGCGGGCGACATCCGGGTCAGGGCCCGCGCCCTGGCGCTGAAGCTGGGGCCCGTCACCGCGCTCCTCGCGCTGGGCTTCCTGCTCTGGACCCAGGCCGACAACGGGGACGGCTGGAGCCTGGGGGCCCTGATCGTGGCGGTGGTGTCGCTGCTGGCCGCGATCGGAGCCGTCGCCAAGGGACGTGAGGGCTGGTCGTTCGCGTTCTCGGGCGTGACCATCGCGGCCGCGGTCGCGATGCTCTTCCTGACGCTGTTCCCGAACGTCATGCCGTCCTCGCTGAACGATGCCTGGAACCTCACGGTCACCAACGCCTCGTCCAGCCCGTACACGCTCAAGATCATGACCTGGTGCGCGGGTATCGCCACGCCCGTCGTGCTGCTCTACCAGAGCTGGACCTACTGGGTCTTCCGCAAGCGCATCGGCACCCACCACATCGCTGACGCGCACTGACTCCAGTGAGCTGCCGCGAGCCCCGCGAGGCTCGCGGCAGCTCCCGATCCCGCAGAGCTCACCGACCCCGCCGGGGGGATGTTTCACGTGAAACCGATCGATCCGCGTCTGCTCCACCACGCACGCGCCACCCGCCTCTTCCTGGCGGCCGTGGTGGCTCTCGGCCTGGTCGGCGCCCTGCTGGTGATCGCCCAGGCGATGCTCATCGCCGAGATCGTGGTGGGCGGCTTCGAGGACGGGCTCACGGTCACCGAGCTGCGCACCCCTCTTCTGCTGCTCGCGGCGGTCGCGCTCGGCCGGGCCCTGGTCGCCTGGCTCACCGAGCTGGCCGCCCATCGCGCCAGCGCGGCCGTCAAGTCCGAACTGCGCGGCCGGCTCCTGGAGCGGGCCACGCGGCTGGGCCCCGACTGGCTGAGTGGCCAGCGCACCGGTTCGCTGACCGCGCTGGCGACCCGGGGGATCGACGCGCTCGACGACTACTTCGCCCGCTATCTCCCCCAGCTCGGTCTCGCGGTGGTCGTGCCGGTGGCGGTGCTGGCCCGGATCCTCACGGAGGACTGGGTCTCGGCGGCGATCATCGTCGTCACCCTGCCGCTCATCCCGCTGTTCATGATCCTGATCGGCTGGGCCACCCAGTCCCGGATGGACCGTCAGTGGCAGCTGTTGTCCCGGCTCTCCGGCCACTTCCTGGACGTCGTCGCCGGGCTGCCGACCCTGAAGGTCTTCGGGCGGGCCAAGGCCCAGGCCGAGTCGATCCGCACGATCACCTCCGACTACCGCCGGGCCACCCTGCGCACCCTGCGGATCGCCTTCCTCTCCTCCTTCGCGCTGGAGCTGCTGGCGACCCTGTCGGTGGCCCTCGTCGCCGTCACCATCGGCATGCGGCTCGTCCACGGCGAACTCGACCTCTACACCGGCCTGGTGGTCCTGATCCTGGCCCCGGAGGCGTATCTGCCGATCCGCCAGGTCGGGGCGCAGTACCACGCGGCGGCCGAGGGGCTCTCGGCCGCCGAGGAGATCTTCGCGGTCCTGGAGACCGAACCCCGGGCTTCGGGCACCGATGACGTCCCGGACACGGTGCGGCTGGAGCTGGCGGACGTGACCGTACGCCACGAGGGCCGCGCCGAACCGTCGTTGGACGCCGCGTCGCTCACCGTGGAGCCGGGGGAGACCGTCGCCCTGGTCGGCCCGAGCGGCGTCGGCAAGTCCACCCTGCTGAACGTGATCCTGGGCTTCGCCCGGCCCGACGAGGGGCAGGTACGGGTCGGGGGCCGGGACCTCGCGGACCTGGACCCCGAACGCTGGCGGAGCCGTATCGCCTGGGTCCCCCAGCGCCCGCACCTCTTCGCGGGCACGATTGCCGAGAACGTCCGCCTCGCCCGGCCCGACGCCGACGACGAGGCGGTCGTCGCGGCGCTGCGGGACGCGGGCGCGTACGACTTCGTCGCCGCGCTCCCGGACGGGATGCTGACCGCGCTCGGCGAGGACGGCGCCGGGCTCTCGGCGGGTCAGCGCCAGCGCATCGCCCTCGCCCGGGCGTTCCTCGCCGACCGGCCGCTCCTGCTGCTGGACGAGCCGACCGCGAGCCTGGACGGCGAGAGCGAGGCGGACATCGTCGAGGCCGTACGGAGGCTGGCCGCCGGGCGGACCGTGCTGCTGGTCGTCCACCGCCCGGCGCTGCTGGCGGTCGCCGATCGTGTGGTGGCGCTGGAGCCGCGCACCGACGCCCGTGCGGAGCCGTACGGGGAGGCCGCCGCGGGCCTCGCGGCCCCGGGCCCCGCCGTCCCGGAGCCTCTCGCCGGCGGCGAACTGCCGACCGCCCGCCCCGTGGACTCCCTCGGCTCCCCCGCACCGGCCGGGACCCGCCCGGGACGGGTGCTCGCCCGGGTCCGCGCGTCGGCCGGGGAGCGTCGCGGACAACTGGCCCTGGCCCTGCTGCTGGGCAGCCTCGCGGTCGGGTCGGCCGTGGGGCTCATGGCGGTCTCCGGCTGGCTGATCTCCCGCGCCTCCGAAGAGCCTCCGGTCATGTATCTGATGATGGCGGTCACCGCGACCCGCGCCTTCGGCATCGGGCGGGCCGTCTTCCGCTACGCCGAGCGGCTCGTCTCGCACGACGCCGTGCTGAAGCTCCTCGCGAGCCTGCGCGTCGCCGTCTACCGGGGCCTCGAACGCATCGCCCCCGCCGGACTGCGCACCACCCGACGCGGGGACCTGCTGTCCCGCCTGGTAGCCGATGTGGACGCGCTCCAGGACTACTGGCTGCGCTGGCTGCTGCCGGCTTCCACCGCCGTCGTGGTGGGGACCGCCGCCGCCGGGTTCACCGGCTGGCTGCTCCCCGAGGCGGGCCTGATCCTCGCGGTCGGCCTGCTGCTCGCCGGGGTCGGCATCCCGCTCGTCAGCGGCGCCTGCGCCCGCCGTACGGAGCGTCAGCTCGCGCCCGCTCGCGCCACCCTGGCCACCCGGGTCACCGACCTGCTCGGCTCCACCGCCGAACTGACCGTCGCGGGCGCCCTGCCCGCCCGGCAGGAGCAGCTGCGCGCGGCCGACACCCTGCTGACCCGGATCGCCTCACGCGCGGCCGCCGCGACGGCGCTGGGCGGCGGTCTCTCCGCCCTGGTCTGCGGGCTCACCGTGGTGGCCGCCGCTGCCGTGGGCGCCCCCGCCGTCAACGAGGGCCGGCTCTCCGGGGTCGCGCTCGCCGTGGTGGTGCTGACCCCGCTCGCCGCCTTCGAGGCCGTCGCCGGGCTGCCGCTCGCCGTGCAGTACCGCCAGCGGGTCGCCCGGAGCGCGGAGCGGGTGTTCGAGGTGCTGGACGCCCCCGTACCCGTACAGGAGCCCCGGGCCCCGGCCGAGGAGCCCGGCTCGCCCTTCCCGCTGGAGGTACGGGGGCTGAGCGCCCGCTACCCGGGGGCCGGGCACGACGCGCTGGCCTCGCTCGACCTGACGCTGACGCCCGGACGGCGCATCGCGGTCGTGGGACCTTCCGGCTCGGGCAAGACGACGCTCGCCCAGGTCCTCCTGCGCTTCCTGGCCGCCTCGTCGGGGACGTACCGGCTCGGCGGCGTCGAGGCGTCCGCCCTGGAGTCGGACACGGTCCGGCGCTCGGTCGGGCTGTGCGCCCAGGACGCCCACGTCTTCGACAGCACGATCCGCGAGAACCTGCGTCTGGCCCGGCCCGGGGCGACCGACGCCGACCTGCGCGACGCGCTCTCCCGGGCCCGGCTGCTGGACTGGGTGCGGGCCCTGCCGGAGGGCATCGACACGGCCGTCGGCGAGCACGGAGCCCGGCTCTCCGGCGGTCAGCGCCAGCGCCTCGCCCTGGCCCGCGCGCTGCTCGCCGACTTCCCCGTGCTCGTCCTGGACGAGCCCGCCGAACACCTCGACCTGCCGACCGCCGACGCCCTCACCGCCGATCTGCTGGCCGCGACCCGGGGGCGCGCGACGGTCCTGATCACCCACCGGCTGACCGGCCTGGAGGCGGTCGACGAGGTCCTGGTGCTGGACGCGGGCCGGGTCGTGCAGCGCGGACCGTACGCCGAACTCGCCGCCGGGAACGGGCCGCTGCGCAGCATGCTGGAGCGCGAACGGGAGACGGTCGGGGCGGGGGTGTAGGGCGGTGCGGGACGCGGGCGGGGAGTCGGACGGCCACCGCCCTGACCGGCATAACGCAGATTCCCGACTTTCGCCCCGTAGTGGCACTTACTAGGCTCGGGCCATGGCAGAGCCCGACCCGAAGGACTCCCTCGACGCCGCCACCCGGGCCACCCGCAGCCTCCAGGGGCTGTCCACCGAGCTGACCGCGCGGGTGCCGCAGCTCCTGGAGGCGATGCGATCCGTCGGTGCCGGGCTGGAACTGCACTCCACCCTGGACCGGATCTGCGAGACGGCAGCCGAGCTGGCCCACGCCCGGTACGCGGCCATCGGCGTCGTCGACGAGCTGGGCGAGGGCCTTTCGGACTTCGTCACCCACGGCGTTCCGCAGGACGTGGCCGAGGAGATCGGGCGGCGGCCCGACGGCCACCGGGGCCTTCTGGGCGCGCTGATCCACGACCCCGCACCGGTCCGGCTGGCCGACCTGTCCACCGACCCGCGCTCCGCGGGCTTTCCGCCGGGGCACCCCCGGATGCGGTCCTTCCTCGGGGTGCCCATCCGGGTCCAGGGGGAGATCTTCGGCAACCTCTACCTCACCGAGAAGCACGGAGGCGCGGAGTTCAGCGACTACGACCTCCACATGGTCCGGGTGCTCGCCACGGAGGCCGGGATCGCCATCGGCAACGCCCGGCTGTACGAGGCGGCGCGGCAGCGGGAGCACTGGATCGACGGTTCGGTGGCGGTCACGACGGCGCTCCTGTCGGGCGGGGACGCCGACGAGGCCCTGTCCGTGGTCGCCGAACAGGCCCGCCGGCTCGCGGACGCCGCCGCCGGGATCGTGCTGCTGCCCGCCGAGGAGGGCGGTCTGGAGATCGTCGCCGTGTCGTCCGAGGATCCCTCGTCCTCGCTCGGGGTGATCATCCCGGGCCGGAGCGCGGTGGTGACGAAACTCCTCGCGGGTGAGGCGGTGTTCATCGACGACTCGGCCTCCGACGGCCGGATGGTGACGCGACTGGCCGACCGGTTCGGCCCCAGCATGCTGCTGCCGCTCCAGAGCGGCGGCCGGGTGCTCGGCGCCCTGGCCACTCCCCGCACCCGGGGCGCGCGTCCGTTCACGGAGGCCGAGCGGACGCTCGCCGCGCAGTTCGCCTCCCAGGCGGCGCTCGCGCTGATGATGGCCGAGGCGCAGCGGGACCGGGAGCGGCTCGCGGTGTACGAGGACCGCGACCGGATCGCCCGCGACCTCCACGACCTGGTCATCCAGCGGCTGTTCGCCACGGGGATGATGCTGGAGAGCGCCCAGCGCAGATCGGTGGTGCCCGAGGTGCGGACCGGTGTCGGCCGGGCGGTCGACGAGCTGGACGTGACGATCCAGGAGATCCGTACGGCGATCTTCGCGCTCCAGCAGGAGCCGGCCGAAGCCCCCTCGGGGCTGCGTACCCGCGTCCTGCGGGAGATCAACATGGCGGCCGTCCCGCTCGGCTTCAAGCCGTCGCACCGCTTCCTGGGCCCGGTCGACTCGCTCGTCGGCGAGCTGACCGGCAAGAACCTCGTCGCCGCGTTGCGCGAGGCCCTCTCCAACGCGTTCCGGCACGCGGAGGCGTCGCTGATCGATGTGGTCGTCGATGCGACGGTGACGCTGCCGGACGGGCGGGCCGCGGTACGGCTCTCGGTCGCCGACGACGGGGTGGGCATCCCGGAGGGCGGCCGCCGCAGCGGACTGCGCAATCTGGCCCGCCGGGCGGAGCCCCTGGGCGGGGCGAGCCGGATCGAGCCGGGCATCGGGGAGGGCGGCGGCGGTACGACGGTGGTGTGGGAGGCGCCGCTGTGAGCGGTCGCCTCCCCGTTGTGCCGAAAGGTTTCAGCGGGCCTCGGTGCGGCCCTCCGCGCGGGCGGCGAGGATCCGCTCGATGACGAGGGCCACCCCGTCCTCCTCGTTGGTGGCGGTCCGGCCCGTGGCGGCGGCCAGCGTGTCCGGGTGGGCGTTGCCCATGGCGAAGGAGGCGCCGGCCCAGCTGAGCATCTCGATGTCGTTGGGCATGTCACCGAAGGCGACCACCTCGGCGGACGAGATACCGCGCTCGGCACAACAGGCGGCCAGGGTCGTGGCCTTGGAGACGCCGAGCCCGCTGACCTCCAGCAGCGCGGAGGGGCTGGAGCGGGTGATGGAGGCCCGGTCGCCGGCCGTCGTACGGGCCAGGTCGAGGAACGCGTCGGGCGCCAGCTCGGTGTGGTGGGCCAGCAGCTTGAGCACGGGCGCGCCGGCACCCGGGGCGTCCTCGTGCAGCAGCTTCTCGGCGACGGCGACCGAGGCCCCCGGGTCCAGGTGGAACGGCGGGTAGGCCGGTTCGTAGTTGATGCCGGTGGTCATCTCGACGGCGAAGGAGGTGCCGGGGGCCGCCTCGCGCAGGGTGCGCACGACGTGGAGCGCGGCGTCGCGCTCCAGCGCCCGTACGGCGAGGAGGTCGCCGTCCGTCCGCAGATCGGTGACCACGGCGCCGTTGGCGCAGATCGCGGTGCCGTGGCTCTGGACGTGGTTCCGTACGACGTCCATCCAGCGGGCCGGCCTGCCGGTGACGAAGAAGACCTCGATGCCGGCCTCCTCGGCCGCCGTGAGGGCCGCGACGGTGCGCGCGGACAGCGTCTTGTCGTCGCGCAGCAGGGTGCCGTCGAGGTCGGTGGCGATCAGCCGGGTCACGGCGGGAAGAGGCGTATCGGTCACTGAGGTCACCGGGCCATTCTCGCCCACGAGGGTGCACGGGCGTGCGAAGGGGCGCACATTTGAGTAGGTAGAGGCGCTGATCTGCGGAAAGGTCCGCTGGCATATGCCAAAGCCATCGGGTCGCGGTCGCGGAGCGTGGGCACGGTCGTAGGCTCAGAAGCATGAGCCCCCGTCTGAGCACCGTGATTCTTCCCGTCCACCGCTGGAACGAGGGCGGCCGCGACCGCTGGCGGCGCGCGGAGGAGCTGGGCTTCCACACGGCTTACACCTACGACCACCTGTCCTGGCGGACCTTCCGGGACGGCCCGTGGTTCGGGGCCCTGCCCACGCTCACCGCTGCGGCGACGGCCACCGAACGCCTGCGTCTCGGCACCCTCGTGACCTCGCCCAACTTCCGCCACCCGGTCACGCTGGCCAAGGAGCTGATCTCCCTGGACGACATCTCGGGCGGCCGGATCACGCTCGGCATCGGCGCCGGAGGCAGCGGGTTCGACGCCACCGCCCTGGGTCAGGAGTCCTGGGCCCCGCGCGAACGTGCCGACCGGTTCGCCGAGTTCGTGCCGCTCCTGGACCGTCTGCTCACCGAGGACGCGGTGACCGAGCGCGGGACCCACTACACCGCGGACGAGGCCCGCAACATTCCCGGCTGTGTCCAGCGGCCCCGGCTGCCCTTCGCGGTCGCCGCGACCGGACCGCGCGGGTTGAAGCTCGCCGCCCGTCACGGGCAGGCGTGGGTCACCACCGGCGACCCGAAGCTTTACGAGAACGGCACCCCGGAGGAGTCGCGGGCCGCGCTGCGGGCGCAGAGCGAGAGGTTCTCGGCGGCCTGTGCGGAGATCGGCCGGGACGCCTACGAGCCGGACCGGATCCTGCTGACGGGCTTCACCCCGGACCGCACCGCCCCGCTGGAGTCCGTGGACGCGTTCGTCGACTTCGCGGGACGCCACGCGGAGCTGGGCTTCACCGAGATCGTCGTCCACGCCCCGATCCCGGACTCGGTCTTCGACGTCGACCCGAAGGTCTTCGAGCGCATCGCCACCGAGGCGCCCGCGCAGCTGGCGTAACCCACGAGGTTCCTGCTGCTGCAGCCCTCAGTCGCGCAGGAGAAGGAACTCCGGCGGTACCGCGTCGGCGAGCCAGACACCGTTGGCGCTGACCCGGAAGGCATGGCCGGCGCGGTGCATCGCGCCCGCGTCCACGGTGAGGACGAGGGGGCGGCCGCGGCGGGCGCCGACCCGGGTGGCCGTCTCCCGGTCGGACGACAGGTGCACGTGGTAGCGGGTCATGGGGCGCAGGCCCTCGGCCCGGATCGCGTCCATCACCCGGGCGACCGTGCCGTGGTAGAGGTACGCGGGCGGTTCGGCCGGCGGCAGGTCCAGGTCCACGGCGACGGTGTGGCCCTGATTGGCGCGGATGCGGTCGCCATCCACCGTGAAGCGGCGCTTGTCGTTGACGGCGACCACGTGGTCGAGCTCGGCGCGGCTGACGGTGAAGCCGTGGGAGGCCGCCGCGCTCAGCAAGGTCTCGATACCCACCCAGCCGTTGTCGTCGAGGGTGATGCCGATGCGCTCCGGCTGGTGCCGCAGATGCTTCGAGAGGTACTTGGACACCTTGACGGTGCGACGTTCGTCCATGGCGTCAGAGTGCCCGTGCGCGGTTCGTCGGTGCATCCGGATTTCTTACAGGCTTCTTTTCGTCTTTCTCCGCACCGATGTTTGATCCACAGCCAACTTGACTTATCCACAGGCTATTTGACGGCTCTGTGGACAACTGGCGGGCGATTTAACCTTTTTCATCAACTTTATTGGCTATTGCGCGAGATGAGGTGAGCGCGTCCAAGGTGCGTGCCTGCACCTCGCGTTCGGCAGCCGCCGCGACGAACGCCGCCACGTGGTCGACGCCAACGAGCTCCTGCACAGCCTGCGTTGTCCGGCGCGGCAGGAGCACCGGGCGGGTCTCGCTCCCCTCCATGGTGCTCTCCTGCGCGACGAGGTGGTGATGCAGATGCCGAGTGGCGAACAATCGCATCGCGCGCGCCAGTTCGGCGTCCACTGTCTGCTGCGCGAGCGGCCGCAGCCGGCGCACCATCGACGCCGCCTCGGCCGCGTCGGAGTCGGTGGGCGGCCGGTGGCCCAGGTAGCGGGCGAAGACGTGCTCGGTGGTGAACTCCAGGAAACGGGAGGCTATGTGCTCGACCTGGCCACGAAGTTCCTTGAGATGACCGGAGATCGCGAGCAGCGGGACGCCCGCGCCGTGCAACTCGACCGCCACCGCCAGCTCTTGCGGGCTCGGTACGAGGAACTCGTCGTCCCGGCCGGGCACGCGCTCCAGCACGCCGAGCGCCACGGCCTCCGCGATCGCCTCGTCGTCCTGCGCGCCGCCGAACTTCGCGTCCAGCTCCGTCCGGGTGATCCGGCCCGCCTCCTCGTCCGTCCACGGCCCCTGCACCTCCGCGACGAGCCCGAGCACCCCGCCGAGCCCCCGCCCCGCGTCCCACGCCTCCAGCAACTCCTTGATGCTGGCAAGGGTGTAGCCCCGGTCGAGCAGGTCCGCGATCTGCCGCAGCCGGGCCAGATGGGCCTCCCGGTACACATTGGCACGACCGCGCCGCTCGGGCGTCGGGAGCAGCCCCCGGTCCTGATAGGCGCGGATCGTGCGCACCGTGGCCCCGCTGGCGTGCGCCAGGTCCTCGATCCGGTACTCGGCGGCCCCGGCTCCCGCTTCCGCCCCTGCCCCGGTCACAGCGGCGGCTTCAGCCGGGCGACGGAGCGCAGTGTTCCCGGGCTCAGCCGGGACAGCAGCCGGGCGCCGCGCGCCTCCGGGGTCACCGGGACCACGGCCTGGTTGCGCACGACCGCCCGCAGGATCGCGTCGGCGACCCTCTCCGGCGGGTAGTTGCGCCGTCCGTAGAGGCGGCTCGTCCGCTTCTGCAGCCGCTCCTCCTCCGCCGCGTCGGCCCCGGCGAACCGTGTGGTGGCGGTGATGTTGGTGTTGACGATGCCGGGGCATATCGCGCTCACGCCGATGGACTTCTCCGCCAGTTCGGCCCGCAGGCACTCGCTGAGCATCAGCACGGCCGCCTTCGACGTGCTGTACGCGGGCAGCACCCGGGAGGGCTGGAAGGCCGCGGCCGAAGCGGTGTTGACGATGTGGCCGCCCTGGCCGCGGTCCGCCATCTGCTTGCCGAAGAACCGGCAGCCGTGGATGACTCCCCACAGATTGACGTCGAGGACCTTCTTCCACTCCTCGCTCGTGGTCTCCAGAAAGGAGCCGGAGAGCCCGATCCCGGCGTTGTTGACCAGGACGTCGACGATTCCGTACTCGGCGGCGACCCGTGCGGCGAGCTTCTCCATCTCGGCCTCGTCGCTGACGTCCACGGCCTCGCCCCAGGCCGCGGGCGCCCCGATCAGCCGCGCCATCTCCGCGGTGCGAGCGGCCCCCTCCGCATCCCGGTCCACGGCCACGATCCGGGCGCCCGCCTCGGCGAACGCGAACGCCGTGGCCCGCCCGATCCCGGAGGCCGCGCCCGTCACCAGGATCAGCTGACCGCCGAACCGCTCTGCGTAGGGCCCCTGCGCGACCGTTTGCTGCACGGGCCCGCCGTCCCGCGCGGCGGACTCGTTGGCGGTGACGAACTCGTCGATCCAGGAAGCGAGCTGGTCCGGCCGGGTGCGGGGCACCCAGTGCTTGGCCGGCAGCGAGCGGCGTACCAGCGTGGGGACCCGGTCCTCCAGACCGTCGTAGAGCCGCTCGGACAGGAAGGAGTCCCCGGTCGGGGTGATCAGCTGGACCGGTGCGTGGGCGTAGGCGTCCGGGCGGGGCCTGCTCAGCCGGGCCCGGACGTTGTCGCGGTAGAGCCAGGCACCGTGCGCCGCGTCGTTCGGGAGGGAGGCGGTGGGGTAGTCGCCCGCGGGCACCTTCTCCAGCCGCTCCAGGATCCCCGGCCAGTGCTTGCCGAGCGGCCCGCGCCAGGCGAGCTCCGGCAGGACGGGCGTGTGGAGCATGTACACGTACCAGGATTTGGCGCCCTGGCCGAGCAGTTGGCCCACCCTGCGCGGGGTGGGGCGGGAGATGCGGCGCTTGATCCAGTGCCCGAAGTGGTCGAGCGACGGCCCGGACATCGAGGTGAAGGAGGCGATCCGGCCCTCGGTCCGGCCGACCGTGACGAACTCCCACGACTGGACGGAGCCCCAGTCGTGACCGACCACGTGCACCGGCCGGTCCGGGCTGACCGTGTCGATCACGGCGAGGAAGTCGTCGGTCAGCTTCTCCAGGGTGAAGCCGCCGCGCAGCGGCGTCGGGGCGGTGGACCTGCCGTGTCCCCGCACGTCGTACAGCACCACGTGCCAGTGCTCGGCCAGCCGTACGGCGACGTCCGACCAGACCTCCTTGCTGTCCGGATAGCCGTGGACCAGCACCACGGTCGGCCGGCCCGCGTCGCCCAGCTCGGCGACGCACAGCTCGACGCCTCCCGTACCCACGGTCCGCTCACGCGCCTGAGACAGATTCACGCCGCCACCTTCTCCTCGGCCCAGCGCCGCACATGCGGCAGATCGTCGTCCAGCCAGAAGGCGCTCTGCTCGGGGTCCTTGGAGTCGGTGACGACCAGGATCTCCTCGAACTTCGCGCCCGTACCCCGGAATCCGAGGTGGGGTTCGACCGCCCACAGGCCCGGCTGCGGGGGGTGGTCGGAGAACCGGTAGGGGCTCCACAGCGGCGACCAGCCCTCCCGGTGGCCGTGCAGCGCGTCGCTCACGAGCCCCTTGAGGGCCTGGGTGCCGAAGCCGAACACCTGCGGGGACCAACGGCGTTCGGCGACTCGGTCGACCTTGTGGGCGATCACGCCGAAGGGGTAGGCCCGGTGCCGGTTCGCGTATCCCTGGGCGGTCATGAGGCGTTCGACGTCCTCGTAGATCTCGCGCAGCGAACGGCGCTCGCGCACCTCGCGCAGGATCAGCTCGCGGTGGGCCTCCAGATCGGCCAGTAGTTTGTCGTGCAGCGGATTGAGGCCGAGGCACCCCGCATACCCGACATCGGCGGTGAAACCCTTGTACACCGGGGCCATGTCGAGGATGAACGGCATCCCCGGCTCCAGCTTCCGGTCGGTCGGGAAGAACTGCAGCGGCACCTTGAACCCGGCGAACGCCGTACGGTCCCCGAACCAGGCGAACGGGAGGTGGAACCAGTCGCGCACACCGCGCTCGCGCAGCCACACGCGCTGCATCCGGGCCGCCTCGCGCTCGGTCACCCCGGAGCGCAACTGTCCGGCGACCGCCTCCGCGCAGGCATAGGCGAGGCGCTGAACCTCTCTGAACCCGCGCAGCTCCGGGGTGTTGGCGTCCTGCACTGCCTTGGCCAAGCCGGTCATGCCACCGTCCGTTCCCCTGCCGTGTGCGGTACGTGCCCGTAACGTGACACTGATGAATGTGACAATGTCCGGCGGCTGCGTCAAGGGGTGTGCACGTCCTGTGGAAAACCCCGGCTCCGCGGTGGATCCACGGCGCATCCCCCTACGGGCGTGTACGCCTGGAGTCTGACGCGGATCCAACCGTCAGGGCTGACGACCCCTGTGGTCCGCGCCACTAACGTCATTTCCGTGACAGCCGTAATCGCTACCGAAGCCCTGAGCATGCGGTTCCCCCGGGTGACCGCGCTTGACCGGCTCACGTTGGACATCGGACCGGGTGTGACCGGTCTGGTGGGTTCCAACGGAGCCGGCAAGTCCACACTGATCAAGATCCTGCTGGGTCTTTCCCCCGCCACCGAAGGCCGGGCCGCGGTGCTCGGGCTCGACGTCGCGACCAGCGGCGCCGCCATCCGGGAACGGGTGGGATACATGCCCGAGCACGACTGTCTGCCGCCCGACGTCTCGGCGACCGAGTTCGTCGTGCACATGGCGCGCATGTCGGGGCTGCCGCCCACGGCGGCCCGCGAGCGCACGGCCGACACCCTGCGCCACGTCGGCCTCTACGAGGAGCGCTACCGCCCCATCGGCGGCTACTCGACCGGCATGAAGCAGCGGGTGAAGCTGGCCCAGGCCCTCGTCCACGACCCCCAGCTGGTCCTGCTCGACGAGCCGACCAACGGCCTCGACCCGGTCGGCCGGGACGAGATGCTCGGTCTGATCCGGCGCATCCACACCGACTTCGGCATCTCCGTGCTGGTGACCTCGCACCTCCTCGGCGAGCTGGAACGCACCTGCGACCACGTCGTCGTCATCGACGGCGGAACGCTCCTGCGCTCCAGCTCCACCAGCGACTTCACCCAGACCACCGCGACCCTCGCGGTCGAGGTGACCGACAGCGACACCCACCCCGACGGCACCGGCGCGCTGCGCAAGGTCCTCACCGACGCCGGGGTCACGCTGATCGGCCACGACGGGATCGACACGGAGGGGCTGCCGGGCGCGGGCCACATCCTGCTGATCGAGGCGACGGGCGAGGAGACGTACGACGTCGTTCGCGACAGCGTCGCCGGGCTCGGGCTCGGCCTGGTCCGTATGGAACAGCGCCGCCACCAGATCGCCGAGGTCTTCCGTACCGAACAGGGCGCGGCGCAGGCAGCCGCCGTCCCGGCCGCGGCAGCCACCGCCGGGGTCGTCCAGCAGAAGGGAAGCGGTCGCGATGAGCGCTGAGACCAAGGCCGCGGCCGGGCGCGACGCCTCCCGGATCCACAACATCGGCTACCGCTCCTACGACGGACCGCGGCTCGGCCGGGCCTACGCCCGCCGCTCCCTGTTCTCGCAGACCCTGCGGGGCTCCTTCGGACTGGGCCGCTCCGCCAAGTCCAAGGTGCTGCCCATGCTGCTGTTCGGCGTGATGGCGCTGGTCGCGGCGATCCTGGTGGCGGTCTCCATGGCCGCGCCCGACGCCACCAAACTGGTGGTCAAGTACACCTCGTACGCGATCTACCTCCAGGCCGTCATCGGCCTCTTCATCGCCGCCCAGGCCCCGCAGGCGGTGTCCAGGGACCTCCGCTTCAAGAGCGTCCCCCTGTACTTCTCGCGGCCGATCGAACACGCCGACTACGTGGTCGCGAAGTTCGCCGCCACCGCCTCCGCGCTCTTCATCCTCACCGGTGCGCCGCTGCTCATCCTCTATGTGGGCTCTCTGCTCGCGAAGTTCGACTTCGCCGATCAGACCAAGTGGTTCGGCCAGGGGCTGGTGTCGGTGGCGCTGCTGTCCGTGCTGTTCGCCGGGCTCGGCCTGGTGATGGCCGCCCTGACCCCGCGGCGCGGCTTCGGCGTCGCCGCGGTGATCGCCCTTCTGACCATCACCTACGGCGCCGTCTCCACGGTCCAGGCCATCGCCTGGGAGACCGGGTCGGAAGGGGCCGTGCAGTGGCTCGGGCTCTTCTCGCCGATCACCTTGATCGACGGCGTCCAGACCGCGTTCCTCGGCGCGACCTCCGCCTTCCCCGGAGGGGAAGGTCCCGGCGCCGGAGTCGGCGTGGTCTACCTGATCGTTGTTCTCGCGCTCGTCGCCGGCTCGTACGCCGTCCTGATGCGCCGCTACCGGAGGGTCGGGCTGTGACCACCATCGAGATCGACCACACCTCGCGCTGGTTCGGCAACGTGGTCGCCGTCAACGACGTCTCCATGACCGTGGGCCCCGGCGTCACCGGACTCCTCGGCCCGAACGGCGCCGGAAAGTCCACCCTCATCAACATGATGGGCGGATTCCTCGCCCCCTCGACGGGAAGGGTCACGCTCGACGGCCGGACGATCTGGCGCAACGAGGCCGTATACAAGGAGATCGGCATCGTCCCGGAGCGGGAAGGGATGTACGACTTCCTCACCGGCAAGGAATTCGTCGTCGCCAACGCCGAACTCCATGGTTTGGGAGGTGCCGAGGCCCAGAGGGCGCTCGCCACGGTCCAGATGGAGTACGCGCAGGACCGCAAGATCGCCACGTACAGCAAGGGCATGCGCCAGCGCGTGAAGATGGCCTCCGCGCTGGTCCACGAGCCCTCGGTGCTGCTCCTGGACGAACCGTTCAACGGAATGGACCCGCGCCAGCGGATGCAGCTGATGGAGCTGCTGCGGCGGATGGGCGCCGAGGGCCGTACGGTCCTGTTCTCCTCGCACATCCTCGAAGAGGTCGAGCAACTGGCCTCGCACATCGAGGTGATCGTGGCGGGCCGGCACGCCGCATCCGGCGACTTCCGCAAGATCCGCCGGCTGATGAAGGACCGCCCGCACCGCTATCTGGTGCGCTCCAGCGACGACCGGGCCCTCGCGGCCGCGCTCATCGCCGACCCCTCCACGGCGGGCATCGAGGTCGACCTGACCGAGAAGGCGCTGCGCATCCAGGCCGTCGACTTCGGCCGGTTCACCGAGCTGCTGCCGAGGGTCGCCCGGGAGCAGGGCATCCGGCTGCTCACCGTCTCGCCGTCCGACGAGTCCCTCGAATCGGTCTTTTCCTATCTCGTAGCGGCCTGAGTAGTGGCCTGAAAGGAGCTGTGCACCGTCATGTACGACCCCACAGTCGCCCGGCTCACCTACCGGGCCCTGCTCGGCCGGCGCCGGGCCGCCATCCTGTTCGTCCTGCCCGCCCTGCTGCTGCTGATCGCCGCGGCCGTGCGGATGTTCGCCGGGGCCGACGACCAGATCGCCTCGAACGTCCTCGGCGGGTTCGCCATCGCCACGATGGTGCCGCTGATCGGCGTGATCGCGGGCACCGGGGCGATCGGCCCCGAGATCGACGACGGCTCGATCGTCTACCTGCTCGCGAAGCCGGTGAAGCGGCCCACGATCATCTTCACCAAGCTGATCGTGGCCATCGCGGTGACCATGGTGTTCTCGGCGCTGCCGACGCTGCTCGCGGGCCTGATCCTCAACGGCAACGGCCAGCAGATCGCCGTCGCCTACACGATCGCGGCGCTGGTCGCCTCGATCGCCTACAGCGCCCTGTTCCTGCTGCTCGGCACGGTCAGCCGGCACGCGGTCGTCCTCGGCCTGGTCTACGCCCTGGTCTGGGAAGCCCTCTTCGGCAGCCTGGTGGCCGGCGCGCGGACGCTCAGCGTCCAGCAGTGGTCCCTGGCGGTCGCCCAGAAGGTCGCGGGTGACGGCGCGGTGACCTCGGAGGTCGGCCTGCCGCTCGCCACGGTCCTGCTGGTCGTCGTCACGGCCGCCGCCGCCTGGTACGCGGGCCAGAAGCTGCGGGCACTGAAGCTGGCGGGCGAGGAGTGAGGCCTGCGGCCTGAGCCCCCTGCTGCGTCCCGACGGTCCCCGCCCTTGTCCCGGCAAGGGCGGGGATCGTCGTATGACCGGACAGACGTGCGCGTGACGTTGTGTTTATCGGGTCGTTGAGCAGAGTGCGTGGAGGCAACGGGAATCCGTGGCGTCGTAGCGATCGTGAAATCGGGGAATGCCGGCACCGGGTGAGGCTCAGCCCACCGGACCGGTCATCGAGTGAGTGGCAACCGTGAGCGTCCTCCACCCCTGAAGCCCGGGGTGTGGGCCGCCCTCGTCATTCCCTCGTACGAAAGGCATACCCATGCCCACGGAAGTCGCCCTGCTCGAATCGCGCGCGCTGCGCGGGGAGCAGATGGGGCGCGTCGATGTTCTCGACAAGGTGAAGAGCCTTGTCATGCTCCCGGACGGAATTCACGTTCGCACAGAGGACGTGGCTCGCTACTTCGAAGTATCCACAGAGACCGTGAAGAAGGTGACGCAGCGGCACCGAGCCGAGGTTGAGGAGAATGGCCTCGTCGTGCTGCGCGGCTCTGATCTGCGGCTTTTCCAGAGGGACATGTTGTCTCTATGGGAGAGGGAGGGGCAGGAAAGTTATCCACAGGCTGCCACGCAGCTGACCCTCTACACCCGCCGCACCGTCCTCAACATCGCCCTGCTTCTTCGCGACAGCGACATCGCCCGCTGCGTGCGTACATACCTCCTCGACGCCGAGGAGTCGCTCCGCACGCAGTACGCCTCCCTCGACCACCGCGTCACGCGCATCGAGAGCTGCCTCACCGGAGTCGGCAGTGCGCTGAAGGAGCTCGGGCCGGTGCTGGTGCGGATGTCGGAGCGGCTCGACAGCCTCGACCGGAAGGTGGAGATGACGCATCAGGTGGTCGGGGCGATGAGTCTGCGGCTGACGGATGTGCAGCAGGACGTCGGTCGGCTCGACGGGAGGATGGATGCCTTTGCCGGGCAGCTGAAGGATCTGCGCCGCCGTCACGGGCAGCGCTGAGTGAAGCGGCCCGGCACCGTGGGAAACGGTGCCGGGCCGCTGTCACGCTTTCCGGGGTGCGGGTGGTGCCGTCCTACCGCACGGGCTGTACGGGCGCCGAGCGGAGCAGCTCCTCCAGCACCACCGCGATGCCGTCGTCCTCGTTGGACGCCGTGATCTCGTGGGCGACGGCCTTCAGGTCGTCGTGGGCGTTGGCCATGGCCACGCCGTGCTGGGCCCAACCGAACATCGGGATGTCGTTCGGCATGTCGCCGAAGGCGATCGTGTCGGCCGCCTTCACCCCGAGCCGGCGGGCGGCGAGCGAGAGGCCGGTCGCCTTGCTCAGGCCCAGCGGCAGGATCTCGACCACACCGGCCCCGGCCATGACCACGTCGACCAGGCTGCCGACGGCCGCCCGCGCGGCGAAGGCCAGCGCGTCGTCGTCCAGCTCCGGGTGCTGTATGTAGACCTTGTTGAGCGGGGCCGTCCACATCTCGGTGGCGTCGTCCACGAAGAGATACGGAAGCGGCCCCTCCTGCACCTGGTAACCGGGGCCGACCAGCACTTCGCCCTCAAGACCGTCGCGGCCGGCCGCCAGGTGCAGCGGGCCGACCTCCGCCTCGATCTTGGACAGGGCGAGACCGGCGAGCTGCCGGTCCAGGGTCAGCGAGGTCAGCAGCTTGTGCTCGCCCGCGTGGTAGACCTGCGCGCCCTGACCGCAGACCGCGAGCCCCTCGTAACCGAGGTCGTCCAGGATGTGCCGGGTCCAGGGGACCGCGCGTCCGGTGACGATGATGTGCGCGGCACCGGCCGCCGTGGCGGCGGCCAGGGCCTCGCGGGTGCGCTCGGAGACCGTGTCGTCGCCGCGGAGCAGCGTGCCGTCGAGGTCGGTCGCGACGAGCTTGTAGGGGAAGGTCACTTGGCGACCGGTTCCAGGACCTCGCGCCCGCCCAGGTAGGGACGGAGCATCTCGGGAACGCGGACCGAGCCGTCGGGGAGCTGGTGGTTCTCCAGGAGCGCCACGATCGTGCGCGGTACGGCGCAGAGCGTGCCGTTCAGCGTGGCCAGCGGCTGGACCTTCTTGCCGTCGCGCATCCGGACGGACAGGCGGCGGGCCTGGAAGCCGTCGCAGTTCGACGCGGAGGTCAGCTCGCGGTACTTGCCCTGGGTCGGGATCCACGCCTCGCAGTCGAACTTCCGCGAGGCCGAGGCGCCGAGGTCACCGGTGGCGACGTCGATGACCTGGAAGGGCAGTTCGAGACCGGTGAGCCACTGCTTCTCCCACTCCAGGAGCCTGCGGTGCTCGGCCTCGGCGTCCGCCGGGTCGACGTACGAGAACATCTCGACCTTGTCGAACTGGTGGACGCGGAAGATGCCGCGGGTGTCCTTGCCGTAGGTGCCGGCCTCGCGGCGGAAGCACGGGGAGAACCCGGCGTACCGCAGGGGCAGCTTGGCGGCGTCGATGATCTCGTCCATGTGGTACGCGGCGAGCGGGACCTCGGAGGTGCCGACCAGGTAGTAGTCGTCCTTCTCCAGGTGGTACACGTTCTCCGCGGCCTGGCCGAGGAAGCCGGTGCCCTCCATGGCGCGGGGGCGGACCAGTGCCGGGGTCAGCATCGGGGTGAAGCCGGCCTCGGTGGCCTGCGCGATCGCCGCGTTGACGAGGGCGAGCTCCAGGAGCGCGCCGACGCCCGTGAGGTAGTAGAACCGCGAGCCGGAGACCTTCGCCCCGCGCTCCATGTCGATGGCGCCGAGCGCCTCGCCGAGCTCCAGGTGGTCCTTGGGCTCGAAGCCCTCGGCGCCGAAGTCGCGGATGGTGCCGTGCGTCTCCAGGACGACGAAGTCCTCCTCGCCGCCGACCGGCACGTCCTCGTGGACGATGTTGCCGAGCTGGAGCAGCAGCCGCTTGGCGTCGGCGTCGGCCTCGTCCTGGGCGGCGTCGGCCGCCTTGACGTCGGCCTTGAGCTGCTCGGCCTTCTTGAGGAGCTCGGTGCGCTCCTCGGGGGTGGCCCTGGGGATCAGCTTGCCGAGCGACTTCTGTTCGTTGCGGAGTTCGTCGAAGCGGACGCCGGACGACCTGCGCAGCTCGTCGGCGGAGAGCAGGGCGTCGACGAGGTCGACGTCCTCTCCACGGGCGCGCTGGGAGGCGCGAACACGGTCGGGGTCCTCACGGAGCAGGCGAAGGTCAATCACCCCTCCAGGCTACCGGTGCGCGGTTCTGGCACTCGAACCGATATTGCCGAGCGTGTCTCTATGACCGAATTGCCGGAATTGATATTTCTGGGGAGGAATCGTGAACGGCGATGGCGGCCGGAGTGGGGTCGGAGCGGGGAGAGGGGCGTCAATAACGGCGGTTAACTCCCCTGAACAGGGCAGAAGGCGCGGCTCGCCTTGACGTGCCGGCCTTGGGTGCGGCGGGAGTTGAGGGCGGGACGGTCGCTGTTGTCCACAGGGGGTCGATCCCGGAGCAGTTATCCACAGGCTGTGTGGAAGTTCTGTGGATGCCGGAGTGCATTGTTCCGGAAGGTGGACGAAGCGCCGTGGATTCTCCGCTCAAACCTGTCCCGCGTGCTCATTCGGATGGGATTCTCTCGCCCCAAAGAGTTGATCAAGGGAATTGAGGTGACACACGCCGACTCATGCAGCCGCAGGCGTCTGTGGACGGCTCTGGGGTGACTGGATTGATTTGTCGACGATGTCGCATTGGAGTGTCGACTTGTCCCCAGGTCGAGAGTCCCTCCTGTGGATAACTCTCCGGAGGGCGTGACTATCTGTAGATCGCACCGCTGCGGAGCGCGTGAGGAGGCTTCCGGCAGCCCTGCCGCCGGGTACCTCCCCGCTGTTCCGTCAGATCCGGCCGTCCTGGCTGCGCGCCAGCCAGTCGGAGGCTTCCGTGAACGCCGCGTCCGACGTGCCCGCCCGCAGCGGCCGCACCTCGTCCGGCGAGACACCCGCCCGCGGGTACGAGCCGAGGAACCGGACCTTCGGGCTGATCCGCTTCAGCCCCATCAGGGCCTCCCCGACCCGCCGGTCCGCGATGTGCCCCTCCGCGTCCACGGCGAAGCAGTAGTTGCCGATGCCCTCGCCGGTCGGGCGGGACTGGATCAGCATCAGGTTGACGCCACGCACCGCGAACTCCTGGAGCAGCTCCAGCAGGGCGCCGGGGTGGTCGTCGGCCAGCCAGATCACCACGGAGGTCTTGTCCGCGCCGGTCGGTGCGGAGGGCCGGGCGGGCCGGCCCACCAGGACGAAGCGGGTCTGGGCGTTCGCCGCGTCGTGGATCTCCGTCACCAGCGGCTCCAGGCCGTAGGTGGCGGCCGCGAACTCCCCGGCGAACGCGGCGTCGTACCGCCCCTCCTGGACCAGCCGGGCCCCGTCCGCGTTGGACGCCGCCGACTCCCACAGGGCGCCCGGGAGGTGCTCCGCCATCCACTTGCGCACCTGCGGCTGTGCGGCCGGGTGCGCGGTGACCGTCTTGATGTCCGACAGCTTGGTCCCGGGCCGTACCAGCAGCGCGAAGGTGATGGAGAGCAGCACCTCGCGATAGATCATCAGCGGTTCCCCGCCGGCCAGCTCGTCCAGTGTCGCGGTGATACCGCCCTCGACGGAGTTCTCGATCGGTACGAGCGCTGCCGCCGCCTCCCCGTTGCGTACGGCGTCCAGGGCGGCCGGTACGGACAGCATCGGGACGAGTTCCCGGGTGGCGGCCTCCGGGAGCGTACGGAGGGCGACCTCGGTGAAGGTGCCTTCGGGGCCGAGATAGGCGTAGCGCGTGGCTGACATACGGTCACCCTAATCTGCCCCGCGAGGACCGCCGCGCTGTCTCAGGATGCGGTCGAGCCCCCCCGGACCGTACGCGTGCCTACGACTCCAGGAGCCGCTGTCCCACGTACTCTCCCTCCGCCGCCCCGCCCGGGACCGCGAACACCCCGCTCGCCTCGTGTCTCAGGAACGGCGACAGCGCGTCGCCCCGGTCGAGCTTGCGCTGCACCGGCACGAAGCCCCGGAACGGGTCCGCCTGCCAGCAGATGAACAGCAGCCCGGCGTCCGGAGCGCCGTCCTCCGTGCTGCCGTCGTGGTACGAGAACGGGCGGCGCAGCATGGCGGCCCCGCCGTTCTCCTCGGGCGAGGAGATCCGGGCGTGGGCGTTGTCGGGGATCACGAGCCTGCCGTCCGGGCCCGCCTTGTCGAGGTCCATCTCCGTTGTCTCGGTCCCCCCGCTCAGGGGCGCCCCGTCCGCCTTGCGCCGCCCGATGACCCGCTCCTGGCGCTCCACCGGAAGCTTCTCCCAGTCGTCCAGGAGCATCCGGATCCGGCGGACGACGGCGTACGAACCGTCTTCCATCCACTCCTGCGGCTTCCCCGGGGACGCGGGCACGAAGACGCGCCGGTCGAAGTCCTCCTCGGACGGTTTCGGGTTGCCGGTCCCGTCGATCTGGCCCATCAGGTTGCGGGCGGTCATCGGCCGGGCGGTCGCGCCGGGGGTGCGGTTGAAGCCGTTCATCTGCCATCGCACCCGTGCCGTGCCCGCGGCCTCCTTCTGGAGCGCCCGCAGCGCGTGGAAGGCGACGAGCGCGTCGTCCGCGCCGATCTGCACCCACAGGTCGCCGTTGGACCGCTTGGCGTCGAGGGCGTCGGCGGAGAACGCGGGCAGCGGGTCGAGCGCGGCGGGCAGGCGGTCGGTCAGACCGGTGCGCGCGAAGAACGTACGGCCGAAGCCGAATGTGACGGTCAGGGACGACGGCCCCGCGTCCAGGGCGATCCCGGTGTCGTGCCCGGGGCCGTCCGGCGCGCCCGCCACGGGGCGGCCCGCCATCAGCTCCTTCGCCACCGCGGACCAGCGCCGCAGCAGCGCCGCCGCCTCCTTGCGCCCCGCGCCCGCCACCAGGTCGAAGGCGACGAGATGGCCCCGGGCCTGAAGCGGAGTGGTGATCCCCGGTTGATGTTTCCCGTGAAACATCGCCTCGGTCGCGCCGACCGTCGTCAGAGCCGTCGGCTCCTCGGGGCGGGTGGCGGCGTATCCGGCGGCCCCGCCTCCGGCGCCCAGCACCAGCCCCGTGGCGCCCGCGGCGCCGGCCGTGCCCAGCAGCCGCCGTCGCGAGACGCCGGCGGGGGCGGCACGATCACCGGCGGCACCGTCGCCGCCGCCCGGGGCGACGCCCGTGGCGGCCTGGGCCGGAGCCTGCTTCCTGGTCTTGCTCACGTGCTCAGCCGATCTTCGCGTTCTTGTCGATGGTGACCTGGTCGATGTCCGACGTCCGTACCGTCACGTCGATCTTCCAGTCCCCGGCCATCGGAATCTGTACAGCACTCGCCGACCAGTGCCCCTCGGCCAGCCGGTCCGGGACGACGGGTAGCGGGCCGATGTCCTGCGACTCCAGGGTGAGGGCCAGCTTCAGCTCGGGGACGTCCATCGGCTTGCCGTCGCTGCCATCGATCCATACGTGCAGATCGTTGGAGCCGGTGCGGCCGGGTTCGATGTCGATGCGGACGGTGCCCTTGCCGTTCTGGCCGCCGGTGTCGAACGGCATCTTCAGATTGACCGGGCCGCCCGCGGCGGGAGCGCTCGCGGCCGGGGTGCCGCCTGCGGCCTCCTCCTCCGTACGACCCGGCTCGGTGGACGTCAGCATGGTGGTGACGGCCAGCAGGACGACGGCGACGGCGGCCTCGGCCAGGACCGAGCGGCGCAGCCCGGAGCGCTGCGGGTCGGCGTCCCGTATCCGCTTCTTCTTCGTCGCGGTCAGGGCGGCCCGCTGACGGGCCAGTTGTGCGGCGCGCTCGGGGGCGACATCGGCCGAGGCGTCCTCGGATGCGGATTCGGCTTCCTCCCCGGGAGCCCCCTCCGAGGCGACCGCCGCGTCCGTCAGCCGTCCCGTCCAGCGCCGGGAGAACCAGGCGACCGCGAGCAGGACGGCGATCAGCGCCACCTTGAGGATCAGCAGTTGCCCGTAGCGCGTACCGGTCAGCGCCGACCAGGAGCCGACCTGCCGCCAGGACTGGTAGATCCCGGTCGCCGCCAGGACCACGACACTGCCGAACGCGACCGTGGAGAACCGCCGGACCACGGCGCTGCCGATGTCCGGAGTCCGGTACAGCGCCACCAGAAGGGAGGCGAGTCCGCCGAGCCAGGCGGCGACGGCCAGCAGGTGGAGGACGTCCACCGGCATGGCGATGTTCGCCTGGATGCCGGTCGAGGCGTGCTCGGACATGGCCCAGGTGGCGGCGATGCCCGTCGCGACGACCCCGCCCCCGACGGCCAGCCCGAAGGTGAGGTCCTTCTTCTCGCGTTCGTCCTCGCGTCGGGCGTACGTACCGAACAGCACGGCGATGAACAGGGCGGCGGCCCCGAGGAGCAGCAGCCGGGAGACGAGCGCGGCGCCGGGCTTGGTGTCCAGGACGGACTGGAGTCCGGCGAGGTCGAAGGCGTCGGCGAACTTCCCGCTGCCGGTGTACGGGTTGCGCAGCAGCAGCATGACCAGGGTCGCCGCGGTCAGGGTGAGCCAGCCGCGGACCACGAGCCGCTGCATCGGCAGGGCGGTCGCCCCGCCTCGCCAGCAGACGAGGACGAACGCGCTGCCGCCGACGAGCAGGACGAATCCGCCGTACGCCGCGTAGCGCGCGATGTCGTAGACGACGCCGACCGGGCCGCCGCCCGCCTCCTGGGAGGGCAGGGCCACCGTGGTGTCGGAAGGGGCGCCGATGGAGAACGTGAACGCGCCGGAGATCGGGTGGCTGTCGGCGGAGATCGCCTGCCAGGCCACCGTGTAGGTGCCGTCCGGCAGTCCGGCGTGGAGCGCTACGCCGTAGCGGACGGTGGAGCCCTCGGACAGGTCCTTCGGCTCGGCCTCGGTGTCGGCGCGCTTGCCGCTCGGGTCGAGGACCCGGATGGAGTCGTCGCCCACGGCGATCGCCTCGGAGAAGCTGAGGGTGACCTCCTTGGGCGCGGTGTCCACCACCGCCCCGTCCGCCGGGTCGCTCCCGGTGAGGGCGGCGTGCGCGGACGCCGGGCCCGCGCCGGCCAGCAGCAGCCCGAACACCAGGCCGGCCAGCGAGGCGAGGAGCGCGGCGGCGGCGAGCGGCCGTCGTATCGGGGAGGGCCCGGCGTAGGGGGCGGTGGCAGACATGTGGATTCAGTCCCTCACTGCTTCTTCGGGTTGTGGGTGGGTTCCTTCACCGGCAGGTCGACCGTGATGGGGTCGGCCTTCTCGAAGTGCAGCTCGACGGAGACCTTCTCGCCCTGCTGGGGCTTCTGCTTGAGCTTCATGAACATGATGTGGTTGCCACCGCGTTCGAGATCGAGCTCGCCGTTGGCGGGCACCTCGAACGAGGAGACCTCGCGCATCTTCTGGTTCTTCGTCTCGTGGATCGTGACGTCGTCGGAGAGCGGGCTGGTCACCGAGGTGAGCCGGTCCGCGGTGCCGCCGCTGTTCTGTACGACGAGGAAACCGGCGGCCATGTCGCTGACGGGCTGCGGCATGAAGGCGCCGACGACCTTGAGCTCCGGCTCGCCGCCCGACCCGCTGTCCGACGAGCACCCGGCCAGCGTCAGCCCGGTGGTGAGGGCGAGGACGCCGGCGAGAGCCGTGCGGCGGCGGTTCACGGGGTCTCCCCCTTGATCAGCTTGGGGAGGTCCTTGGTGTACTCCTCGGCGGAGGTGTCCTCGCCGTAGAGCACGTACCCCTCGTCCGTCTTCGGGGAGAAGGCGATGACCTGGGCGCCGTGCATCGAGACGACGGTCCCGTCCTTCTCCTTCTTCGGCGCGTCGATGCCGATGCCGATCTGGCGCGCCCCGGCCTGGATGGTCGGGAAGTCGCCGGTGAGGCCGGTGAAGGTGGGGTCCTGGGCGGAGAGCCACTTGCCGAGCGAGGCGGGGGTGTCGCGCTCGGGGTCGGTGGTGACGAAGACGACCTGGAGCTTGTCCTGGTCGGCCTTGGGCAGCTCCCGCTTGGCGAGGGAGATGTTGCTCATGGTCAGCGGGCAGACGTCGGGGCAGTTGGTGTAGCCGAAGTAGATGAGCGTCGGCTTGCCCTTGGTCGCCTCGCGGAGGTCGTACTCCTTGCCGTTCGTGTCGGTGAGGACGAGGTTCGGCTTGGTGAACGGCTGGTCGAGGACGGTGGCGGCCTTGTCCTTCGGCGCGGCGCTGACGTCGGCGATCGCCGAGGAGCCCGTCTTGTCGTCACCGGAGCCGCAGGCGGAGAGGGCCAGTGCGGCCGCGGCGGCGAACGCCACGGCCGTCACTGCTTTTTTGTTGCGCATGAAAGAGGTGTCCTGAACGTGGTGCGGGTGAGGGAACCGGCCGGTCAGGCCGAGCGGCGGCGTCCGGCGAGCACGCCGAACGCGACACCGGCGACACCGATGACGATGCCGATGATGCCCAGGGTGCGGGCGGTGGTGTCGCTGGAGGAGGAGGACGCGGCGGCGTGGGTCTCCTTGGTCGACGCGGCGGTGTCGGCGGCCTTGTGGTCGTCGCCCTCCTTGGCGTCGTCGGCCGCGCCACCGCCGTGGTGGTCGTCGGAGGCGGCGGACAGCTTGAGAACCGGGGCGGGGCTGTCGGGCTCCTCGCCGCCCTCGGTGGGCTCCTCGATCCAGCGGACGACTTCCTTGTTGTCGTACGTCTGGACGGCCTTGAAGACGAGCTGGTCGGCGTCCTCGGGGAGCGCGCCGACGGAGACCGGGAACTGCTGGAAGTAGCCGGGGGCGATCTCGCTGTCGTCCGCGGTCCAGGTCACCTTGGAGACGGCCTCGGTGATCTTCTTGCCGTGCACTTCGAGAGGCTTGTCGAGCTTGCTCTTGTCGATCTTGATGTCCCAGCCCGGGACGGCCTGCGGGGTGACGGAGGAGAGCGGGTGGTCGGCCGGGAAGTTCACTTCGAGCTTCACCGTCGAGGCCTGGTCGCGCTCGTTGGGGACCTTGAAGTTGAGCGTGGCGTATCCGCCCTTGGCTGCCTCGCCGACCGGCTGGACGCTGACATGGGCGGCGGCCGGGCCGGCGATCAGCAGGACGGTGGACGCGGCGACGCCGCCGGCGAGGGCGATACGGGAAAGCTTCATGGCAGGAATCTCCACAGGGAAACGGAACACGGTGGTCCGGCGCGCGGATGCGCGGCGGCATCACGACACCTCGGGGTGCGGTTCCGTGCGGACGGTCGCGCGCACAGGGGCGTGCGCGAGCGGCCCGCGGGCCCGGTGGAGGCGTCGCGTCAGGCTGCGAGGGCGTACGGGGCCGGCGGCCCGCGCCTGATCACCAGGTGCTGCAGGGGATCCCCGGCGGTCGGCAGGGGGACGTCGTCGCCGTGGCGCGGAGCGCAAGGTCCGGCCACGAGCCGCTCCCGCTCCCCGGCGCGCAGCGCGCGGACGAGGGCGAGCGCGACGCCCAGGGACCGGAGCCGGGCCCCGGCCGCCAGCGCCTGCGCGCTGTGGGCGGAGAGCCGGGCCAGCGCGAAGAGGGCGATCTCGCCGCGGCGCAGCAGCCAGCCGGTGGCGAGCGCGACGAGGACGTGCGCCAGGAACATCGGCAGGCTCGGCAGCATCGCGGTGACCGCGGCGCAGACCTGGGCGATGCCCGAGGCCCCGTCCGGTCCCGCCGGTGCGGCGGCCTGGGCCGCTCCGGACACGCCGCCCGCCCCGGGGTGACCGTGGGCCCCCGGGAACGTCGACGGGTCGATGCCCGCGGAGGAGACGATGCGGTGGGCCTCGGCCGCGTTCAGCCGGGTCGTTCCCTCGCCGCACACGAGCCCGGAGGCGAACCGGATGAGCGGGTTGTCGCCGCCCGTGGTCCCGGCGGCGCCGGTCGGGGCGCTGCCGTGGCTGCCGTACGCGAAGAGCACGTGCAGGAGGATCTGCCCGCCGGCCAGCGCGCCCACGATGCCCGGAAGGGAACGTTCCCGTCCGGCGAGGAGGGCGGCGACGGCGAGGACGCCGAGGAATCCGGCGAGCAGTGTCCACGCGGGGACCGCCGTACCGGCGGCGAGCATGTGTCCGGCCGCGGACAGCACGACGCAGACCGCGGTGAACACCGCGGCCCTCATGAGCCGCAGACCGGCTCCGGCGCGTGCGAGAGGCGTGGACATGGCCGGGACATCATCGCACTGCACCCCCGTGCGCCGTACGGCAGGTCCGGAAGATCAGCCTCCGTCCCCAACCGTGCTTGTTGCGCCTGTTCGCGGGGGATGTACGAACCGGTGGGCGCACGTCGGGAACCGGGAACGCGCCCCCGGTGACCTGCGACCGGGCCGGTTTATACACCGGGCGGCCGAATATCCACATCCGCCGAACGAGGGCTCTCCCACCCGATCCGTGCTTACGAAGTGCCGAGGGCGGCAATACGTATCGATACGTCGAGCCGCAGCCAGGAGGCTGAAAGATGAGCATCTGGTGGTCTCTCCATTTGCGGCGCGAAGCTGCGAGCGTTCCGCTCGCCCGTCGTTTTCTGCTCGGCACCATGGAAACCGCGGGGGTGGATCCGGACATCTCCTTCGACCTGTCGGTCGCGCTCAGCGAAGCCTGTGCGAACGCCGTCGAGCACGGCGGCGACCGGACGGTGTTCGGGGAGCCCGGGGATACCAGGACCGGTCGCCCTTCCGTGGACTCCGGGCAGTACCGGGTCACGGCCTATCTGGACGGCGAGAAATGCCGTATCGAGGTCAGCGACTCGGGGCCGGGATTTCCGGCCCGCCGCGCGCTTCGCCCAGCCGCGCATTCCCCTCAGGCCGAAGCCGAAGCCGATGCCGAGAGCGGCCGGGGCCTCGACCTGATCCAGCAGCTCTCCGACCACGTCCAGTTCGGCAACCGGCCGGGCCGCGGCGCGGTGGTGAGCTTCGACAAGGTCCTGAAATGGCGCGAGGGCGCGCTGCTCACGGTGTAGTGAGCGGCGCGCCCCGGCGTGTGTCGTACGGGAGGGGTCAGCCCTTCAGCTGCGCCATCCAGGCCTCGACCTCGTCCGCCTGACGCGGCAGCGAGTCGGAGAGGTTCCGGTTGCCGTCCTCGGTGACGAGGATGTCGTCCTCGATCCGGACGCCGATGCCCCGGTACTCCTCGGGCACGGTCAGGTCGTCGGCCTGGAAGTACAGACCGGGCTCGACCGTCAGGCAGACGCCCGGCTCCAGCGTGCCGTTGACGTACGTCTCGGTGCGCGCGGCGGCGCAGTCGTGGACGTCCATGCCGAGCATGTGGCCGGTGCCGTGCAGGGTCCAGCGGCGCTGGAGGCCCAGCTCCAGGACCTTGTCCACGGACAGGTCGCCGAGCAGACCCCACTCGACGAGCTTCTCGGCGAGCACGCGCTGCGCGGCGTCGTGGAAGTCGCGGTAGTCGGCGCCGGGCCTCACGGCGGCGATGCCCGCCTCCTGGGCCTCGTACACCGCGTCGTAGATCTTGCGCTGGAGCGGCGAGAACGTGCCGTTGATCGGCAGGGTGCGCGTCACGTCGGCGGTGTAGAGGTCGTTGGTCTCGACCCCGGCGTCCAGGAGCAGCAGCTCGCCGGCGCGGACCGCGCCGTCGTTGCGGACCCAGTGCAGGGTGGTGGCGTGCGGCCCGGCGGCGCAGATCGAGCCGTAGCCGATGTCGTTGCCCTCGATGCGGGCGCGCAGGAAGAACGTGCCCTCGATGAAGCGCTCGCTGGTCGCCTCGGCCTTGTCGAGGCTCTTCACGACGTCCTCGAAGCCGCGCGCGGTGACGTCGCACGCCTTCTGCAGCTCGGCGATCTCGAAGGCGTCCTTCACCAGGCGGGCCTCGGAGAGGTAGACGCGCAGCTCCTCGTCGCGCTCCGCGGTGACCTTGTCGGTGAGGGCGGCCTCGATGGCGGCGTCGTGGCCGCGGACGTTCCGGACGGGGCCGGTGGCCTCGGCCAGCGCGGCGGGCAGCTCGCGGACGTCCTTCGCGGGGACGCCCAGCAGCTGCTCGGCCTCGGTGAGGGAGTTGCGGCGGCCGACCCACAGCTCGCCCTGGCCGTCGAGCCAGAACTCGCCGTTCTCACGGTTGGAGCGCGGCAGCAGGTAGATGGTGGCCTCGTGGCCGGTGTCGCCCGTCGGCTCCAGGACGAGGACGCCGTCCTGCGTCTGGTCACCGGTGAGGTATGCGTACTCGGTGGAGGCGCGGAAGGCGTACTCGGTGTCGTTGGAGCGGGTCTTCAGGTTGCCCGCGGGGATGACCAGGCGCTCGCCGGGGAAGCGGGCGGAAAGCGCGGCGCGGCGGTTCGCGGTGTGCTCGGCCTGGGGGATCGGCTGGAGATCGTGGAGCTCGGTGTCGGCCCAGCCCGACTTCATGTTCTCGGCGAGCTCGTCGGAGACGGCCGGGTAGAGGCCGTTCTTCCGCTGCTTGATCGCCTCCGCTGCTTCGTTCTCTTCGGTCTCCTGCTCCGGGGTCTCCGGGATGAGCTCCTCAGACACGATTTGTCTCTCCTTGATACGACACTGGACCATCACCCATCGTACGGGCGTACGGAAGGGGGCCCAGGGTCGAAGGGCCTGTTACCGGAGAGAGCCGCCGGACGTCAGCCGGTGGTCAGTCGAAACGGGCGGCGAGGATCACGACGTCCTCGGTGGAGTCGCTCCGGTCGAGGCCGTCGGGGAGCATCGTGCGCAGGACGCGGTCGGCCACGGCCGCCGGATCGTGCCGGTCCGCCTTCGGTACGGAAGCGGCGGCGGAGTGCAGCCGGGCGAAGGCGCGGTCCATCGCGTCCCCGGTGCGGCGCAGCAGCCCGTCCGTGTAGAGCAGCACCGTTTCGCCGGGTGCCGGGCTGAACTCCACGCTCGGCGCCTCCCAGCAGGCGAGCATCCCGAGCGGGGCGGAGAGCGTCGTCTCGACGTACTCGCAGCGCCGGTCGCCGAGGATCAGCGGCGGGGTGTGCCCGGCCCCGGCCAGCACGACCTTGCGGGCGGCGGGCTCGCAGTAGGCGAACAGGGCGGTCGCGGTCCGCGCGGGTTCGGTGAGCCGCAGCAGCAGTTCCAGGTCGGAGAGTACGGCGACGGGGTCCTCGCCCTCCATCACCGCGTACGCCCGCAGGCTGGCGCGGAGCCGGCCCATCGCGGCCATCGCGCTCGGCCCGGACCCGCCCACGGAG
Organism: Streptomyces globisporus; assembly: GCF_003501885.1. Lineage (GTDB taxonomy): Bacteria > Actinomycetota > Actinomycetes > Streptomycetales > Streptomycetaceae > Streptomyces > Streptomyces globisporus_D. The sequence goes on from NZ_QWFA01000006.1 coordinate 74,344, forward strand.
CCGACGGCGAGGCCGAGGGTGCGGTCGGGCAGCGGCAGCGCGTCGTACCAGTCGCCGCCGCCTCGGGGGCCGGTGCGGTGCCGGGCGGCGAGCTGGACGCCGGGGATCCGGGGGAGCCGTCTTGGCAGCAGTTCCTCGGCGACGGCGGCGACGTCCGCCCGGGCGCGCTCCAGCTCGACCAGGCGGGCCAGGTGCTCGGTGGCGTAGCGCGCGTAGAGGCCGGCGAGATGGCGCTGCTTCTGCGCGGGCTCGGCCGGTTCGTCGTAGAGCCAGAGCGCCGCGCCGAGCCGGCCGGCCGCCTCGGAGGCGAGGGGGAGGGCGTAGCTCGCGGCGTAGCCGAGCCGGGTGGCGACGTCGCGGTGCCGGGGGTCGAGGTCCTGCTCGCCGAGCAGGTCGGGGTTGGCGATGCCGTCGGCCGTGTCCGGCAGCCCGTCGAGGGCGCGGCCCAGCGCGGTGGCCGCGCGCGGCACGGTCTCGAGGTGCCCGAGCTCGGCGTGGGTGAGCCCGAGACCGCGGGCGGCGAAGGGGCCTTCGCCGTTCGCCGGTTCCAGAACGAGAAGTCCGCGGCGGGCTCCGACGAGGGCGGCTCCGGCCTGCAGCAGCTCGTCGAGGGCGGAGTCGAGGGTGCTCGTCCCGGCCAGCCGCTCGGTGAGTTCGTGCAGGGTCGTGAGGTCCGAGACCCAGCCCGCCAGGCGGTCCTGGATGAAGGCTCCGGGCGGTCCCGGGACCTCTGTCAGGGGCGCGGGAGTGTGCGTTGAAACCGGAACCTCTGGATCGATTCCAGCCACTTTCGGCAGGTGTGGGGCGCTCATGGCAGCCAGCTTTCCGACCGGTGCGATTCGTCGAATAGCATCGCAAACCCCCATGTGATTCTGCGCCACTATCAGTGCATCCACATGTACACGCACAAGTAACCCGATGTCCAGCATTGTCCCTTCGGGGACCGGGCGATTCGTGCTCTCCCAGTGTCGGTTAACTTGGCCAAAAAATGCACCCTATGGGCGCTATTTGCGATCGACTGGGGCCGTTCGACAGGGGTACCTCCGGGGTCAGGTCGCCGGAGGAGCGTCATCCCGGGCATGCTGGGTACGTAAACGGTGATGCGCGGGCGCAGTTGTGATCGCCCAGGAACCCGGCAGCGGGTTCGGGCGTCCTAACCCGTGAACGTGACGCCCCCGCCCCGGACGGCGGGGTTCGCACCAGGGACGGCAGGCGAGGCGCAGGCCACCCTCGCCCGGCGACCGCCGGCCCGGCTCGACCCGCTCGGTTCGACCCGCACGACTTCGCCGGAGCAGCACGACTCCGCTCGACTCTGCTCAGTTCGGCTCGGCTCTGTTCCACCCCAGATCGGTTCTATTCGGATCGGTTCCACTCGGCTCGGCTCGGCTCACGCTCGGTATCGACGGCACGCCCGTACCGCAGAACTGATGAGCACGTACGCACAGCGAAGAGATACGCACGTGGTGTCACACACGCGTGGTGTCATGTGGACTCGGCGTTCAACGGAAAGGAACGAGCGCTCATGCGCGAGATCCTCGGAAGGCGACGCAGGCTCCGGCTCCGGCGCAAGGAGGCGACCGCCCGGCTCGACGCGGCCCTGACCTGCGCCACCGTATGGCAATGGCCCGTGCTTCCCGGAGTGGGGACGGCGCAGGCCGCCGCCCCGTACGGCGAGAGCGATGGCCTCGGCTGCGCCTGCCCCGAACCCGACTGCGCCGTACCGGGCGCACACCCCTTCGACCCCGGCCTGCTGGCGGCCACCACGGACGAGCGCATGGTGCGCTGGTGGTGGACCAACCGCCCGACCGCCCCCGTGCTGCTGGCGACCGGCGGCAGCGCGCCCTGCGCGGTCAGCCTGCCCGCCGTGGCCGGCGCCCGAGCGCTGAGCGCCCTCGACGCGCTGGGCATGCGGCTCGGCCCCGTCGTGGCGACGCCCACCCGGTGGTCGCTGCTGGTCGCGCCGTACACCCTGGAGCGGCTCGGCGAACTGCTGTACGCGAAGGACTGGGTGCCCAGCTCGCTCCGGTTCCACGGCGAGGGCGGCTATCTCGTCCTGCCGCCGTCCCGGACGGGCGCGGGCCAGGTCCGCTGGGAGCGATCCGTGGCACCGCTCGGAACGTCCGCTTCCGTGGTGTCCCACGGGCGGGCGGAGGGCGGCGCTCCGGCGGTCGCGTCCCCCTGGCTCCCGGATGTCGAAGCCGTCCTGGACGCCCTGGTCGAGGCGAGTACCGGCGCGCCGGGCGGGGGCAGCCGGCTCGCCTACTGACCTCCTGGAGTTTCGGGAGGGGCCAGCCCGGCGTCCGGCTCACTCGAACGGGTGTGAGCCGGGCAGGATCCGGGGTAATCGGGTGCCGGGCGCCCCGGCGGCCCGCATTCCGTCGATATCGTCGGCCCGTCGTCAGGAATTCCGCGCAGTTGCCAGGTGGGGCCACCATGAATCTCCGCATGATCGGTCTCACGGCAGCCGTGGTGGGTGGAAGTCTCGTTCCGCTGGTTGCTTCCGCGCACCCCGCCGTTGCTCCGGATGCCGTATCGGTCGATCCGGTCGCCGGGAAATCATCTGGCGGGCCGCCAGAAAGGCATAGGCCAAAGGTTTCTGATCATCTCTCCGGAGATGATCCCGCCGCCCTTTCTTCGACATTGCCGAAATCGCCATCGGGAATGAGCGCGGAAGCCGGTTCCCTGCCGGAGTTTGATCGTTCGGGTACGGCAGCGTCTGGACGGTCGCGTACGGCGGCCCGGTGCGGGCCCGAGGTGGTCGCACCGGAGGTCGTCGAAGCGCAGACCTGTGTCATGACCCGGGGCGACGCGGTGTGGGCGCGCGTCTACTACCGGAACGCGACCGGTGAGGAACTCCGCTCCGTGCTCACGCTGATGGGGCCGGGCGGGCGGACCGTGGAGCTGCACTGCGCACCGGCCGCGCACGACGAGCCGGGCACCTGCGAGACGCCGGGCGTCCCCTCGTCGGGCGCGCCCGGAGCCGCCACGGCGGTCGCGGAGTTCGTGGGCGCGGGGCCGGTGGAGGAGGCGCCGCTGCTGCTGCGCGCCGGATCGGAACGAGCGCCGGGGGCTGAGGAACGGGCGTCGGTCGCCGGGGGCTGAGCGCCGCACCCGGGGGTGTCACGGGGCGGGCCGCAGCCGGAAACGAGGACGCCCGGTCGCTGGCGACGGGGGATGCACCAGCGACCGGGCTTCTAGAACCGTAACAAGAGATCTGCTGTTCGCAAATTCGATCTCGCCTGTAGGGACGCGTATTTACTTGCGAGTACGGCGAGTTGTGACGCGGGTCACCGTCTGCGGCGTCCCGATGTCACTGTCAGCTGAGGGTCACCTGACGGTTGGTGAGACCGCCCCGGGCGCGGCGTTCCTCGGCGGTGAGCGGGGCGTCGGACGCGAGCGCCGTGGCCAGTCGCTCGGCGAACTCGACGGCGGGCTTCTCGCAGGCCTCGGCCCCCATCGAGCTCGGCAGGTCCCAGACGGGGACCACGAGACCGTGGGCCCGGAACGAGCCGACCAGCCGGGTGTCGTCGCCGAGCGAGGAGGTGCCCGCGGCGTGCAGCCGGGCGAGCGCGTCGAGGAGCTGCTCCTCGGGGTGCGGCATGACCCAGCGCAGGTGGTTCTTCTCCGGGGTCTCACACCAGTACGCGGCGTCGACGCCGGACAGCAGCGTCGTCGGGATCGCGGCGGCGTTCGCGCGCTCCAGCGAGGCGGACACCTCGGCGGTGGCATTCTCCGCGTCCGGCACCCAGAACTCGAACCCGGAGTGCACCTCCGGCTCGAAGGCGGCGTCCGGGGCGAGAAGGTCCTGGAGACGCGGACCGTCGGCCGGTACGCGGCGGGCGGCGACCGGGGTGCCGGGCTCGGCCTCCAGCGCGCGCTGGAGGGTGTCCGCGAGGTCGCGGCTGAGGTCGCCGGAGGAGGTGTCGTTCTGCAGGGCGAGCAGGACGGAACCGTCGTCGCGGCGCAGCGCAGGCCAGGCCATCGGCAGGACCGTCGCGAGCTTCACCGACGGAACCCCCTCGGGCAGCCCGTCCTTGAGGGTCAGCTCGACCGTGGCGGCGGGCACCAGCTCGCGCAGCGCGACCCAGTCGCACTCGCCCGCCAGTCCCTCGAAGGGGCGATGCACGAGCTCGGTCACGGCCTGGGCGGCGGCGCGTCCGTGACATGCCTTGTAACGGCGGCCCGATCCGCACGGGCAGGGCTCACGGGCCCCGACGACCGGGATCTCACCGTCCTTGAGCTGCTGCTTCCCGGCCTTGGACTGAGGGCGCTTCTTGGCCATGGTGGGCATTCTCCCGATTGCGACAGTGCGGACTCGGCGCGAGCCTAGCCGCCCGGGGAGCCGTGCCCCGCCCACGTACGCGCGAAGGCACTTCGCTCCGGCTCTCAGCCCACGTCGTCGAGGACGTCGGAGAAGTCCAGGCCCTCGAACCCGGTGAGCCCGCCGACGCCGTTCGCGGCGACACGGTTCGTACCGCGGCCGCGTCCGTCGGATCCGTTCCTGCTGGATCCGTTCGCGTCGGAGCCGCTGCCTCCGATGCCGGGCGGCTTCTTCGAGGAGACCAGGGCCCAGACGGTGACCTCGCCGGGTGCGTCGTCCCGTACGCCCCACTCCTGGGCCAGGGCGCTGATGATGTTGAGGCCCCGGCCGCCGCGGGCCGTCACCGAAGGGGTGGCCGGAACCGGGCGGGTCGGACCGCCGCCGTCCGTGACCTCGACGGTGAGCCCGCCGCCGGTGTCCACCCGCCAGGCGGCGCGGATGTCGCCGTCGCCGACGTCCGTGTGCCGTCCGAGTGGCCTGCCGTGCCGACAGGCGTTGCTGAGAAGTTCGGAAAGGATCAGAACAGCGTCGTCGACGACCGCGTCCGACACCCCGTTGCCGCGCAACTGCTCACGCATCCGGTGTCGTGCCTGCCCCACGCCGGCAGGACCATGAGGAATGGCCATGCTCGACGACGCGGGCACCTCTTGTGCCACCACCAACGCCACCCCCGAGACCTCCTTTGCCCCACGCCACGGGTTGGATGCCCCACTGGGCTGTGCCGGAAACCGGCCAATGCTCTGAGGGTGACGCACTCGTCACGATCGGACGCGCAGCGAATGCGCCGGAGCACACCCCGTAACGCCCGAGGTCGGAGGCGCGGCGCGCCCTTTTCCTTACCGATTACCGACTAAATGCGTCCCAGTTGGGACTAAATGCGACCCAGTTGGGACAGAACCTGCTTCGGGCGGTTGGTGATGATCGCCTCGACGCCGAGTTCGGCGCACAGCTCGACGTCGGCCGGTTCGTTCACGGTCCACACGTGCACCCGGTGTCCCGCGCGGTGCAGCCGCTCGATGTATCCGGGGTGGCTGCGCACGATCCGCATGCCGGGCCCCGCGATCCGGGCCCCGGCGGGCAGCCGCCCATCGCGCATGCGGGGCGAGACGAACTGCATCAGGTAGACCGTGGGCAGGGTGGGGGCGGCCGCCTGGACGCGGTGGAGGGAGCGAGCGGAGAAGCTCATGATGCGGATGGGCGAGGGCCCGTCGGCGGGGGGTTCGGCCAGCCCGAAGCGCTTCAGCAGTTCCAGGAGCCGCTCCTCGACCTGCCCGGCCCAGCGGGTGGGGTGCTTCGTCTCGATGGCCAGCTGCAGATCCCGCCCGGTGGCCCGTACCTCGGTGAAGAGCTCCAGGAGCCGTTCCAGGGTGAGTACGGAGGTGAGCTCGCCCGGCACCGGATCCCAGTCGGGCGACTCCTCGCGGTCCTTCCAGGAACCGAAGTCGAGGGCGGCGAGGTCGGCGAGCTCCAGGGCGGACACGGCGCCGCGCCCGTTGGACGTACGGTTCACCCGCCGGTCGTGGACACAGACGAGGTGGCCGTCGGCGGTGAGCCGGACATCGCATTCCAAGGCGTCGGCACCGTCCTCGATCGCCTTGCGGTAGGCGGCGAGGGTGTGCTCGGGGGCGTCGTCGGAGGCCCCGCGGTGGGCGATGACCTGGATGGAGGTGTGCGCGCTGCGCTGCCGTACGTGGGTCACCCGGGCCATGGTGTCACCGCCGAGGGGATGGCTGAGCACATGTCACCCTGGAGGTCTGTTTTGTCGGATGTAAAGATTGGTGTGCGGATGCACAGGTCCTGCTTACAGTGGCCCGACGTGTTGTGGGAAAAGCTGACCGCAGACACGTGCACAGCGGATTTCTTGCCGAATGCCGACTGGATGCCGAGTGGAACCGAGGAGTAAAGAGCTGTGAGCACCGAGAACGAGGGCAACGAGGACCGCGCGGTACCGGCCGTGCCGTCCGCACCTCCCGTGCCGGCCGACACTCCTGAACCGGCCGCCGACGAAACCACGTCTCTGCCGCGGACGCCCGCGGCCCAGGACGCGCCCGCGCAGGACACGGCGCGTCTGCCGGTGCACGACACGGGTGCGACGCCGGGCGCCTCCGGCGCTTCGGGCTCTGACGGCGTATCGGGCGCGTCCGGCGCGTCCGGCGCGGGGACGCCCGGCGCGCCGGCGCACGCGGAGGCGCCGCGCCACAACCCGACGCACCAGGGCGCTCCGGGACCCGCGGGCACGTCCGCGTACGGCCAGGGCGCCGCCCACCCGGCCCCGAACCAGCCGCCTCAGCCGCCGCAGCACTCCCCGTACGGAACGAACCCCGCATACGGAGCGGAGCCCGACCTCCCCGCGGGCGCCGCTTCCTGGCCGCCGCCCCCGCCCGCCGTCCCGTCGTACGCCGGCGGAGACGCCGGTCACGCGGCCGGTCACGCATCCGGTCACGCGGCCGGTGGTATCGGCAACGGCGGCGGCCACGGCCCGGTCTGGGGCGCTCCGGTCCCGCCCGGCGCGGACCCCGCGGGCGGCGGCAGGGACGGCAGGAGCAGGGCCGGCGGCCTGGTGGCGGCGGTGGCCGTCGCGGCGCTCGTCGCGGGCGGCATCGGCGGAGCCCTCGGTTTCTGGGCGGCCGACCGTAACGACGACGGTTCGTCCGGCAGCTCGACGACGGTTTCGGCGTCGGACACCCCGAGGGACCTGAAGCGCCCGGCGGGCACGGTGGCCGGGGTCGCGGCGAAGGCGCTCCCCAGCGTGGTCACGATCGACGCGCAGGGCGGCGACGGCGAGGGCGGCACGGGCACGGGCTTCGTGTACGACAAGGAAGGCCACATCCTCACCAACAACCACGTGGTGGCTTCGGCAGCGGAGTCCGGCGAGCTGTCGGCGACGTTCTCCGACGGCAAGAAGTACGCCGCCGAGGTGGTCGGCCGGGCGCAGGGCTACGACGTGGCGGTCCTGAAGCTGAAGAACCCGCCGCAGGGCTTGGCGCCCCTCCCCCTGGGCAACTCGGAGAGCGTCGCGGTGGGCGACTCGACGATCGCGATCGGCGCACCCTTCGGCCTCTCGAACACGGTCACCACGGGCATCATCAGCGCGAAGAACCGCCCGGTCGCGTCCGGGGACGGCCAGAGCAACAAGAACTCGTACATGAGCGCCCTGCAGACCGACGCCTCGATCAACCCGGGCAACTCCGGCGGCCCGCTGCTGGATGCGACGGGCGCGGTCATCGGCATCAACTCGGCGATCCAGTCGACCGGCGGCGGCCTCGGCCAGTCCCAGGCCGGCTCGATCGGCCTCGGCTTCGCGATCCCGATCAACCAGGCCAAGAACGTCGCCGAGCAGCTGATCAAGACCGGTGAGCCGGTCTACCCGGTGATCGGCGCGACGGTCACGATGGAGGAGAAGACGGGCGGCGCGGCGATCTCCGCCGAGGGCGCGGGCGGCACGCCCGCCGTCACCCCGAACGGCCCGGCGGCCAAGGCGGGCCTGAAGGCGGGCGACGTGATCACGAAGTTCAACGACACGGTGATCGACAGCGGCCCGACCTTGATCGGCGAGATCTGGACCCGCAAGCCGGGCGAGAAGGTGACCCTGACGTACGAGCGCGACGGCAAGGAGGCCACGGCCGAAGTCACCCTGGGCCAGCGCGAGGGTGACAGCTGACCGGCTAGGCTGTCCCACGCGTCGAACCGGCCCCTCGCGGGCCTGACGGCTCATCGGCTTGCACAGCGACCGGGCGGCCGACGCGGGGTGGGTTGCCCGAGCGGCCTAAGGGAACGGTCTTGAAAACCGTCGTGGCAGCGATGTCACCGTGGGTTCAAATCCCACACCCACCGCAGGCGAGAGGCCCCCGACCAGTACATATGGTCGGGGGCCTCTGCCATGCCCGCTCCCTGCCGGGCACCGCTGTTCCCCCTGGTTTCCCGCTCTGTCGGGCACGGAAGGGGCACGCAGGGGGCACGGCTGGGCCACGGCTTTGGAGCCGCCGGGACAGCTCGTCAGCGGTTGATCGGGATCTCGTAGACGATCTCGCAATGCGCTGCGGGCACCACGATGTCCGCTGTCTCCACGGGACGGCCGTCGTCGCTGTAGTACGTCCGCCGGATGTGCGTCACGAGCGCGGCTTTCTGGATGCCGAGTAGCGATGCTTCCTCGGCGGTCGCGTGCCTGGGTTCGGGCTGCTCCACCGCGTGGCTGATGGTGACTCCGATCTCGGCCATGCGGTTCACGACCCCGGCCCCCGCGTGGGGCCCTCCCTCGGGGAGAACGACGAGGGTTCCGCCAGTGACGGCGTACGGCTCCCAACTCGTCGACAACTGGACTGGCTTCCCGTCCGCAAGGAACTCGTACGTCGTCCGGACGCACGGCTCGCCTTCGGCGATCCCGAGCCGCGTCGCGATCTCCGCCGGGGCCGGCACCTTCGCGTCGGTCCGGCTCTCCCAGTCGCTCTGTAGGCGAAGGGCCTTCATGTCCTGGCGGAACGGGGACCCGCTGGGCTGCTCACGCGCCGACGACCGGACGACTCTCACGCGCTCCCGGGGCTCGGCGACGTAGGTGCCCGATCCGGCCCGGCCTTCCAGCACGCCTTGGGAGATCAGCAACTCCTGTGCTCTGCGCACCACGTTCTCGCCCACGCCGCACTCCTGGCCGATCTGGGCGCGGGATGGGAGGCGGTCGCCCGGTTCCCAGACGTGCTCCGCGATGCGTTGCCGGAGTTCGTCGGCGATGCGGAGGTACGGCGGTTGCTCAGACATATGGAAAATCTAGTCCACTAGCTCTAATCTAGTTAAGTAGCTTTACTGAAAGTGATCGCTGGCAACGGAGGGTGCGCTGTGTCCGCTTCGGAAGTGACCGCGGCGGCTATCGCCGCCCGTTTGTCTGCCGCTGGCCTCCGCCCGCGCGTGGAGGAGGACACCCGGTTCACGACGGTGGAGGCAGAAGTACCGGACACGCTCTCCGCCGACTCATGGCGGGAGGTCCTGGACGCGGTGGCTGATGCCGATCGATTCGGGCTCGTGGCCACCAGCTTGAACGGCCGCACCTTATGGGCGGTCGTACGTAAAACGGTCCCCACGACAGGCGACGTCGGGGGACCGGGCTATCAGCGATAGGAGCTGAACAGCATGTTCAACCGTATCCGCCGAGCCATCGCACGCACCAGAGTGCGGTGCCTCCCCAACGGCCGGCATCGCCGTCCCTTAACGCACTCCCGGCCGCTGGCCTCTCCCACCTGCCCCACGCCCGCTGACGCTTCGACCGCCGCCCTTGGACGGACTCCGGTCGGCCCGCTCCACCGTTACCCGCTGAGGGGAGAGGACGTCGCGCTTGTCCGTCCGTACCTGCTGGCGTTGGAAGAGCAGCGTGCACGGACGCGCTCAGTGTTCGTCGCCCCGCACCTGCCGGCCGACGCATGGTCGGCCCTCGCGGGGGCCCACTGATGCCTCCTCGCCGAGAACTGCACCCAATGGGCACAGCTTCCGTCCCCTACCGCTCGATCGCCTGCTGGATCGGGACGCACCATTCCTGCATCGAGCCGTCCCCACCTGCGAGAACGGATGACGTACCGGTGATCTACGAGGTGTGCATCTGTCCGTGCCATCCGACCCCGGACCCGTCCGTGCCCGTGAAGGTGATGGCATGAGGGCCCCGGCCCCCGGCGGTGCACTGGTTTACCCCGTCGAAGTCACTGCGGCCACCGTGCAACGGGGCGACATCATCCAACTCGGCGGTCTGGCCTGCCGAGTGAGCGACCTCTTCCAGCTCCCCCAGGGGGCCAAGCAACTGGTCTTCGAGTCGGGCGAACTGCTGGCCATACACGCCCGCACCCGGCTCACCGCCCTGCGACTGTTGAGAAGGCGGTGACCGGCTCCGTGTCCCGACGCCATCACGACATCGCCGACGACCTACGTCACCAGATCACGACGGGCAGCATCAAGCCTGGCGAACGTCTCCCGTCCGAAGCCGACCTGGCCGCCCGCTACAGGGTCAGCACGGTGACCCTGGGACGCGCTCTCGCCGTGCTCCAAGGCGAAGGACTCGTCCAGAAGATCCACGGCAAGGGCAACTACGTCCGTCACCCCCGCCGCAAGATCATGTACGTCGGAGGCTGGGGCACGCTGGACCCCTGGACCGCGGCTGAGCCAACGCTGCGCATCACGGTTCGCAGCACCACGGTTCCGGCCTCCGTGCACCTGACGACGCTGCTGAAGGTGCCAACGGGCAGCCCTCTCGCGGAGTACACCTGCCTCAGCCTCGAACAAGGCTCGCCGCACGGCTTGGCTCGCATCTACATCCCGCGCGACTTGGCCCCGGCCGGAGTCCTCGACGACGACTCCGTGTGCCGGGAGGCAGCCACGAGATTCGCCGTCCTCGGCCCGTCGCCGGCCACCATCCGAGAGACGGTCTCCGCCCGCTCTCCCACTCCAGACGAAGCGTCGGCCCTCCGCATCGGAAACAACATGGCCGTCCTCGCGATCACTCGCATCGCCACCGACGCCACTGGACGCGTTGTTGAAGCCGCGCTCCTGGCCTTTCCGGGAGACCGAGTCGACGCCGTCTTCACCGCCCACCACGTGCTCAACGAGAGGCCAACCCAGGGATGACAACACCGAACGAACTTCGGCTCCTCCCGTGGTCGGGCCCGGGGGACAAGCCCTGCTACCTGAGCACGGACGACCCGGACGGCTACATGTCCCGGCTCGCAGACGACATCGAAGCGGCCCAACTCGACACGGCCCGCGCACTGTTGGAAGAGGCCTCAGAAGCTCTCGACAACGAGGACACGTCCCATGACGAGATGCGGTGCCTGATCAGAGAGCTGACCGGGGCTCTGCGGGACATCTTCCGCGTCGCAACGAGCCGCGGTCGCCGCCAGCCAACGAGCGATCCGCGTGAGTCCGCCTATTGATCTACAGCCCGCCGACCTGCACGACAAGAGAGGCCCATGGCACTGACCAGATCAGGTGCTATGGGCCTCTGGTCTTACCGGCTGACTTCCGTTTGAACTGCGTCTCAGCAGGCCACTGCACTTGTAGCAGCTTGCGGCCACTGGCAGTCCGGCCGGCCGTCGGCCCCTCGTAATGCCCACGATTGTCCCCTCGTCGTGGCACGATTCAAGCGCGCATCGCACACGGAGCACCTCTGCTGTCCAGACCAGCACGACATGCCGATCACACGGTAATTCCCTTGATTGCGCACGATCTTCAGCAGCGACAGCCATGATGATCCTCAGGCTGTAACTCTGCCCGTGCCGCTCCCGTAGCTGGTATCGACCGCGGTTGCAATGGCGCGAGCTTGGACCGATGGGGCATACATGGCTGACTCGATTGAGGATTGGTACGCACAGTACGACCTGCCGGGGGGCGACCTCACGAGGGCGCCGAACTACTACTACAGCGAAGATGACGACCCCGCTCGCACCCCAGCAGGAGGGGCGCTGGTCTACGGTGCGCCGAAGACCTACAGGGAAGATCCCCTCGACTGTGCTGGTTGTGGACACACACATCCCGAGACCCTTGACGAACGAGGTCGCTGCCCCCACTGCCGCTGACCACGAAGCATGGACAGGGGAACAAACCGGACCCAGGCTCCCGGTTCTTTGCCGGCGGCCTGAGCTTTCGCTGTGCTCCCTGCGGATGGGCAGGTCGTCCTATCCGCGCCGTGGGCTAACCCGCCACTCGGCACCCGGCGACAAACGCGCCACGAGACGCCACAAACCGTAGAGGCAACCAACGCCTGTCACCATCAGCAGCAGCGACGCACCGATCCTGTCGCCCCATCCATTGTCCTTGTCGAGTAGGAGACCAGGCGTAACGCTGAACACAATGATCGCAACCAGATAGAACACTAGTCGCACCAGAGATCCTGCAAGGGACCGCAGCGGGTACAACAGCAACAGTTTTCGGCAGAGAGGCCAGAACCGAGTGCGTTCCTGATGCGGTGTCACGCTGAACGATGTATGCAGGTCATAGAGTTGCCTGCTCAATACACTCGCTGCCCATGCTCGCGTCGACGCGATGCTGGCATTCGGCTCGATCATTGTTCGGGTTGTGAACCAGTCAGTTAGAAACCCGAGATAGGCCCTGGCTTCATCAAGTTCTCTTCTGCGTCGCACTTCCGCACTCCGCCGTGCGCGCCACTCCTGAAACCACAGACTTGCGATACCGATAACCGAGGCGGCAACTGCTGACAGCACCGAGACAATCAGACTGCCGGAGGTGCTCGCGGAGTCTGCGGCGACCATGCTGTCACCTCTTTCGGTGTGGCAGCGGATTCGGGAGCTCCGCGCCAGGTGGGTTGATCATCTCTCCGCTCCAGTGGATACGCTCAGCGCGACCCGCCATCTGGACTACGCGGCAGCTCCTACTGGAGTCACGACCCGACGCAAGCTGATCGCCTCAAGAGTCTTCCTGGCAGAGATTTCATCGTAGGTTGGGAGCTCCCACTCGCCGCAGATGAACGGCCCCCGACCTGGCGAATAGGTCGGCGGCCATCTTCGTGCGTCCTGTCCATAAGTATCCGCGATTCCCCCGCAGATATACGGCCGATCGAGCCCGTTCGGGGACCGGACACCCTCTGATCCGTAGCTCTAGCGGGATCGGTCAATGACGACCATTCCAGCCGCTACGCGGTTCCCGAGGGGCACCACCGGGTGGAGGCGGTTGCTTGGGATGCGGGACTGAGCTGCTCTACTGAGGACCCCTTCGTCCCGAAGCAACTCGGTTGGGGCCTCCGTCCCGGGCCGGGGAACCTCTCGCCTGCGTTGATGGTCCACGGGCGTCCGTGCCCGTTCGCCGTTGTTCGGCGGCGTTGTCACGCAGTTAGACACTCAGCCGGGCCAGCGGCTGGCCCGTCCTTGCGGCAGCAGTCAACTCGACTCGGTGGGCGATGACATCCAAGCGAAGGCGTCTGCTGTTCGGGTAGCCAGCGATCCGATCCGCCAAGAGTCGGTGATGTCGGTCCAGCCGCTTAGGTAGGCGCTGCGCGCGCCGTGCTCTGCTGCTTGGTCGTAGTAGAGAGTGAACCTGTAGACCCTGCGGTCTTCGGAGATGACTTGACCGTCCTCGTGATCGGGGCCCTCCTGCAAGAGGTCGACCACGACCGTCCGGTCCGGATCGAGTCCCTGATCTTTCAGGAGCACCCGCAACCGGCTCCACAGGTCGTAGTCGCTGGTCCGCAGGAGATCGGTGTACTGAACGACAATGCTTGACACCATGAACCCCATGATCGGTCCTGCACAGCGCCCAGGGAAGAAGCAATCAGCAACGACGTAGAAGGACGTTGCCGGTGGCCGGCTGGCGCTCCCACTCAGTGGTGACGCGAGACCTGAGCTTGGGAATCACGACTCCCTTTGGATCGATCGTGCCATTGACCAGCTACGACAGTCCCTTGTCGCCTCTGTACCCCCGGGTTCTAGGAGGCCATTGGTGACCGTGGTTTGCCGCCCGATCTGGCAGGCAACTGGCACGCCGTCAACCGCTGCGCGTTCGATCACGCCCAGGGCCGTGGGCGCCAGTAGCGGTGGACCAAGCGCATGGCTACATACAACGGCATCATGCAGGCACTGAGTGCCATTTCGGACAAACGGCTGACAAGTTCGTCTAGGCGGTTATATCCTCTCGCTCCCGACTAGTCAGGAGCACAAAATGATTCTGCGTGAGTTCTTGTACGTAGATACCGAAAAAGTCAGGGCCATGTTGGCGCAGTTGGATGGAGGGGTGGCCGAGGAGACCCGGGATACCAGTAGCACCGAAAAGAAGAACACCCTTGGGCCGAGGAGCATGGCTCAACACTTGCAGGTGACTGGGACTGAGACCTATACCCAGAAATCTCTTGGCGATGCGATCTTCCCCACGCTTGAAGATGCGCTGGAATCCGAGGGTCTACTACGTGATATCTCGGAGGAGGTGGCCGAACTTTCTGAGTGGACGTCAGGGAATTTGCGCAGCATCGCCCCGCCAGGGTCGCTCGTTCGCATTACGGCCAAAGGTTCTCTGTTTGATAGTCGTTACAGCGCGAGCGTCTTTGCCGCTTTTGCCTCTGCCGCAATCGGTCTTCAAGGCTTGGGTGTTGACCTGGGGCCTGTTGTCAAAGCGCCTGCGGGCAAGGGGAATTCGGGGCAACAGTCTGCGCGCCCAGCGAAGCGGAATCAGGTCGAGGTGGATCGTCAGTTGGAGGATTCGATCCCTGACTTCACAGGCCCGGGAGGCGTAGACGCAGATTCTTTGAGGGCTATCATTCGAATGGCGAGGGGGATCTTTGCTCCAGGACTTCACATCAATCTGTCCCCAGTTGATTCGGGCGAAGTTATGATCGGGTCACGCCTCCAGGAAGGGCGGCAGTACCTCGACACTGAGGCCGATATTCTGTTCGCGCGATATGGTACTGAGCCTCAGGAGTGGACGTTGGTTGGCAGTGTCGGAAGTTACGGTCCCGAAGATACGACAATGCCGGACCTGAATTTCGTGCATCCGGGAGGTTCGGTTAATCGGGGAGCTTTCGCAGATGGAATTAATAGTCTCATGAAGCATTTGGGCGGAATGGGTTTCATTGATCTGCCGCAATATCCTGGATTTTCTCTTATTCCGTTCGCTGTATATCGCTCGATTCCACGGAATTCGAGTGCGCTGGCTCTGGGGGAACGATAGGTCGGCGGAGCGGGTTTGGCCGGTGTCCTGCCCGGTTTGGGGTCGAGCATGATCAGGGGGCCGTACGCTGGCCGGCAACTCGGGCAGGCTGTGATCCTGCCCGGAATTTGAACGAGTGGCCCCCTGGTCTTGCTCGACGCGGGACCCGAACCGGGGAGGTGGCTAAAGCCGTGGAGCCGACCGCCCCAGCCACAGCGGGTTTCTCCCCACCACGGTGCCCGCTCTAGCCGCGCGACCGGCGTAGCCGGGGCCAGAGCGGGCCGAAGGCAGGAGCGTCAGGCCCCGGCGGTGAGCCGGGGAGCGCGCGGCGAGCGGAGCGAGCCGCCTTGACCCGACCGTCCTCGGGGACGTCCTCCGGGTGGCCTCGGCCTCCGACTACACCCGCTGGGAGGACCAGATCCGCCGCACCGGCGGCTGTGCCGACCCCGTCCATCTGAGCGGCTGGGTAGCCCACAAGGACAAGACCACCGGCGAGACCCTGCACCGCTACTCGACCGCGTACGAGCCGGGTGGACGCCTCCGTATCGCCTGCGGCAACCGCCGCGCCTCCCGCTGCCCCTCCTGCGCCTGGACCTACGCGGGCGACACCTACCACCTGATCCGTGCCGGCCTCGCCGGAGACGACCGCCGCGACATCACCGCCGCCGTCCGCGACCACCCGCGCGTCTTCGCCACCC
The DNA here is from genome assembly GCF_003501885.1 of Streptomyces globisporus. GTDB lineage: Bacteria > Actinomycetota > Actinomycetes > Streptomycetales > Streptomycetaceae > Streptomyces > Streptomyces globisporus_D. The sequence goes on from NZ_QWFA01000006.1 coordinate 89,986, forward strand.
TCACCGCACCCTCGTTCGGCCCTGTCCACAACCGCCCTGACCGGGGCACCTGCCGGTGCGGCACGGCGCACGCCTCGGACTCCGGGGACCTGGGCTCCGCCCTTGATCCGGAGACCTACGACTACGCGGGCGCCGTGCTCTTCAACAACCACGCCGGGGAGCTCTGGCAGCGTTTCACCACCCGACTCCGCCGCGAACTCGCCATCCACGCGGGCATCCCCCGCCGTGAGCTGGGCGACCACCTCCGCGTCTCCTTCGGCAAGGTCGCCGAATTCCAGAAGCGTGGAGCCCTCCACTTCCACGCCGTCGTACGTCTCGACGGCCCCGAGGAACCTCGTACGCCGCCGCCCGCGTGGGCCACGGTCGATCTCCTCACCGACGCGATACGAGCCGCAGCCGCGCACTCATACACGTCGGTCTCCGTCCCGGCTGCTGGTGAACAGCCGTCCCGGACCTTTCGATGGGGCCGACAGCTCGACGTCCGCCCGGTCAAGGCCTTCGGCGACGGTTCAGATGTCACCGAACAGGCGGTCGCCTCGTACGTGGCCAAGTACGCCACCAAAGCCGCCGAGAACACCGGCACCCTGGACCGCCGCATCGGCGAGCTCGCCGAACTCGACCGCCACCGCGTTCCCGATCACACCCGTCGGCTCATCACCGCATGCCGTGAGCTCGACAGCCTCTATCCGGACCGACGTCTCTGGGCCTGGGCCCACATGCTCGGCTTCCGCGGCCACTTCTCGTCCAAGTCCCGCACCTACTCCACCACCCTCGGCTCCCTCCGCCAGGAACGCGCCGACTACCGCGCCGCCCAGGAAGCGACCATCCTCGGCCTGGCCGACCGCGAACCGGACACTGTCCTCGTCCTGACGGACTGGCAGTACGTCGGCCACGGGCACACCCCCGGCGAAGGAGCTCTCGCCGCCACCATCGCCCGTGACCTCCAGACCAACCGCGAGACCGCCCGCGACGCACTGAAGGACCGCACTGCCAACGAGGGGGAGTGGTGACCGTGGCGGACCGGCTGCTCACCGTGAATCAGGTCGCCGAACGCCTCGGCACCGGTCTCCGCTTTCCTCGCCGGCTCATCGAGGAACGCCGCATCACGTTCGTCAAGGTCGGCCGACACGTCCGCATCCCCGAGAGCGCCGTGGAGGAGTACGTCAGTGCCCACACGGTGGCGCCGATCGTCCTGCGGCCCGCCTCGGCGTGCTCGTACCGGAGGGCTGCCTGATGCCCGCCAAGCGCAAGTCCCGACGTGCCTTCGGCCGGATCCGGAAGCTGCCGTCCGGCCGGTTCCAGGCTCGCTACCCGGGGCCTGACGGCGTGCTGCGTGCCGCTGATCAGACGTTCGCGACAACGACGGACGCCGATCGCTGGCTGGCACGGAAGCGAATCGAGATGGAGGAGGGCCGCTGGCTCGACCCCGCTGAGGGGCGGACCACCGTCCGCGATTGGTCGGCACGATGGCTTACCGCGGTCTCCCCGCAGCTCAAGCACAAGACACAGGCGTCGTACCGATCCCTGATCAACTCGCTGATCGTTCCGGCGCTCGGTGACCGTGAGCTTTCCAGCCTCCGGCCGATCACCATCGTCGAATGGGTCGGTGCAATGAAGACCCGTGGTCTCAGCGCATCGCGGATCAGGCAGGCCTACCGGGTGCTCTCGCAGATCATGAGGGCGGCCGTCGACAACGAGATGATCGGGCAGACCCCGTGCAGGGGCGTGAAGCTGCCGCGCATGCCGCAGACCGAGCCGCACATCCTCACCCCGCTGGAAGCCTCACGGATCGTGCGGAGCGCGACGAAACCGCATGACTTGCTGATCTCCTTGCTCGCCTACGCGGGTCTGCGGGTCGGGGAGGCGTTCGCGCTCCGGCGAGCGGACATCGATGTGTCCGGCGGCCTGGTCCTCGTCGATGAGAACCTGGCCGAAGCGAATGGCACCCTCGTCTTCGACACTCCCAAGTCCCATCAGAAGCGGGTTTTGCGGATCGGGCCGTCACTCGCGGCGCGGATTGGCCGGCACCTGGAGGCGCTGCCCAAGGGGGAGGACGCTCTCCTGTTTGTCACGCCTGGCGGCAAGCCTCTGCGCTACAACCAGTGGCGCAAGGCGTACTTCGATCCCGCCGTGGCGGCTGCCGGGCTCACTGACGTCACGCCGCACGATCTCCGCGCCTCACACGGGACGTGGGTCGCCGATCGGTACGGCGTGATGACCGCCGCACACCGGCTCGGCCACTCGAACGCGAGCGTCACCACTCGACATTACGCCCGGCCTTTGGCTGGTCGGGACGACCAGGTGGCCGAAGCCGCTGACTTCTGGCTCAGCGGGCGCCACTTTAAGCAGGGAGTTCGCAGCTGCGGTGACAATGACGACGACGGTTCCACCGAGGTGCCGACACAGCCGACCTGAGAGTGAGTCCATCCCACATGCGGTCGGTGATGGATCTTCAACAGAGTCGTAGTGGCGACCCACCACGGGGCTCCGATCTCGTATTTGGGCGCGCGTGAACGGCCCCTGACCAGGAAGATCGGTCGGGGGCCGCCCTCACGCAGGCTTCCCATTACCTATGGCGCTTGCCCATCAGTTATCGGGCAATTGGGTACGGCAAGACGACGATTAGAGGTTGTCCGTCAGCCACTTGCTGCCCCGCTCGTTGAAGCCGGCCCAGGCGCCTTCGCCGGTCAGCGCGACGACGAGAAGCTCATCGTTGGAGTCGATGTGACCCTTCAGAGCGTCGCGTACCTGCGTCGTCGTCTTGGTCGTCTTGACGATCCAAGTCGAGTCGAGGTGGTGCCACCACGTCGACCCCAGTTCCTTGATCGCAGTGAAGAGCGAGTCGTAGTCCTGGCCGGGACTGTTCAGGTCGTAGCCGATGAGCACAGTGGACATGAATACCTCGTTTCCGAGGTCGGATCATCTGCCGTGAAGACTTGGACAACCAAGTCGGTCGTTGTAGGGTCCCAAGGCGCGCCAACGCAAAAGGCCCCATGCCGATGACTCGACCTCAAGTCGAGCCCCGGGTGGGGCCTGCTTGTTTTCGGTCAGGAGAAGTACAGCACTTCTGACGCCCCGACAGCAAGCGCAGACCCCACAAGTTGTGCTACCGGCGAGTATCAACCACTACATCTAGTGTCGCGTCTTGGTGAAAGGCGAAAGTTCCAAGCCTAGTAGACGGCACTGACAGGCTCGGTGGGGCGACTTCTGTGGCCGTGCGAGGGACTGGCGCGGCTCAAGTAGGCGTTCGGTGCGTCAGGGGTGTGCCAACCTCTTGAAGGTCGAGCCGAGCGCCCCCCTCTCTTGACGCCCGGCCTCTTCTGCCGCGGGGGTGGCGCGGCGATGCGGCGGTGGGGCACGTAGCGGGCACGACGACCATGGCGACGGTGGCGCCGGAGTGTCAATATCGGTCTGACCTGCGAGGCAGGTCCGAGAGGATCGATCCAGCGAAAGGTCTTGAAAACCGTCGTGGCAGCGATGTCACCGTGGGTTCAAATCCCACACCCACCGCAGGCGAGAGGCCCCTGACCAGTACGTATGGTCGGGGGCCTCTGCCGTGCCCGTTCCCTGCCGGGCACCGCTGTTCCTCCTGGCTTCCCGCTCTGTCGGGATCTCGTAGACGATCTCGCAGTGAGTGCGCTGCGGGCACCACGATGTCCGCTGTCTCCACGGGGCGGCCGTCGTCGCTGTAGTACGTCCGCCGGATGTGCGTCACGAGTGCGGCTTTCTGGATGCCGAGAAGCGAGCCTCGGTTCGGGCTTCTCTACCGCATGGCTGACGGTCACTCCGATCGCCGCCATGCGGTTGACGGCTCCGGCTCCCGCGTGGGGCCCGCCCTCGGGGAGAACTACGAGGGTTCCACCAGTGACGGCGTCCGGCACCCGACTCGTCGACAACAGTTCATCGAAATCAGCGGTGGGCACGCGGCTCGGCTGTCCCGAGAGCAGAAGAGCCGCTTCGTCGCGTCGTGCTGGACCGCCCAGATGTTCAAGCACTTCGAGGACCCGAAGCCGTCAATACGACGCCGAGATGGTTCGCGTGGACGCGGGACCGGGGCGGCTCGGGCCTTCTGGGGATGGTCGGGCCCGAGGCCTCAGTGTGTCAGCTGATCGTGCGGGGATCGTTCGGCCGGGTGTGCTTGGCGGGCCCGTACCGGGGCATCAGCCCGGTGACGCGATCGGTAAGGCGTCGTCGTAAGGCGTTCGGCTTTCGCAGCCGGGGTGGGAGTGAGGAGACGTGGCTGTGGGCGATGTGTGGGCGTTCGGGCGGGACAGTGGCTTCGTCGCGGGGCAGGCGCTGGTGGGCTTCGACGTGGAGTCCACCGACGGGGTCATCGGGCAGGTGGAACGCCTGGAGGACGAGCCCGGTCGGCAGCACCTGGTGGTCGACACCGGGGTGTGGAAGTTCGGCAGGAGCGTGCTGATTCCGGCCGGGGCGGTGACCGTCGTGGACGGTGAGGAGCAGAAGGTGAAGGTCGCGGCGTCCCGGGAGGAGATCAAGTCGGCTCCCCGGTTCACCACCGACAGTGAGACGACCGACCACGGCTACCTGGCCGAGGTCGGGGCGTACTACCTCTCCCTGCGCACCTGAGACCGCCCAACGGTGCTGCCGCCTCCGGTGTCGGAGGGGGCAGCACCGCTTCGTCCCGCGAACGACCCGCGTATCAGAGCCGTTCGATCCAGATGTTGCGGAACCTCGGGTTCTCACCCGGGTCCCCGTGGTCCTGCAACGTGATGTGGCCCGGTGCGGGGCCTTCGGGGCGGCCCGCGCCGGTCGGGCCGGCTATGGCGACGTCTCTGTGGACCGTCTTGCCGTTCCAACGGAGGGTCACCCGCGCGTCCTCCACCTTCTTGCCGTCGCTGTCGAAGCGTGCCGCCCGGAACTCGATGTCGTAGGTCTGCCAGGTGCCGGACGGCTTCGCCGCGTTGGTGTCCGGGGCCTTGCGCAGGTAGATCGAACCGGCGTCGTTCGTTGCGGGTGCGTCGACCCCGAAGGACTCCAGGATCTGGAGCTCGTACCGCTCCTGGATGTAGACCCCGCTGTTGCCCCGGGCCTGTCCGGTGATGTCCGGCGGGTAGTGGGGCTGGTACCACTCGGCGTGCATCCGGAAGTCGCCGTACCTCTCCTTCGTACGGATGTCACCGCCGAGGGATTCCATGGAGCCGTCCTCTGCTACCGGCCACTTCGCCGGACCGCCGGTGTTCGACTCCCAGGCGTCCAGGTTCGTGCCGTCGAAGAGCGTGGTGCGCTTCGTCGGGGTGACGGTGAGGTTGTCGAGGTTCACATGACCGTCGTCCTCGGGTTCGTAGGCGTACGTGATCGTGTTCGCGCCCTTCCGCAGGGGCACCGCTTCGGTGTGGGTCGCCCACGTGTTCCAGGCCACGGTGGAGTTCAGCCAGATCTGTTTCCACCGCTCGCCATTGATGTACAGGGTCATCGACCGGGGTTTCGGCTCAGGGTCGGCGTTCTGGCCGTTCGCGTACCGCAGCGCGAGGTCGTGCTTCCCCTTCTTGTCGGCGCGTACGGCGAAGGTGGTGCGGGAGCCCGGCTCCCAGTTGTTGTCGATGAAGCCGGTACCGGAGTAGCCGGGGTGGTTGTCGTTGAACTTGGTGCCGCCGGACAGCGAGGCGGACTCCGCCTCGTACACCGGCGGCGGCTTCGAACCGTCGGGCAGCGTGTTCAGGGTGTACCAGGCCTCGGTGCTCCACAGCTCCGCCCCGGACTCCGCGGCGAACGGGCGCGGGGACTGCACGTGCACCACCCTGCCCGGGCGCAGGCCGTCCAGCTTGAGCGTCACCTTCCTGCGGTCCTCGGAAAGCGTCGCGGACGTGACGTCGAGGGTCTCCTCGTCGGCCTTCGGGCCGCCGTAGCGCGGGGTCGCCACGTAACGCCACTGCTGGGCCTCGTACTTGGACGCCAGGCTTTCGGCGGTCCCAGCGGAGACCGGCTGCGTGTACTCGATCTCGAAGCCGCCGTCGACCGCCCGCATGGCGCGCATGTCGAAGGCCTCGTCGCCGGTGAGCGTGAGCTTCTGCAGGCCGAACCTGAGCTTGCCCTCCTGGCCCCAGTTCCCCGCGTCGCCGATGCCGCCGGCGTAGATCGCCCCGTCCGGGCCGAGGCTGATCCGGTTGACCCCGGCCTCCAGGCCCTGCGTCATCCGGAACACCGCGCCCTGGTACTCGCCGCCGACCTTCTCCAGGTAGGCCCGCTGGAGGCCGCCGTAGGTCACGTCGCCGAAGACCATCTGTCCGGCGAAGGGGCCTTCGGGCAGGAGGAGGGGGTTGCTCGGCGAGTTGGAGATCTCGCCGTGCGGCAGCCAGAGGACGGGCTCGGTCACCGGCTGGTCGTCGTGGACGCCGTCCGGGTTGGTGTGGTGGTTGTAGAAGGCGCCCTGCTTGATCCGGACCAGCTTCGACGTCGGCACGTACGCGCCCTGGTTGTCGGTGGCGAAGATCTCGCCCTTCGGGCCCCAGCCGAGGCCGTTCGGGGTGCGCAGGCCCCCGGCCACGTACGACACCTTGCCGGTCTTCTTGTTGATCTTGAGGGTGGAGCCCCGGTCGGGCACGTTCTGCGGGTCCTGGGTCGCGCCCCCGGGGACCATCGCGATGCCCGTGCTGACGTAGAAGTGCCCCTTCTCGTACAGCAGCCCGAACGCGAACTCGTGGTAGTTGCCGCCGAACGGCCAGGTCGCGATCCGGCGGTAGTCGTCGGTGACCTCGTCACCGTCCTTGTCGACCAGCGCGGTCAATCCGTCCTTCTCGGAGACGTAGATCGTGCCGTCGACGTACTTGAGGCCCATCGGCTCCAGCAGGTTCTCGGCGACCAGCTTCTTGGTCACCTTCGACGGGTCGGTGTTCCCGGTGACGTTGTCGAGCAGATACACCTGCCCGAGTTCGCTCTCCCTGCTGCCACCCCAGGTGCTGACGGCCAGTCGGCCGTCCGGCAGCCAGTCCATGCCGGTGACCTGCGGTTCGAAACCGTCGGGGCGCAGGTCGGTCAGCGTGTAGTCGGGGTGCACTCCGGCCAGCGGCAGGCCGTCGCCCGGTGACTCGTCGATGCCCTCGCACAGCTTGCGGCCCGGGGAGGTGACCCGGGTGACGTCGGCGTCGGTGCTCAGCACGGAGGTGGGGACGACGGTGTACGCGTCCGACCCGGGCGGCCGCCACTCCAGCAGGAGACGCTGGTCGTACTCGCCGTCCCAGTGGTCGATGCGCAGCGCGTGGTGGCCCTCGGCCAGCTCGGCCGAGCCCTCCTTGGGCCGGGCACCGTGCTTGCCTCCGTTGTCGATGATCTGCGTGCCGTCGATGATCAGCCGGGATCCGTCGTCGCTGGTGATGCGGAAGTCGTACGTCCCGGCCGACTCGACGTTCAGGTACGCGGTGACCTCGGTGACGAACTTGCCGCTCAGCCCGAAGTCCCCGGCGGTGGTCCAGTCGATCGTCGGCTTCAGCTCGTCGACGTTGGGCGTCTGTCCGGGCTTGAGCGTGCAGAAGTCCTCCAGCGCCATCTGTACGTCGAAGACCCGCATGGTCACGCCCGGTTCCTGGGGCGGTATGTCGGGAGGCTGGGCGGCGGCCTGGCCCTGGACGAGGGTGGAGAGGAACACGGCTGAGACGAGTACGGCCAAGCGCCGCATGGGCGTGCCTCCTTGGGGGCCGAGGCAGCCGGCGGTCGGTGGCTGACGGGCTGCCGCACATCAGTGAAGGGCAGCCCTCGCAGGAAAGGCAACAGGTCGACAAGCGCTTTCTATTTTATCGTTGTACATACGATGGGTGCGAGATCGTCCCTGATAGTTTTCGCGCCTTGGTTTGACCTGCGGAAGTGGCAGTTGCGGCACTGTCTGCCAACGATAGAAAGCGCTGTCTAACTTTTGTCCCTCAGGCCGCGCCGTTCGTCTCCTCGCCGCGCCTCGTCGTCAGCCGGGCCGCCGAGGCGATCGCGGCGCGGGCCTCGTGTTCCGGCAGGCCCGTCCGGACGGCGGCCGCGGTGAGCGCGTCGGCCAGGGTGTCGCCGAAGCCGTGTTCGTACGCGCGGCAGGCCGCCCAGAACAGGCGGGTGTTGCGCTGGCCCTCGTGGGCGGCCAGGACGAACTGGATCAGGCCCTCGCCCCGGCGGTCCGGGGTGGGGGTGGGGCCCGCGCCCCTGGTGGCCGTGGGCGGGCCCCACC
>NZ_QWFA01000060.1 GCF_003501885.1 Streptomyces globisporus
TGGCCGACGTACGGGGCGGGGAGCCGTTCCTGGACGGGTGCCGGGTGGGGGCGGTGTGGGGGACTCACTGGCACGGGTCGCTGGAGAGCGACGGTTTCCGGCGGCGGTTCCTGGTGGAGGTGGCCCGGGCCGCCGGGCGGCGGTTCGTGCCTGCGCCGGACACGAGTTTCGGGGTGCTGCGGGAGGAGCAGCTGGATCGGCTCGGGGATCTGGTGGAGGAGCATGCGGACACGGATGCGTTGTGGGGGTTGATCGAGGGCGGGGCGCCGCGCGGGTTGCCGTTCGTGCCGCCGGGGGCGCCGGCGTTGGGTGCGGGTGCTCCGGAGAGCCGGGGCGCTGCCCCGGACCCCGCTCCTCAATCGCCGGAGGGGCTTGAAGTGAGTCGCCCGGAGACGCAAGGGAAAGCCCCAAGACCCCAGGGGCCCGATGGTGCTGATGTTCATGTCGACGAGGAGGCCTTGTGAGTACGCCTTATCCCTTCACCGCGATCGTCGGGCAGGACGACCTGCGGCTCGGGCTCTTGCTGAATGCCGTCAGTCCGGCCGTCGGCGGGGTGCTCGTGCGGGGTGAGAAAGGGACCGCCAAGTCCACCGCCGTGCGGGCGCTCGCCGCGCTGATGCCCGAGGTCCCCGTCGTGCCCGGGTGCCGGTTCTCCTGTGATCCGGTTTCGCCCGATCCGGCGTGTCCCGACGGGCCGCACGCGGAGGCGGCCGGTGTGTCGCGTCCGGCGCGGACCGTGGAGCTGCCCGTCGGGGCGTCCGAGGACCGGCTTGTGGGGGCGTTGGACATCGAGCGGGCGCTCTCGGAGGGCGTGAAGGCGTTCGAGCCGGGGCTGCTGGCCGACGCGCACCGCGGGATCCTGTACGTCGACGAGGTCAACCTCCTCCACGACCACCTGGTGGACCTGCTGCTGGACGCGGCGGCCATGGGTGCCTCGTACGTCGAGCGCGAGGGCGTCTCCGTACGGCATGCGGCGCGGTTCCTGCTGGTCGGGACGATGAACCCGGAAGAGGGCGAGCTGCGGCCGCAGTTGCTGGACCGGTTCGGGTTGACCGTGGAGGTCTCCGCGTCCCGGGACACCGACGAGCGGGTCGAGGTCGTGCGGCGCCGACTCGCGTACGACGACGACCCCGAGGGGTTCGCCGCGCGCTGGGCCGAGGAGGAGGGCGCCCTGCGCGAGCGGATCGCCGCCGCGCGCGTCCTGCTGCCCCGGGTCGTGCTGAGCGACGGCGTGTTGCGGCAGATCGCGGCCACCTGCGCCGCGTTCGAGGTCGACGGGATGCGGGCCGACATCGTGATGGCCCGTACCGCCACTGCGCTCGCCGCCTGGGCGGGCCGCGAGGAGGTCACCGCCGACGACGTACGGCAGGCGGCCCTGCTGGCGCTCCCCCACCGGCGGCGGCGCAACCCGTTCGACGCGCCGGGCCTCGACGAGGACAAGCTCGACCAGACCCTGGACGAGGCCGGCCCCCAGGACGACGACGATGACCCCGACCCCGGGCCCGATGGCGGCGGAGACGGTGGTGGGGGCGGGGGTGTGCCTCCTCAGGCCGATGGCGAGGACCGTACGACGCCCGAGGGTGCGGAGGGCGACTCGGCGTCCCCGGCCCCCGAGGGCGCGCCCGACGCGCCCGGCCGGCCCGCCGGGGGCGAGCAGCAGCCCGTGGCCGCCGCCGAGCCGTTCCGGACGAAGATGCTCAGCGTGCCGGGGCTCGGCGAAGGTGCCGCGGGGCGGCGCTCCCGGGCCCGTACCGAGCATGGGCGTACCACCGGCGCGCGGCGGCCCGAGGGGGCGCTGACCAAGCTGCATCTGGCCGCTACCGTGCAGGCCGCCGCACCGCACCAGCGTGCGCGCGGGCGTGCCGGGCGCGGGCTCGTGGTGCGGCGGGACGATCTGCGGCAGGCGACCCGGGAGGGGCGTGAGGGCAACCTCGTGCTGTTCGTCGTGGACGCCTCCGGGTCGATGGCGGCCCGGCAGCGGATGAGCGCGGTCAAGGGGGCCGTGCTGTCGCTGCTGCTCGACGCCTACCAGCGGCGGGACAAGGTCGGCCTGGTGACCTTCCGGGGCAAGGAGGCCGACGTGGCGCTGCCGCCGACCTCGTCCGTGGACGCGGCCGCCGCCCGGCTGGAGTCGCTGCCGACGGGCGGCCGCACGCCGCTGGCCGCCGGGCTGCTGAAGGCCCATGACGTGCTGCGGGTGGAGCGGCTGCGCGATCCGTCGCGGCGGCCCCTGCTCGTCGTCGTCACGGACGGGCGGGCCACCGGTGGGCCGGAGCCCGTGGCGCTCGCAGGGCGGGCCGGGCGGCTGCACCGCTCGGAGGGGACGGCCTCGGTCGTCGTGGACTGCGAGTCGGGGTACGTACGCCTCGGTCTCGCCGGGGAGTTGGCCCGGGAGTTGGGAGGCACCGCCGTCACGCTCGACGAGCTGCGGGCCGACTCGATCGCCGGGCTCGTCAAGGACGTCACCGCAGCCGGGAGGGCCGCTTAATGCCGCAGGGACAGCCGACCACCGTGCCGGACGACGGGCTCACCACCCGTCAGCGGCGCAACCGCCCGCTCCTGTTCGTCCACACGGGCATGGGCAAGGGCAAGTCGACCGCCGCGTTCGGGCTCGCGCTGCGGGCCTGGAACCAGGGGTGGCCGATCGGGGTGTTCCAGTTCGTGAAGTCGGCGAAGTGGAAGGTCGGCGAGGAGAACGCGCTGAAGGTGCTGGGCGCGAGCGGCGAGGGCGGCACCGTCGACTGGCACAAGATGGGCGAGGGCTGGTCCTGGGTCCAGCGCGACGGCCAGCTCGACAACGAGGAGAAGGCCCGCGAGGGCTGGGAGCAGGTCAAGCGGGACCTGGCGGCGGAGACGTACAAGCTGTACGTGCTCGACGAGTTCGCCTATCCGCTGCACTGGGGCTGGATCGACACCGACGAGGTCGTCGAAGTCATGCGGAACCGGCCCGGCACCCAGCATGTGGTGATCACCGGCCGCAACGCGCCGGACGCCCTGATCGAGGCCGCCGACCTGGTGACCGACATGTCGAAGGTCAAGCACCCGATGGACGCGGGGCAGAAGGGCCAGAGGGGCATCGAGTGGTGAGTGTGCCTCGTCTGGTCATCGCCGCTCCGGCCTCCAACAGCGGCAAGACCACCGTCGCCACCGGTCTGATGGCCGCCTTCGCCGCGCGCGGGCTCGCCGTCTCGCCGCACAAGGTCGGCCCGGACTACATCGATCCGGGCTATCACTCCCTGGCGACGGGCCGCCCCGGCCGGAATCTCGACGCGTACATGTGCGGGACGGATCTCGTCGCCCCGCTGTTCGCGCACGGGTCGGCGGGGTGCGACCTCGCCGTGGTCGAGGGCGTGATGGGGCTGTACGACGGTGCCTCGGGCCAGGGGGAGCTGGCGTCGACCGCGCAGGTGGCGAAGCTGCTCAAGGCGCCCGTGGTGCTGGTGGTGGACGCCTCCTCGCAGTCCCGGTCCGTGGCGGCGCTGGTGCACGGGTTCGCCTCCTGGGACCCCCAGGTGCGGATCGGCGGGGTGATCCTGAACAAGGTGGCCTCGGACCGGCACGAGGCGCTGCTGCGGGACGCGCTGGACGAGTCGGGGCTGCCGGTGCTCGGGGTCATCCGGCGCGCCCCGCAGGTCGCGACGCCCTCGCGGCACCTGGGTCTGGTCCCGGTGGCCGAGCGGCAGAGCGACGCGGTGGACGCCGTACGGGCCATGGGGGAGCGGGTGCGCGCCGGGTGCGACCTGGACGCGCTGCTTGCGCTGGCGCGGACGGCGCCCGCGCTGGCGGACGAGCCGTGGGCACCGGCGTACGCCCCCGGGACCGGCGCCGAGAAGCCCGTCGTCGCCGTGGCAGGTGGGGCCGCGTTCACCTTCGCGTACGCGGAGCACGCCGAGCTGCTGACGGCGGCCGGCGCGGAGGTCGTGACCTTCGATCCGCTGCGGGACGAGAAACTGCCGGCGGGTACGGCGGGGCTCGTGATCGGCGGCGGGTTCCCGGAGATGTACGCCCCCGAGCTGTCGGCCAACGAGCCGTTGCGGCGGGCGGTCACGGACCTGGCCCTGAGCGGTGCGCCGGTGGCCGCCGAGTGCGCGGGGCTGCTGTATCTGGCCCGCGAGCTGGACGGTAGGCCGATGTGCGGGGTGCTGGACGCCGAGGCCCGGATGTCGGAGCGCCTCACGCTCGGCTACCGGCAGGCGGTGGCGGTCTCGGACAGCCCGCTGGCGGCGGCGGGGACCCGGGTGCGGGGTCATGAGTTCCACCGCACGGTGCTGGAGCCTGCGGCGGGGACCACGCCGGCCTGGGGCATGCACCAGCCGGAGCGACGGGTCGAGGGGTACGTCCAGCGCGGCGTGCACGCGAGCTACCTGCACACCCACTGGGCCGCGTCGCCCGAGGTGGCCCGGCGGTTCGTGGAGCACTGCCGGGCGTTTCCGGCGCGGTGAGCGGATCACCTCCGCCCGGCGTCGCGGACCGCGTATCGGCGGGCGCTTCCGGCCCGTTCGGCAGCGGCGCGTCCGGCGCACCGGGACGTCCGGGGCGTACGCGTGGCTCACTCGGCGATGCCGACGACCAGCCAGATGAAGCCCACGCCCCCGATGGTGCAGAGAAGGGTGGAGCGGGCGGGATGGGTGTGGTGCGCCTCGGGAAGGATCTCGGCAGCGGCCAGGTAGAGCAGGGCTCCGCCGAAGAAGCCGAGATAGCCGCCGAGCAGTTCCTCCGGAAGGGTGAACAGCAGCGTCGTCGCCGCGCCCACGACCGGTGCCACGGCGGCCGCGAACAGCATCAGGAGCGCTTTGCGGCGGGCGTTCCCGTACAGACTGGTGAGGGTGTACGTGTTGAATCCGTCGGCGAAGTCATGACTGATCACCGCCAGCGCGACGGCCACGCCCATGGAGCCGCTGACCTGGAAGGCAGCGCCGAGCGCGATGCCGTCCATCAGGCTGTGGCCGACCATCGCGGCGGCCGCCGTCAGCCCCACCTGCGGTACGCGGTCGCCGTGGTGCCCACCGCCCGCCCCGTGTGCCACCTGGCGTACGGAGAGCAGCCGCTCGACCAGATGGGCCACCAGGAAGCCGCCCACGAAGAGCAGCAGCGCCATCGGCACCCCGAACACCGGCTCGCCCGCCGCATCGATCGCCTCCGGCAGCAGGTCGAGGCCGACCACGCCGAGCATCAGCCCACCCGCGAGGCCGAGCACCAGATGGCGGCGGTCGGTGACACGTTGGGCGACCCAGCCGCCGGCCAGGGTCATCAGGAACGCGCCGAGCGCGACGAACACCGCCATGGGGCCTTGCTAGCCGATCGGGCCCCCTCCGCGCATCTCAGGGTGTCCTTACCGGTGGCGTTCCCGCCGCCCTTCCCCTCGCCCGGGCCCGTGCTTCGTATACGGAGCGGTCCCGCCCCCTTCCCCGTACCACCGAGACGTATGACCTGAAAGGCAGGACTCCGCCGATGACCGGAGCATCCGTCGGACCCGGACCGGAGTCCGGCGCCCGCAGTCTGGTGGTGGGGGTGGGCGCGCGCCGGGGCGCCTCGGGTGATGCGGTGTTCGCCCTGATCGAGGCGGTGTTGAGCGGGGCCGGGCTGGACCCGGCGGATGTGGCGGAGGTGGCCACGGTCGACGCCAAGGGGGACGAGCCGGGGATCGTGGGGGCGGCGGCCCGGCTCGGGGTGCCGGTGCGGACCCATCCGGCCGGGGCGCTGGCCGCGGTCCGGGTGCCGCACCCCTCGGGGGCGGTGGACGCGGCGGTGGGGACCCCGTCGGTCGCGGAGGCGGCCGCGCTGATCGATGCGGACGAACTGGTGGTGCCGAAGACCCGCGCCCCGGGCGGGAAGGCGGCGGAGAAGGGGGTGGCGACCTGTGCGGTGGCCCGCCGTTTTCCGGCCGCCGACGGGACTTTCGATGTTTCCGGCAGGAAAACTTCCACCTCACCGGTGACGGCAGGCTCCCGCCCGTTCACCATGGCTGCCATGAACCCCCCCACGCATCCCCCCATGCGGGACATCGAGAGCGCCGGGCCCGACCTGCGGCACCACGGCGACGCGGAGGTGCGCGGCGAGAATCTGACCGATCTCGCCGTGAACGTCCGCACCCACACCCCTCCCCCGTGGCTGCGCGAGCGGATAGCCGCGTCGCTCACCTCGCTGGCCGCCTATCCCGACGGGTCGTCCGCCCGGGCCGCGGTCGCCGGCCGGCACGGGCTGCCGGTGGAGCGGGTGCTGCTGACGGCGGGCGCGGCCGAGGCGTTCGTCCTGATCGCCCGGGCGCTTTTGGCCCGCCGCCCGGTCGTGGTGCACCCGCAGTTCACGGAGCCGGAGGCGGCGCTGCGGGCGGCCGGGCACGAGGTGGGGCGGGTCCTGCTGCGGGCCGAGGACGGCTTCCGGCTCGATCCGTCGGCGGTGCCCGAGGAGGCGGACCTCGTGGTGGTCGGCAATCCGACGAACCCGACGTCCGTGCTGCATCCGGCGGCCCTGCTGGAGAAGCTGGCGCGGCCGGGGCGGACGCTGGTGGTCGACGAGGCGTTCATGGACGTCGTGCCGGGCGAGCGCGAGGCGCTGTGCGACCGCACGGACATTCCGGGGCTCGTGGTGCTGCGCAGCCTCACCAAGACGTGGGGGCTCGCCGGGCTGCGGATCGGTTATGTGCTGGCCGAGCCGGAGACGGTGGCGCGGCTGGCCGAGGCGCAGCCGCTGTGGCCGGTGTCCACCCCGGCGCTGGCGGCGGCTGAGGCGTGCATGGAGCCGCGCGCGCTGGTGGAGGCCGCGGAGGCGGCGGACCGGATCACGGTGGACCGGGCCCATCTGCTCGCGGGGCTTGCGGAGTTCAGCGAGGTGGAGGTCGTCGAGGCGGCCCGGGGGCCGTTCGTGCTGGTGCGTCTGGAGCGGGCGGCGGAGGTCCGGGAGCGGCTGCGGCTGCTGGGCTTCGCGGCCCGCCGCGGCGATACGTTCCCGGGGCTCGGGCCGCGGTGGCTGCGGCTCGCGGTCCGCGACCGGGCCACGACCAATCGTTTCCTCCAGGCCCTGGACCAGGCCGTGCAGGCGCTGCCCGCGAGATCGGGGCGCTGAGCGGCCCCGCATGTGAGGGGCGGCGTCCTTCGTGCGAACGCCGCCCCCAACCCCCGTCATGCTGCTCCCGTCCCCCGTCGTACGGATCAGCTCTGGCCGCTGCTGCGCCTGCGCGCCAGCACCGTGGCGCCCGCGCCGACGGCGAGGAGGAGGGCCGCGCCGCCCGCGATGTACGGGGTGGTGGAGCTGCCGCCGGTCTCGGCGAGGTTGGCCTCGGTGGGGGCGGGGCCGGTGTCGGAGCCGGTCTGCGTCTTCACGTCGTCGCCCGTGGAGCCGCCGTCGGTCGAGCTCGGCTCCTCGGGCGTCTTCGGCTCCTCAGGGGTCTTCGGTGTCTTCGGGGTCTCGCAGGTCGCCTCGGCGAGGGTGACCTCGCCGTTGACCTCGGCGACGTTGAGCTTGAGCGGGTTGACCGCCACCTTGAGCCGGAGCGCCGTCGCGGCCGCCGTGCGCTCGGTGGTGACCGTCTTCGAGAGGTCGAGGGAGACCTCGCCGACGCCCGGCACCGCCACCTGGGTCGGGCCGCCCGCACTGAGCGTCACCTTCTTGCCGAGCACCTTGACGTGGCCGAGCACGTTCGATTCGGCGACGGGCTGCTTGCCCGTCTCGCAGACCGCCTCGGAGGTGGCCTTCTCGACCTCGATGAGCGAGAGCGCCGCGAGTCCGGGGACATGGATCCGGGCCTTCGCCAGGTTGGTGTACCCCTTGGCCTTGTGCTCGTCGACGGTCGCGTTGGCGGTGGCTACATCGGCGCGCAGCACGTTCACCGGGCGGCCCTCCACCCCGTCCAGGTTGACGGTCAGCGCGGTCTTCTCGGCGCTGGCCGGGGCCTGCACCTCGTTGAGCGTGACCTTGAGGGGCACCTGGACGGACTTGTTGAGGAGCGAGACGTCGAGCCCGGTACGGAGCACGACCGCGCTCGCCCTGCCCTCACCGCCGGTGGTGGGCGTCGCCGGGGCTGCGTGCGCGGGGACGGCGGCAAGCAGCGCGACGGGGGCGGCGGCGACCGCCACGGCGGCGAGACGGAAGGTGTTGCTGTTCAAGATGGTGGAACCCCCACAAGAGACATGGAGCCACCGGCACAGTCCAATGGGGGACATCGCCTGCGCCGGTGGCCTCGACTCCGTGAATCTTTACGCACTGAGGGTGAACTGGCGGATACCTGACGTGGGTTCACCCCAAAGGGAGGTTTCCGCGCGCATATTCGAATCTTTCGGCACGTGCGTTCCCTCCCGCCTCTCCCCGTCACCCGTTTCACGCGGCCGAGGCCGAGGTACGTGAACGGGCCGGGCTGTATCAACGAGCCGACGGCCCAGTCCGTCACTGCCCGTCAACACACCGCCAGGTCAGCCGATGACCCGCCCGTTCAGCACGATGTGCCGGGGCGCCGCCAGCACCCGGACGTCCGCACGCGGGTCCGCGTCGTACACGACCAGGTCCGCGGGAGCCCCCTCGTCGAGCCCGGGCCGGCCCAGCCAGCGCCTGGCCCCCCACGCGGTCGCGGAGAGGGCCTCCAGGGGCGGGATGCCCGCCTTGACCAGCTCGGCGACCTCGCCCGCGACCAGGCCGTGCGCCAGGGAGCCGCCCGCGTCGGTGCCGACGTAGACCGGGATCCCGGCGTCGTACGCGGAGCGCACGGTGTCGTAGCGGCGGTCGTACAGCCGCCGCATATGGGCCGACCAGCGGGGGAACTTGGCCTCGCCGCCCGCCGCGAGGTCGGGGAAGGTGGCGATGTTGACCAGCGTCGGGACGATCGCGACGCCGCGTTCGGCGAAGAGCGGGATGGTGTCCTCGGTGAGGCCGGTGGCGTGCTCGATGCAGTCGATGCCCGCCTCCACCAGATCGCGCAGCGACTCCTCGGCGAAACAGTGCGCGGTGACCCGGGCGCCCAGCCGGTGCGCCTCGGCGATGGCCGCCTCGACCTCGCCGCGCGGCCAGCAGGCGGTGAGGTCCCCGGCGTCGCGGTCGATCCAGTCCCCCACGAGCTTGACCCAGCCGTCGCCGCGCCGGGCCTCCCGGGCGACGTACGCGACGAGGTCGCCCGGCTCGATCTCGTGCGCGTAGTTACGGATGTAGCGGCGGGTCCTCGCGATGTGGCGCCCGGCCCTGATGATCTTCGGCAGGTCCTCGCGGTCGTCGATCCAGCGGGTGTCGGAGGGTGATCCGGCGTCCCGGATCAGCAGGGTCCCGGCCTCCCGGTCGGTGAGCGCCTGCTTCTCGGCGGTCGCCGCGTCGACCGGGCCGTGCCGGTCCAGGCCGACATGGCAGTGGGCGTCGACGAGGCCGGGCAGCGCCCAGCCCCTGACCGTCACCGCCTCGTCGGCGCCGGGCGGCCGCTCGTAGGTGATCCGCCCGTCCACGGCCCACAGTTCGTCCCGCACCTCGTCCGGGCCCACGAGCACCCGGCCCTTCACCCGCAGCACCGGCTGCTCCTCCCGCTCACGCACTCCGACCACCCGCCCGACCCCTCACCCGATCACTCATACGCGGCACTGTACGAGGCCTCCGACGGGCCGTCGGTAGGCTGCCAGTGCCTTTCGACCGACGGACGAACCCGAAGAGAGCCCCACCGTGACGCACCCCTTCCTCGACCTTCCCCCGCTGACCGCCGGCCACTTCGCGGCGATCGAGCGGCGCGTGGCCCGGCTCCTCGCCACGGAGCAGGACGTCGTCATCACCCAGGGCGAGGCGCTGCTGCCGCTGGAGGGCTGCATCCGCGGCGGCGCGCGGCCCGGCTCGACCGCGCTGAACGTGGTCACGGGCCCGTACGGGCAGACCTTCGGCAACTGGCTGCGGGACTGCGGTGCGCAGGTCGTCGACCTCGCGGTGCCCTTCCACACGGCGGTGACCGCCGACCAGGTCGCCGAGGCGCTCGCCGAGCACCCGGAGATCGACTTCGTGTCGCTGGTGCACGCGGAGGCGGCGACCGGCAACACCAACCCGGTCGCGGAGATCGGCGAGGTGGTCCGGGCGCACGGCGCGCTGTTCATGCTGGACGCGGTCGCCTCGGTGGGCGCCGAGCCGCTGCTGCCGGACGTCTGGGGCGTCGACCTGTGCGTGATCGGCGCGCAGAAGGCCATGGGCGGGCCCGCCGGGGTCTCCGCGGTGTCGGTGAGCGCGCGGGCCTGGGAGCGGATCGCCGCCAACCCGGCCGCCCCGCGTCGCTCCTACCTCTCGCTGCTGGACTGGAAGGAGCGCTGGATCGACGGCGGCCGCACGGCTCTGCCGCACGCCCCGGCGCAGCTGGAGATGCTGGGCCTGGAGGCGTGCGTGGCCCGGATCGAGGACGAGGGGCTGGAGACGGTGATGGCCCGCCACGCCTCGGCCGCCGCGGCGACCCGGGCCGGAGCGGTGGCGCTGGGCGGCGGTCTCGAGCCGTACGTCCACGCGGCGCGGGACGCGGCCCCGGTGGCGACGACGCTGCGCGCCCCGGCGGGGACGGACGCGGCCGCGCTGGTCGCCGCGGCACTGGCGGCGGACCCCGCGCTGCCGCTGGTCGCGGGCGGTGGGGCGCTGTCCAAGGAGATGATCCGGGTCAACCATTACGGGGCGGATGCGACGCGGGGCGCGGTGCTGTCCTCGCTCGCGGCTCTGGGGGCGGCGCTGACCGATGCGGGCCGGCAGGTCGATATCGAGGCTGCCCGGCGGGCTGTTTCGGAAACCTGGCCGAGCCGATAGATTAACCACCATGCGGGGAGCTGCTTTATCGAAAGCAGCTCCCCGCATTCTTTTGCCCGCTTTTCCGTAGCCTAAACGCGGCAGTTTTCACCGCGGATCGAACTTCATGATTCGGACACGTTCCCGGAGAGTTACGATGCTGTGACCGACTCCACACCGGCGGCGTTATGCCCGTTAAATTCGGGACAAATCGGTGGAAGTTCTACCCGGATCACGGGGCGGCTCGCGCACGCCTGATAACACATGGGCGCCCTTCACCCAACCCCTTGCGTCGATGCAATTTCGAAATTTGCTGGGTAAATTCAATTCGCATGACCGCCGCACCAGCAGATTTTGCCCGTGCCCGAAGTGAATTCCTCAGTATCGATGCGCCGCGAGTGGAGGACGGAGCCGCGATCTGGCGCATTGCCCGCGACTCCCAGGTCCTGGACCTGAACTCCTCGTACAGCTACCTGCTGTGGTGCCGTGACTTCGCCGCGACGTCCGTCGTCGCCCGTGGCGAGAGCGGCGAGCCCATCGCCTTCGTGACGGGCTACATCCGGCCCGACCGCCCCCAGACCCTCGTCGTCTGGCAGGTGGCCGTCGACTCGGCCCACCGCGGCAAGGGGCTGGCCGCGACCCTGCTGGACGCGCTGACCGCCCGGGTCGCCGCCGAGCAGGGCCTGTCGTCCGTGGAGACGACGATCACCCCGGACAACACCGCATCCGACCGGCTGTTCACGTCCTACGCCCAGCGGCACGACGTGGCCCTGGAGCAGGAGGTCCTCTTCGACGGCGACCTGTTCCCCGAGGGGACGCACCTGCCCGAGGTGCTCTACCGGATCGGCCCGTTCGCCACCTGAGCCCGCCCGGGCGTACCCGACCCGTACGCCCGCCGCCCGGCGCACCCGACCCGTGCGCCCGGTCCCCACGACTTTTCGCGTCGGCCGACCACCCGGCGCGGTCCCGGCCGCATCCGTGCGGCGGGGAGCACCAGACCACCGCCCGTCACACCCCCTCACGCAGGAGATCCGCTGTGACCATCACCCCGCCCGCACTGAGCGTCTTCGAGACCCTGGAGTCCGAGGTCCGGAGCTACTGCCGCGGCTGGCCCGCCGTCTTCGACCGTGCCCAGGGCGCCCGGCTGACCGACGAGGACGGCCACTCCTACCTGGACTTCTTCGCCGGGGCCGGCTCGCTCAACTACGGCCACAACAACCCGGTGCTGAAACGAGCGCTGATCGACTACATCGAGCGCGACGGCATCACCCACGGCCTGGACATGGCGACCACCGCCAAGCGCGCGTTCCTGGAGACGTTCCAGAACGTGATCCTGCGCCCGCGCGACCTGCCGTACAAGGTGATGTTCCCCGGCCCGACGGGCACCAACGCCGTCGAGTCGGCGCTGAAGCTGGCCCGTAAGGTCAAGGGTCGCGAGTCCGTCGTCTCGTTCACCAACGCCTTCCACGGCATGTCGCTGGGTTCGCTGGCCGTCACCGGCAACGCCTTCAAGCGCGCCGGGGCCGGGATCCCGCTGGTGCACGGCACCCCGATGCCGTTCGACAACTACTTCGACGGTCAGGTCCCGGACTTCCTGTGGTTCGAGCGGCTCCTGGAGGACCAGGGCTCCGGGCTGAACAAGCCCGCCGCGGTGATCGTGGAGACGGTCCAGGGCGAGGGCGGCATCAACGTCGCCCGCGCCGAGTGGCTGCGGGCGCTGCAGGAGCTGTGCGACCGCCAGGACATGCTGCTGATCGTCGACGACATCCAGATGGGCTGCGGTCGGACCGGCGGCTTCTTCTCCTTCGAGGAGGCCGGGATCACCCCGGACATCGTCACGCTGTCGAAGTCCATCAGCGGTTACGGGCTGCCGATGTCGCTGTGCCTGTTCAAGCCGGAGCTCGACATCTGGGAGCCGGGCGAGCACAACGGCACCTTCCGCGGCAACAACCCGGCCTTCGTCACGGCCGCCGCCGCGCTCCAGGCGTACTGGGCGGACGGCCAGATGGAGAAGCAGACCCTGGCCCGCGGCGAGCAGATCGAGCAGACGCTGCTGGCCATCTGCGCCGAGGAGCCGACCGCGCAGTTCCGCGGCCGGGGCCTGGTGTGGGGCATGGAGTTCGAGGACCCGGCGCGGGCCTCGGCGGTCTGCGCCCGCGCCTTCGAGCTGGGGCTCCTGCTGGAGACCTCCGGCCCGCAGAGCGAGGTCGTCAAGCTGCTGCCGCCGCTGACCATCACCCCAGAAGAGCTGGACGAGGGCCTGCGCACGCTGGCCCGCTCCGTCCGCGAGACGGCCTGACCCGGTACTGCCGGGGCAGGTGGAAGAAGAGAGGCCCCGGGTCGCGAGGCCCGGGGCCCGTGCAGAGAAGAGAAAGGCAACCGCTCACCGTGATCGTCCGATCGTTCAGTGACATCGAGAACACCGACCGGCATGTGAAGGCCGCGTCCGGCACCTGGGAGAGCAAGCGCATCGTGCTCGCCAAGGAGAAGGTGGGCTTCTCGCTCCACGAGACCGTGCTGTACGCGGGCACGGAGACCTCCATGTGGTACGCGAACCACATCGAGGCGGTGCTGTGCACCGAGGGCGAGGCCGAGCTCACCAACGACGAGACCGGCGAGAAGCACTGGATCACGCCCGGCACGATGTATCTGCTGGACGGACATGAGCGGCACACCATGCGGCCCAAGACCGACTTCCGCTGCGTGTGCGTCTTCAATCCCCCCGTCACCGGACGGGAGGACCATGACGAGAACGGTGTCTACCCACTGCTGACCGAGGAGGGCTGAACCATGACCACCGAAGTACGCGCCGATCTGTACCCCTCGCGCGGCGCCGCCGAGATGACCACTCCCCGCCAGGACCCGGTCATCTGGTCCGCGCCGGGCGCACCGGGTCCGATCGCCGCCAAGGACCTCCAGAGCTACGAGCACGACGGTTTCCTCAGCATCGAGCAGCTGATCACGCCGGACGAGGTCGCCGTCTACCGGGCGGAGCTGGACCGGCTGGTCTCCGACCCGCTGATCCGTGCCGACGAGCGCTCCATCGTGGAGAAGCAGTCGCAGAACGTGCGGTCCGTCTTCGAGGTCCACAAGATCAGTGAGGTCTTCGCCGGGCTGGTCCGCGACGAGCGGGTGGTGGGCCGGGCCCGCCAGATCCTCGGCTCGGACGTGTACGTCCACCAGTCCCGGATCAATGTGAAGCCGGGCTTCGGCGCCTCGGGCTTCTACTGGCACTCGGACTTCGAGACGTGGCACGCGGAGGACGGTCTGCCGAACATGCGGACGGTGTCCGTGTCGATCGCGCTGACGGAGAACTTCGACACCAACGGCGGGCTGATGATCATGCCGGGTTCGCACAAGTCGTTCCTCGGCT
Source organism: Streptomyces globisporus (assembly GCF_003501885.1). Classification (GTDB taxonomy): domain Bacteria; phylum Actinomycetota; class Actinomycetes; order Streptomycetales; family Streptomycetaceae; genus Streptomyces; species Streptomyces globisporus_D. Next base: position 14,093 of record NZ_QWFA01000060.1, read on the forward strand.
GTGCGGGCGAGACGCCGAAGGACAACTACAAGAAGTCGCTCCAGATGCAGGACGCCGGTACCCCGTCCGACGAGGCGCTGACGAAGATGGCCGACCGCCACGGCATCAAGCTCTTCACGGGCAAGGCCGGTTCGGCGACCTGGTTCGACTGCAACGCCATGCACGGGTCGGGCGACAACATCACCCCGTACGCGCGCAGCAACGTCTTCATCGTCTTCAACAGCGTGGAGAACGCGGCGCAGGAGCCCTTCGCGGCTCCGATCCGCCGTCCCGAGTTCATCGGGGCACGGGACTTCACCCCGGTGAAGTAGCGCGACGCGCAGACGGAAGGGGCCGGGACGGTACGCCGTCCCGGCCCCTTCGCGCGTAACTCGCTGGACCGGGGCCCGAGTCGGCGGAGAGGGTGTCCGCCATGAGTTCCTACGTACGCCACATCACGATCGACTGTTCCGACGCCTACGCGCTGGGCACCTTCTGGGCCCAGGTGCTCGGCGCCCGGATCTCCGACGAGGACCTTCCCGGTGATCCGGAGGCGCTGGTGGAGACGCCCGGCGCGGCGATCCTCTTCGTACAGGTGGATGAGCCCAAACAGACCAAGAACCGCGTCCATCTCGACATCCAGCCGCACGACCGCTCCCGCGACGAGGAGGTCGAGAGGCTGCTCGCGCTCGGCGCGACCCTCGTCGGCGACCACCGCAGGCCGAACGGGCGCGGCTGGGCGACGCTCGCCGACCCCGAGGGCAACGAGTTCTGCGTGGAGTGCAGCGCGGCCGAGCGGGCGGCGCTGAGCGGGACCCGGCTGCCGGTGACCGCCGACGACGTGACGACCGCCGTGCGGCTCGCGGTGGACACGCTGGCGAAGGCCCCGGCGGACCGCTGGGAGGCCAGGGCCGGTTCGCTGGAGTGGACCTGCTGGGAGACGGCGGAGCACCTGGGCGACGATCTCGTCTCGTACGCCGTGCGGTTGGGCCCGCGTACGCCTCCGATGGAGCAGAACCTCCCCTTCCGGTGGACCTCCGAACGGCCGGGCGGCCAGGAAGGTCTGCTCTTCGTCGACCGGTCGGCCGGGCCCGCCGGGCTGCTGGCGACGGTGGAGGCGCGCGGGGCGCTGCTGGCCTCGATGGTGCGGACGACGCCGCCCGAGGTGCGCGCGTACCACGTCTACAGCGTCTCGGACCCGGAGGGCTTCGCCGCGATGGGGGTGGTGGAGACCCTGGTGCACACCCATGACATCGCGGAGGGGCTGGGGCTGACGTGGGCGCCGCCCGCCGCGCTCTGCGACCGGGCGCTGGCCCGGCTCTTCCCGGACGCGCCGGCGGGAGGCGACCGGTGGGCCGTCCTGCTGTGGGCCACCGGCCGCGCCGAACTGCCGGGCCACCCGCGCCGCACCGCGTGGCGGTGGGACGGGCGGCCCCTGGAGGATCGGACGGCGTCGAGCGCCGGGTAGTCGGTGCAGCCCTTGGCGTCGCCGCCGAAGAAGAGCGACGGGTCGGGGTGTTGAACGGGCCGCCCGCCTTCAGCCGGGCGGGCAGGTCCGGCGCGGGCGCGGCGGGCCCGTCAGCCACGCCGTACCCGTACGGCCCGAGCCGCGTTCGTGCGCTCAGGTCAGGAAGTCCAGCAGCCGGTCCACATCGGCCTCGGTGTTGTAGAGGTGGCAGGAGATCCGCAGATTCCCGGCCGGGGCGGAGACGGCGATCTGGGCCTCCACCAGTTCGGGCTGACGTCCGTCGAGCCCCGGTACGGCGACGATCGCCGACTCCCCGGGAACGGGCTTGTGCCCGAGGGCCGCCAACCCCGTCCGCAGCCGGGCGGCGAGCCCGGTGGCGTGCGCGTACAGGGCGTCGGCGCCGACCTCCGCGAGCAGGGCGAGGGAGTGCTCGGCCCCGTGGTACGAGAGGAAGGCGGGCGGCTCGTCGAAGCCCCGGGCGGTGGGGGCGAGGCGCTCCAGCGGGCCGTAGTTGCTCGTCCAGGGGGCGCCCGCGGAGACCCAGCCCGCGAAGAGGGCGGGCAGGGTGTCCTGCGCCTCTTCGGTGACGGTCAGGAACGACGTACCGCGCGGGCAGAGCAGGAACTTGAAGCCGCCGGTGACGGTGTAGTCGTACGCCCCGGCGTCCACCGGGAACCAGCCCGCAGCCTGGGTGGCGTCCAGCAGGGTGCGGGCCCCGTGCGCCGCGGCGGCGGCCCGGACGGCGGCGAGGTCGGCGACCCGGCCGTCGGCCGACTGCACGGCGGAGAAGGCGACCAGCGCGGTCGATGCCCGGACGGCCCCGGCGAGGTCCGCGAGCGGCGCGTACCGCATGCGCAGATCACCGCGGAGCGCGAACGGGCTGACGACGGAGGAGAACTCGCCCTCGGGGCAGAGGACTTCGGCGCCGGGCGGCAGCGAGGCGGCGATCAGGCCGACATGGACGGTGACGGAGCTGCCGGTGGCGACCCGGTCCGGGTGGACCCCGACGAGCCGGGCGAAGCCGACCCGGGCGGCCTCCACGGCCTCGAAGCTGCCTGCCCCCACCCGGCGGCCCGCGGCGTTCTCGTCGGCCAGGGCCTTGACGGCGGCGATCGTCCGGCGGGGCAGCAGGCCCCAGCTGGAGGTGTTGAGGTAGGTGACCTCGGGGGCGAATTCGACGGCTGCGGCTTGGATGGGCGCGAGGATCGTCATGCGTCCACCCTGGTGCCCCCTCAACCCAAAGTCAATTGCGGATAGCTAAGGGGAACTCCAAAGAAATACTTATGGATCGCGGGCGACGCGACCTCCAGAGGCTCAGCTCTGCGGAACCTCGCAGGACCCGTCCGCGTCACAGGCAGCCGCGTCCCCGCCGACGGTGGTCAGCGCGGTGGCGGGGCGGTCCTTCCAGGCCTGCTCCAGCGCCTGGACGAAGACCTCGGAGGGCTGGCCGCCGGAGATGCCGTACCGCCGGTCGAGGACGAAGAACGGCACGGCGTTGGCGCCCAGTTCGGCCGCCTCCCGCTCGTCGGTGCGGACGTCGTCCGCGTACGCCTCGGGGTCGGCGAGCACCGCGCGGGCCTCGGCGGCGTCGAGCCCGGCCTCCTCGGCGAGGGCGACCAGCACCTCGTCGTCGAAGACGGAGCGCTCCTCGGCGAAGTTCGCCCGGTAGGCGAGGGTGAGCAGCTCGTCCTGGCGGCCCCGGGCCTTGGCCAGGTGCAGCAGCCGGTGGATGTCGAAGGTGTTGCCGTGGTCACGGCCCTCGGTGCGGTAGCCGAGCCCCTCGGACTGCGCGTTGGCGGCGACGTTCGCCTCCATCGCGGCGGCCTCCTCGCGGCTGCGGCCGTACTTCTCGGCCAGCATGTCGATCACGAGCGCGGTGTCGCCCTTGGCCCGGGAGGGGTCGAGCTCGAAGGACCGGTGCACCACCTCGACCTCGTCCCGGTGGGCGAACTCCGCGAGGCCCTTCTCGAAACGGGCCTTGCCGATGTAGCACCACGGGCAGGCGATGTCGCTCCAGATCTCGACGCGCATGACTCTTCTTCTCTCCAAGGCTCACGGGGGGCGTGCGGAGAGGCCCTCCGTACGTCACGTCTCCGTACGAACACCGAACCTGACCTGGTGATTCCCGCGCCGCGACCCGCTGGCGCCCGGAGCCGAAATCGGGAAAGCTCGCGCGCATGGTCTCAGTGGTGCAGAACGTGGCGATCGACTGTGTGAACGCGTATGAGCTGGCGCGGTTCTGGAGCGAGGTGACCGGTCGTCCGCTGCATCCGGAGGACGAACCGGGCATGGCGGAGACACAGGTGATGATGGCGGAGGGCCCGATGCTCTATTTCCATCAGGTCCCCGAGGCCAAGAAGGGCAAGAACCGGCTCCATCTGTGTCTGCGCCCTCAGACCTCGCGCGAGGAGGAGGTGGAGCGGCTGCTGGCCCTGGGCGCCACGCTCGTCGCCGATCTCCGGAACCCGGACGGCTCCGGCTGGGCGGTGCTCGCCGATCCCGAGGGCAACGAGTTCTGTGTTCTGCGCAGCGAGTCCGACCGGGCGGCGACGGCTTCCTGACGCTCTCCGCGCGCACCCGGCCCTCCTCACCCCTCTTGCCTCACCGTCCGTCGCGCAGGTTCGCCACTCCCCCGGGCAGGAACGCGATCCGGTCGAAGACCGCGCCGCAGCCGTCCCCGGTGGGCGACTGGACGAGGAAGCCGACGCGGGCGGCCGCCCGCTCCTCGGGCGTACCGAGGGTGAAGACGCGGACGAAGGTCCAGCTGTCGCCGTCGGCGGAGGCGTGGAAGGCGTAGGCGCTGCCGGTGCGGCTCAGGCGGAGCCAGCAGACGCCCTCCTCCACCACGAAGGCGTTGGCGTCGTCGGAGTGGCCCCGGGTGACGACGGTGCAGACGGTCGGGAGGTCGGCGGAGCGCTCCAGGCAGAGCTTGGCCCACTCCCGGTCCGCGACCTGGAGGAACAGCGCCCCCGCGTCACCGGCCGCCACCAGCCCCGGGCGGACCCGGGCCACCAGCCGGAAGTCCCCGTCGCCCACCGCGCCGAGCAGGTGCGGGGCGTCGGAGGCCGGGTCGAGGGCGTCGCCGGACGGCGGGACGAAGAGGTCCTGGCCGGGGCCGGCCCGGCCGGTCAGGACGCCGTCCGCGTGGGTCCAGCGCCCGTCGGGGCCCGCGGGGTCCAGGGCGAAGGGGATGCGGTCCAGATGCAGGCTCATGCGCGGCGTCCGTCCACCCGGCGGGGCAGGCCCAGCGGATTGTCCTCGCGCAGCTCGGCCGGGAGGAGCGTCTCGGGGGTGGACTGGTACGTCACCGGGCGCAGCCAGCGTTCGATCGCCGTCGCGCCGACCGAGGTGGAGGTGGACGTGGTCGCCGGGTAGGGGCCGCCGTGGTGCTGGGCGGGGGCGACGGCGACCCCGGTCGGCCAGCCGTTGACGAGGATGCGCCCGGCGAGCGGGGTGAGGGCGGCGAGCAGCGGGCCCGCGTCGGGGTCCCGGGCCTCGTCGCCGGCGGTCTGGAGGGTGGCGGTGAGGTTCCCCGGCAGCCGGGCGAGCACGGCGGCGATCTCGTCGACGGAGGCGTACCGGGCGACCACGGTGACCGGACCGAAGCACTCCTCCAGCAGCGCGTCGTGCGGGCCGTCGGCGGTGAGCCGGGCGGCGGGCACGGTGAGGAACCCGGCGGAGACTGTGTGCTCACCGGCCGCACCGGGGGTGACCGGGGCGTCGACACCGGGCAGCGCCGCCCGCTCCCGTACGCCGGTGACGAAGGCGTCCCGCATGCGGTGGTCGAGCAGGACGCCGGAGCCGGTCGAGCTGACCGTCTCGGTGAGGCTCTTGACGAGCTGGTCGCCCGCCGCACCCTCGGGGACGAGGACGAAGCCGGGCTTGGTGCAGAACTGGCCGACGCCGAGCGTCATCGAGCCGCCGAGCCCCGTACCGATCTCCCCGGCGCGCTCGGCCGCGGCGGCCGCGGTGACGACGACCGGGTTGAGGGAGCCGAGTTCACCGTGGAAGGGGATGGGGGCGGGGCGGGCGGCCGCCGCGTCGAACAGGGCGCGTCCGCCGCGTACGGAGCCGGTGAAGCCCGCGGCGCTCACCAGGGGGTGGCGGATCAGCTCGACGCCCGCGTCGAAGCCGTGCACGACCGTCAGCACGTTCTCGGGCAGCCCGGTGCGGGCGGCGGCGCGGCGCAGGACCGAGGCGCAGAGTTCGGAGGTGGCCGGGTGGTCGGGGTGCGCCTTGACGACGACGGGGCAGCCGGCCGCGAGCGCGCTGGCGGTGTCGCCACCGGGGACGGAGAAGGCGAGCGGGAAGTTGCTGGCCGCATAGACGGCGACGACCCCGAGCGGGATCTTGTAGCGGCGCAGGTCGGGCCAGGGCGGGGTCCGGGAGGCGTCCGGGTGGTCGATGTGGACGTCGAGGTAGGCGCCCTCGTCGACGACCTCCGCGAAGGCCCTGAGCTGGGCCGCGGTACGGGCGAGTTCGCCGGTGAGCCGGGCCGGCCCGAGGGCGGTCTCCGCGTCGGCGGCCTCGATGATGTGCTCGCCGGACTCCTCCAGCAGCTCCGCCGCCGCCCGCAGGAACGCGGCGCGCGCCACCCGGTCGGCGAGGGCCTCCCGCACGGCGTGGGCCGACCGGACCGCGCGGTCGACCTCCTCGACGGTGGCCTCCACGGCAACCTGCTCGCGCGGGTTCCCCGTTCGGGGGTCGACACTCCAGACTGGTACTGCGCTCACCGTGATTCCCTTCCGTCGCGCGGCCGGTCTCCGGCCGGTCCCCGGTCGCCGTGCGACCGACGCCCCGCCGGCGTCCCGGCCGACTTCGGCCGCACATCAACAAGTGTTCGGTATTCTGAACAGAGTTCCTGATCGTGAATGTCCTGGGACTCTATTTCCGGGCGTTCCGTGTTGGCAATCGTGTGGCGGCTTTTCGGACGGCAACGCGGACGGCGACGCGGACGAGAAGTCGATGAGCTGGAGAAGAAGGGGGCGTGGGCGATGTCGGTCGCCGAGTCCGGTGGGGCACAGGTCAAGTCCGCGGTACGGACCGTGGAACTCCTCGAATACTTCGCGGGGCGGCCCGGCATGCACTCGCTGGCCGCCGTCCAGGAGGCGGTCGGCTACCCCAAGTCCAGTCTCTACATGCTGCTGCGCACCCTGGTGGAGCTGGGCTGGGTCGAGACGGACGCGACGGGCACCCGGTACGGGATCGGGGTCCGCGCCCTGCTGGTCGGCACCTCGTACATCGACGGGGACGAGGTCGTGGCGGCCGCGCGGCCGACGCTGGACCGGCTGTCCGACGACACCACGGAGACCATCCACCTGGCCCGCCTCGACGGAACGAACGTGGTCTACCTCGCGACCAGGCAGTCCCAGCACTATCTGCGCCCCTTCACCCGGGTCGGCCGCCGGCTGCCCGCGCACTCCACCTCGCTGGGCAAGGCGCTGCTGGCCACCCACAGCGACGAGCAGGTCCGCAAGATGCTGCCCGAGACGCTTCCCGCGCTGACCGAGCACACCATCACGGACCGCGAGAAGCTCATCGAGGAGCTGCGGCTGGTCCGCGAACAGGGCTACGCGGTGGACCGCGAGGAGAACACCCTCGGTCTGCGCTGCTTCGGTGTCGCGATCCCCTACCGGACGCCCGCCCGGGACGCGATCAGTTGCTCGGTGCCGGTCGCGCGGCTCACCCCCGGCCACGAGCAGATGGTGAAGGACGCCCTGTTCGACGCTCGGGACCGGCTCTCCCTCGCGACGCGGCGGCTCTGATGGCGGGGGTGACGCTGCGTGCGGTGGAGGACGCCGATCTGCCGCTGTTCTTCGCCTGGATGAGCGATCCGGACGCGACGCGGGTCGCCGCGTTCATCGCGAAGGACCCCACCGACCGCGCCGCGTTCGACGCCCACTGGGCACGGATCCGGTCCGGGTCCGGCGGCGTGGTGATGCGCACGGCGGTGGCCGACGGCGTCGTGGTGGGCCATGTCGGGGCGTACGGGGAGGCCGACGACCGCCAGGTGACGTACTGGATCGACCGCGCGCACTGGGACCGCGGACTGGCGACGGCCGCGCTGCGGGCGTTCCTCGCCGAGACGCCCACGCGCCCGCTGCACGCGCGGGCGGCGGCCGACAACCTCGGTTCGCGCCGGGTTCTGGAGAAGTGCGGCTTCGTGGTGACCGGCACGGACCGGGGGTTCGCCCAGGCCCGGGGCGAGGAGATCGACGAGGTGCTGGTGACGCTCCACGCGTGACCCGATCCACCTCCCCCGCGCGGCGGAGGCGGATCGTCGGCGGGCAGGACGTGCGGGGGCGGCCAGGGCGGAAGCCTGGTGGGCATGACAGCGAACCGGCTCATCGACACCGGCGCACGCACCGGCACCGGCGCACCGCCCGAGGAACCCCCGTACCGTATCGGCCGCGCGCGGTCCGTACTGCGGGTGGTCGCCATCGCCTCCTGCCTGCCGTACGTCGGTCTCAAGACGGCCTGGGTGGCGGGCAGTCGGCTCGGGATCCCCGACGGAAGTCCGCTGCTGGACGGCGGCACCGCGCTGGCCGTCGCCAACGGGGCCACCGTGCTGATGGACGGTGGCGTCGTCGTCCTCGCGCTGCTGCTCACCCGGCCCTGGGGACTGCGATTGCCCGCCTGGCTGCTGGTGCTGCCGATGTGGGTGGCGAGCGGTCTGCTGCTGCCGATCATGACGGCCTTCCCGGCCCAGCTGGTCGTCCGGCTCCTCGGCGGTGGCGGCGGGCGGCCGGTCGGCGAGGGGAGTTCGGAGCAGTTCCTCGACCCGTGGGTGTTCGGCGTCGTCTACGGCGGCTTCATCGTCCAGGGTCTCGCCCTCGGCACCCTCTTCGCCCTGTACGCCGGGGAGCGCTGGGGTCATCTGTGGCGGGGGCGGCTGCGGGATCTGCCGGAGACTCCGACCGCGCCGGCCCTGCGCGCGACCGCCGTCGCCGCCGCGTCGGCGACCCTGGTCCCGGGCGTCATCCACCTGCTGTGGGCGACCGGTTCGACCGCCGGGCTGGAGCCGGCCCGGGCGGCGGACCGCACCAGCGACTTCTACGTCCTCGAAGCGGTCAGCCTGCTCTTCGTCGTGGTCACCGCCGTCGGGGTGCTGCTGCTCGCCTTCCGGCGCACCGGCGGCCTCTCCCTGCGGCCGCCGCTGGTCCTGGCGTGGTGCGGTTCGGCTCAGATGGCCTGCTGGGGCGGGTGGTTGAACCTCGCCGGACTGATGGGCGCGGACGAGGCGGCGGACCGGCCGACGGCGGCGACCATGGTGACCTACGCTGTCCAGATGCTGGCCGGGGCGCTTGTCGTGACGCTGGGCGCGTACTTCTTCGCGGAGCGCGCGGCGGCTTCCGCGCTGTCCGCACGCGGCGAGCTCGACGAGAGCCGGGGGTCGTGAGGCCGCTCGCCGCGCTGTTCGGGCGGCGGGCCCGGCTGCGCTGGCTGCACCTGATCATCGGGGGCGCGCTGCTGATGCCGTACTTCCTGGTCGGCACGGTCCTGGTCGGTATGACCGGCGGCGGGGAACCGGTCTTCTCCTCCCTGCCCGCGCAGTTGATCGCCTTCGGCCTCGCCCTGCCGATGGCTGCGGTCACCGGCTTCTTCGCCCTCGTCCGGCCGCTGTCCGTGGCCGCCGCCCGCGCCCTGTGCGGGGTCCCGTCGGCCCTGCTGGCCGACGGGCCCGCCCGGACCCGGCAGGCCCGGGTGCGTACCGCCGGCTGGTACACCCTGCATCTGGCGCTCGGCGGGATCGTCAGCGGGGCCACGCTGGCGCTGCCGCCGTTCGCGGTCGCGGTGATCGCCCTGCCGTTCTTCGCCGGACTGCGCGAGACCTGGCTGCTGGACGGACCCGAGGCGCTGCGGGAGCCGTGGGCCCTGGCCCTCGCGCCGTTCGCGGGGCTCGCGATGCTGCTGGCGCTGGCGCTGGCCGCCGCCGTGGCCGGGGCGGTCCTGGCCCGGCGGGCGCCGGTGCTGCTGGGGCCGACGCCCGAGGACCGGCTGGCCGCAGCCGAGCGCCGCGCGGCGGATCTGGCGGTGCGCAACCGGCTCGCCCGGGAGCTGCACGACTCGGTGGGGCACGCGCTGAGCGCGGTGACCCTTCAGGCGGGAGCGGCGCGCCGGGTCCTGGACCGGGACCCGGAGTTCGTCCGCGAGGCGCTGACCGCCATCGAGGAGACGACGCGGCGCACGGTCGGCGAGCTGGACTCGGTGCTGGGGCTGCTGCGGCAGGAGGGGGAGCCGGGCGAGGAGGGCACGGCGTACGGTCCGGGCCTCGACGCGCTCGGCGGGCTGCTGGCGCACTGCGGGGTGCCGGTGGCGTACGAGCGGGAGGGCGATCCGGAGGACCCGGGCGTGGTGGCCCCGGTGGTCGCGCGGGAGGCGTACCGGATCGTCCAGGAGGGGCTGAGCAACGCTCTGCGGCACGGCGGGGGCGCGGCCTCCCCGGTGCGGCTGCTGATCGCGGTACGGGAACGGGAGAGGGAGCTGATGATCGTGATGGAGAATCCGCTGGGCGAGCGGCCGGCCGTGGCACGCCCCGGGGGCGGTCGCGGGCTGCGCGGCGTCGCGGAGCGGGCCGACCTGCTGGGCGGCCGGGCCGAGGCAGGACCGTACGACGGAGTCTGGCGGCTCACCGCCCGGTTGCCGCTGACGGCGGTGGAAGCGACGGGTACGGCCGACCGGGCGGAGGGGCGGCGATGAGCGGGGCTCCGGTGCGGGTGGTGCTCGCGGACGACGAGCGGATGGTGCGTACGGCACTGCGCGTGATCCTGGACGCCGAGGAGGGCATCGAGGTCGTCGGGGAGGCCACCACCGGCGCGGAGGCCGTCTCCGTGGTGCGGGAGCTGCGGCCCGACGTGGTGCTGATGGACGTACGGATGCCGGAGATCGACGGTATCCGGGCCACGGAGCAGATCCTCGCCACGCTGGAGGACCCGCCGAGGATCGTCGTCGTGACGACCTTCGAGAACGACGCGTACGTGTACGACGCCCTGCACGCCGGGGCGGCCGGGTTCCTGCTGAAGCGGGCGGCGGCGGAGGAGCTGGTGCAGGCGGTGCGCCTGGTGGCGTGCGGCGACTCGCTCCTCTATCCGGCGGCGGTGCGCACGCTGGCCGCCGAGCACGCGGCGCGGCAGCCGGCCAGGGCCCCGGCGTGGGTGGCGCGGCTGACCGACCGGGAGGCGGACGTGCTGCGGCTGATGGCGGCGGGGCTGACCAACGCGGAGATCGCGGGCCGGCTCTCGGTGGGCCCTGCGACGGCGAAGACGCATGTGGCGGCGGTCCTCGCGAAGACCGGCGCCCGGGACCGGACCCAGGCGGTCATCGCGGCGTACGAGTCCGGTTTCATCACCCCGGGCTGAGCGTCACAGCCGGGTGAGAAAACGGTGAGAAGCGGCACGATCGGGAACGGCCGGAGCGGGCCCGCTCGTCCCTCCAGCGGGATGAACAAGACAATCAGGAGCGCTTCGGTCTTCTGCCTGCTCATGGTGCTCGCCCTGCTGGTGCGGGCGACCTGGGTGCAGGGCTACGAGGCCAAGGCGCTCGCAGACGACGAGCACAACCGGCGGAACACCATCGCGCAGTACGCGCAGCCGCTCGGGGACATCATCGTGGCCGGATCGCCGGTCACCGGATCGAAGGGGACCAGTGGTGGCGACCTCCGGTACAAGCGCACGTACACCCAGGGCGAGCTGTACGCGGCCGTCACCGGCTACAGCTCGCAGGCGTACGGGGCGACCCAGCTCGAAGGCATCCACAGCGACGTCCTGGACGGCACGGACGACCGGCTGAAGAACCCGAAGGACCTGATCACCGGCGGGCAGGCCAAGCCCGGCAACGTCCTCACCACCATCGACCCGGGCGTCCAGAAGGCGGCGTACGAGGCGCTCGGCGACGACAAGGGCGCGGCGGTGGCGATCGACCCGAAGACCGGCCGGATCCTCGGCATGGTCTCGACGCCCTCGTACGACCCGTCGAAGATCAGCGGGACGACGGACGGCGACACCTGGCAGAAGCTGCTGGACGATCCGGACAAGCCGCTGGTCAACCGGGCGCTGCGGCAGCCGCTGGCGCCGGGTTCCACGTTCAAGCTGGTGGTCGCGGCGGCCGCGCTGGAGAACGGGCTCTACGGCTCGGTCGACGAGCGCACCGAGAGCCCCGACCCGTACACCCTGCCCGGCACCCGCACGGTCCTGCGCAACGAGAACGCGTCAGCCCCCTGCGAGAACGCGACCCTGCGCACCGCGCTCCAGTACTCCTGCAACAACGTCTTCGCGAAGGCGGCGGCCGACCTCGGCCAGGACAAGGTGAAGGAGATGGCGGACGCGTTCGGGTTCGACACCGAGGAGCTGGACGTCCCGGTGCGGGCGGCGAAGAGCGTGTATCCGACCGGCATGGACAAGGCGCAGACGGCGCTGACGGGCATCGGCCAGTTCGAGGTCACCGCGACCCCGCTCCAGATGGCGATGGTCACCTCGGCGCTGGCCAACGGCGGCGAGCTGGCGGCCCCGCACATGGTCTCGTCGGTGACCGACGGGGACGGCTCGGTGCTGGAGGAGACCGAGGACGGCGACACGAAGCGCGTGGTGGAGGAGGAGACCGCCGAGCAGCTCCGCAGTGCGATGGTGACCGTGGTCGAGGAGGGCACCGGGACCAACGCCCGGATCGCCGGGGCCGAGGTCGGCGGGAAGACGGGCACCGCGCAGAACGGCGTGGACAACAGCAACACCCCGTACGCATGGTTCACCTCGTACGCGAAGGACGACAGCAGCGGCAAGGAGGTCGCGGTCGCGGTGATCGTCGAGGATTCCGGCTCGGCGCGCTCCGAGGTCAGTGGCAACGGGCTGGCCGCACCGATCGCCCAGAAGACGATGAAGGCGGCGCTGGAGAGCTGAACGGATCCCCGGAACCTCCGACTTAGGCACCCTTACCTCGCTTGGCGCCCCGGACGGTCCCGGGGCGCCAACGTGCCGAATGCCGAACCGTACGGTACGGCCCTGCTCGGCGGCGAGGGACCGGATCCGGGCGATCTTCTCCGCGACCCGGGCGGGCGGCTCGCCCCAGGTGAGGCGCGATCTGCACCGGATCTTCGTGGAGCGCGCGGAGGCGCACCGCACCGAGGACGCCTAGGGAATCCGCCCGATGCCGCCGGACGGCCTTACTCCCCACCATGAGCCGCACGCAGCGCGGATGCGGAGCGTGGAGCGGAGAGGACGGCGTTGGCATGGGCGGCGGTTCGGCGGTGGTGAGGGTCCTGCGGGACCGGACGGCGGGGCGCTGTCTGGCGGGGGTGGTCGTCTCCGGTTTCGGTACGTCGGCGATGTGGCTCACGGCGGGCATCTGGGTCAAGTCGCTGAGCGGGTCGAACAGTCTGGCGGCGCTGACGGTGTTCGCGATGTGGGCCCCGGTGCTGGCCGGGCCGGTGCTCGGCGCGCTCGCGGACCGGATGGACCGAAGGGTGCTGCTGGTCAGGGGCAATCTGGTGATGGCCTGCTTGCTGGTCCCGCTGGTGCTGGTGGACTCGGACCGCACCGTCTGGCTGCTCTTCGCGGTGCTGGTGCTCCACGGGGCGAGCGGCGTCGCGCTCGACGCGGCGGAGTCGGCGCTCGTCGCGGGGACCGTGCCCGCCTCGCTGCTGGCGGATTTCAACGGGCTGCGGATGACGGCCAACGAGGGCATGAAGCTGGTCGCCCCGCTCGCGGGCGCGGGGCTGTACGTCCGGTTCGGAGGCGCGGCCGTGGCGCTGCTGGCGGCGGGGACGTGCGCGCTGGCCGCCCTGGTCTTCGCGAGGCTGCCCGTACGGGAGACGCCCGCGACCGCGGACTCGCCCCCGGCCCCGGCGGGTTCCTGGCGCGGTGAACTCGCCGCCGGGCTGCGGCGGATCCGCGCCTCGGCCGTGCTGCGCCCGCTGGTGGCGGCGGGGGCGGCGACGATGTTCCTGGCGGGGGTGAACGGGGCCGTGACCTTCGCGTACGTCGACGAGGTGCTCGGCCGGGCCCCGGCGTACACGGGCGTGCTGTACGCGGTGCAGGGCGCGGGTTCGGTGGCGGTGGGGCTGCTGGCCGGCCCGCTGCTGCGCCGACTGTCCGAGCGGCTGTTCGCGGCGGGCGGGGTCGCACTGTTCGCGCTGGGGGTCGGGGCGCGGACGGTGTCGCCGGACGCGGTGGCGCTGGGGGCGAGCGCGGCGATCGGGTTCGGCCTGCCGTGCGTGCTGATCGCGGCGATGACGGCGGTGCAGCGGGAGACGCCGGACGCGGTGCTGGGACGTACGGCGGCGACGGCGGGCTCCCTGATGACGGCGCCGAACGCGGTGGCCCTGGCCTTGGGGGCGGGGCTCGTCGCGGTGGTGGACGTGAGGGTGCTGACGGCGGCGGCCGGGGTGGCGGGGGTGC
>NZ_QWFA01000061.1 GCF_003501885.1 Streptomyces globisporus
GGTGGCCCCCGGCGGGAGGAACCCCGCCACATCGGCCGGGGCCGCGACCTCGTCGCGCTCGACCGCGCGCAGCCGGTGCCGGTTCGGGTGGGCGGGCAGCGAGCGGGCGGGGACGGAGCGGGCGGTGGGATGGGCCGCAGCGGGCGCCGGGGACGCCGCGGTGGCGGCGGACGCGGCGGAGAAGGTACGAGTGTTCGCCATGAGGTCAGCTCTTTCGCGCGAGGAGTCGTCAGGGACGGACTTACGTCGTACGCGCGGACCGAAGGCCGGGGTGAGCGGCTTTAGTGGGCCTGCGCGTTCCACGCGCGGCAACACACCCGGTCGAAATCATGGTGCTGACGGGAAGGCCAGAACGGTTCGAGGTCGCTGCGACCCGACGCGATGTACTGGAAGCTGGCCATGTCCTCCATTGAAGCAGACATTGCGGCGGTGCATCAGATTCCTCCCGCCCCTCGATACGGCCCTTCGCGTTACGTTCCTCACGCGACGCCCGCCGCGCCCACGCGGAAGGGCCCGCCGGCGAACCGGCGGGCCCTTCGTACGTAAGCGATCGGTGCCTGGATCAGACCTGGTCGGCCTTCTCCAGCGCGGTGCAGCAGGTGTCGACGATCAGCCGCGTGACGACGTACGGGTCGACGTTGGCGTTCGGGCGGCGGTCCTCGATGTACCCCTTGCGGTCCTGCTCGACCTGCCAGGGGATACGGACCGAGGCACCGCGGTTGGAGACGCCGTAGCTGTACTCGTTCCACGGGGCGGTCTCGTGCAGACCGGTGAGCCGGTCGTCGATGCCCGCGCCGTAGTTCTTCACGTGGTCCATAGGCTTGGAGCCCTCACCCAGCGACTCGCACGCGGTGATGATCGCGTCGTAGCCCTCGCGCATCGCCTGGGTGGAGAAGTTGGTGTGCGCGCCCGCACCGTTCCAGTCGCCCTTGACCGGCTTCGGGTCCAGCGTCGCGGAGACGTTGAAGTCCTCGGCGGTGCGGTAGAGCAGCCAACGGGCCACCCACAGCTGGTCGGAGACGTCCAGCGGGGACAGCGGGCCCACCTGGAACTCCCACTGGCCGGGCATGACCTCGGCGTTGATGCCGGAGATCCCGAGCCCCGCCGCCAGGCAGTTGTCGAGGTGCTTCTCGACGATCTCGCGGCCGAAGATCTCGTCCGCGCCGACCCCGCAGTAGTAGCCGCCCTGCGCGGCCGGGAAGCCGCCCTCGGGGAAGCCGAGCGGCCGGTGGCCGTCGAAGAAGGTGTACTCCTGCTCGATGCCGAAGATCGGGGCCTGGCCCGCGAACTGCTCGGCGACCGGACGCAGCGCGGCCCGCGTGTTGGACTCGTGCGGCGTCATGTCGATGTTGAAGACCTCGCACAGGACGAGGACGTCGTCGCCGCCGCGGATCGGGTCCGGACAGGTGAAGACGGGCTTCAGCACCCGGTCGGACGCGTGGCCCTCGGCCTGGTTGGTGCTGGAGCCGTCGAACCCCCAGATGGGCAGATCCGCCACGTCCCCCGACGGCGCGCCGTCCATGATCTTCGTCTTGGAGCGAAGCTTGGCGGTCGGCTCGGTGCCGTCTATCCAGATGTACTCAGCCTTGAACGTCACGGACGCCATCCTTTGCGGGTGCAGCGGTCTATGCAGCGCAGCTTGGCAAGACGCGATTTCCCGTCCGTTGCCCATGTGTGAACCCCGTGTTACCGAGGTTTCCTGCGGTTTTCCGTGGGGCCCGGGAGCCTCGCCGACGCTCAGAGACTGCTCTTGAGCAGCGCCGAGAACCCGGCCGCCCGCATCCGGCGGACCAGCTCCTCCCGGCTCGACCCCAGCGCGGCGGCCGCCCGGTCCAGCTCCCAGCCGGCCCCGGCCACGGTCCGCAGCAGATGGCCCCGGCGGATCTGGGCGTCCGAGAGCCGGAACGTCTTGAGGTAGGCGACCTGCCCCTTGTGGTCGGTGATCGTCTCCCCGATGTGCTGCCCGCCCGAGTCCCGGACGAACGGTGGCAGGAAGCGCCACAGGGTGAAGGACTTCATCCGGTACACCCGGTCGAAGGCGTACGAGGTGTCCAGCAGTTCCCCCGCGAACAGGGTGTCGTGCGCCTGCGCCCACGCGCGCTCCTGCGCCCGGGCGGCCGCCCGCAGTTCGCCGAGGTCCCGGATGTGCTCCGCGCCCCCGATCCGCACCGGAGTCTCCGCCACCGGAGCCCCGTACAGCGCGTACTGGTGCACCAGCTCCCCGTAGAGGTCCTCCACCAGCGAGGCGTGCAGCAGACGGTAGTCGTCCGGGTGCGGGACGACGAACGCGGCGGCGAGCGCGTCGGAGACGTACACCATCACCCCGCACTGGCCCGGGTGGATCTCGAAGATCCGCAGCGCGTCGGCGAGCCCGCGCACCGACAGCCCGAGATACGCGTCCTCGGCGCGCGGCGAGAGCCCGTCGCGCAGGGCCGTGCGCGACCACTCCTCCCAGGCGGTCGACGGACCGCCGAAGTGCAGCGCGAGATACCCCTCCAGCGCCAGGTGCAGCGGCAGGAACCGCAGCCGGTCGCCGGGCCGCCGCTTGGCCATCCGGTGGTGCGGCACCGGCGGCAGGGGGATGGCCCGGGGCTTGTCGCCGCTCCCGAACTGGGTGCCGTACGCGGCCGACTGCCGGCCCGCCTCCGGCCCCCGGCCGTCCTCCTCGCCCGACCAGTCGGCGACCAGCCCGTGCGGAATGTACGAGAGATAGCGCTCCCGGGGCCCGAGCTCGACGATCCCCGCGCCGAGGCCCTCGTACACCTCGCGATGCAGCCGCAGCCCCTCCACCGGAACCTCGCGGAGCAGCGGGACGAGCCGGACGCCGCCCCACACCTGCGCGGGACCGGCGGTGAGGCCGGTCAGCTCCAGCCGGTTCACGGTGTCACGTCCTCTCCAGCCGCCCGTGCGGTGCGTGCGGTCGTCGGCGCCGAATCCGGCCGCATCACGAGGCCGCCCCCTCACCGGTGAACCGGGCCACCTGCCGGTCCAGATACGTGTACAGCTCCGCAGGGCCCGTGCGCCCCTCGGCGAACCGGGCGATCTCCACCAGGGCGGGCAGATCCTCCGCGTCCCGGATCCCGGCCGTCGCCACCCCCGCCGCCAGCCGCCGCACGTCGAAACCCTGCGCGTCGTATACGGGGTTGACGTGCACCACCGCCGTCCGCCGCGCCGGATCCAGCCGACGCCGCCACACCCGCAGCACCTCGCCCGCCAGGCCCGCCGGGGCGTTGTCCCAGCCGTCCGAGACGATCACCAGCCGGTCCGGAGCAGCCCCGTCGGCCCCCGGCTCCAGCGCGTCCAGGATCCGCATCCCCAGCGGGGTCGGCCCCCACGGACGGACGAGCAGCGCGTCGCCCGCCCCCGAGATCCACAGCCCCCGGTACGCCCCCGGCGCGGCGAGCACCTCCAGCAGATGGTGGCAGGCCAGCGCCACGGCGAGCGGCCGACGCCGCTTCTGCCCCGAACCGGACGAGGAGAAGCTGTCGTCCAGCACCGCGTGCACCCGCCCCCAGCTCCCCGCGTGCGCACCCGCCGCCCGCCGGGCCGCCGCGCGCAGGGCGCCGGTCAGCTCGGCCCGGCGCTCGGAGCGCTCCTCGAAGCCGAGCGACAGCACGTACAGCGCGAGCCGGGTCAGCGGCATCACGGTCAGATCGACGTCCGGCCGCCGGTCGCCCACCGTCCGCTGCTCCTGGGTGCGCAGCCGCTCCAGCCGGGTCATCCGGGGCGCGGCCCGCTTCAGGAACACCTCGCGCTTCATCCCGTGCTTGGCGGCGAACCCCTCCGCCACGGTGAACGGCAGCTCGGCCACGGCCCCCTGCTCGTAGTGGGCGCGCCGCCAGGCGTCCAGCAGCGGGTGCTCGTACCGCGGCAGCTTGCCCGGCCGGAACAGGAACGCGCCGATCTCGGCGATCGGCTCAGCGCCCTCGGGGCAGGGCAGATGGATATGCCGGGCGACGGTCTTCACCCCGGCCCGGTACTTCACCGCGTCATGGCCCAGATCGGGCCGGGCGGCCAGCCAGCCCCGCATGATCGCCCGGGTGCGCCGGTTGTTGACCTTGGCGCGGCGCAGCTCGCCGAAGAGCCGGTAGACGCGCTGCGGCGGCAGCGCCGCCAGCCGGGCCGCGATGAGCCGGCCCTCGGTGCGCCGCTCCTCGGGGGACGCCTCGTCCGCGGTCTCCAGCAGGCGGCGCACGATGAGCGCCGCGTTGTGGTGGTTGATGTCCAGCGCCAGCGAAGCCGCGTACACCCGGCGGTAGTTGACCCGTACGTAGGTGTGCAGGAAGTCCAGGGAGAGCTGCTGGCCGACGGCGGACGAGCGGAACTCGCGCTGCCCGGTCGCGGTGATCGCCGCGTTCACGAAGAGGAGGACGTCCTCGGCGGCAACGAGGTCGGCGCGGCTGTCGGGCGTGTTCATGGTCGTCCCCCGGGTGGCTGGAGTGCCGGCCGGGGAATGGGGGCGCGAACAGCGAAATCATTGCTTCAAAGGCACGTCTCGGAAGTCGCACCGGAGTCCCGCGACCGGCTCGGGAAACGTAACGGGGCGGGGCGGCTTCGCGCCACCGGATTCGGGTCCCGTCGTCCGTCAGGGTCCGGCGCGGGTTCGGGGCCTGGGGTCTTTCGGGCCCCGGCGTCCGGCGGGGCTCGGCGACGTTCGGGTCCCGGCGCCGCCCGCGACCAGGCGCGACGTGGGCACCGGGCCCCGGGCCTCCTGTCCGCACGCCCGCCGAGCCCGGCACACTGGCACGTATGACGACTGCGGACACCACGCCTCCTCTGCGCATCGGCCTCCTCGGCACCGGCCCCTGGGCCCGCAACACCCAGGCCCCCGCGCTCGCCGCCCACCCCGGCGTCGAGCTGAGCGGAGTGTGGGGCCGCAGGGCCGAGGCGGCGGACGCCCTCGCCGCCGCGCACGGGACCCGGGCGTACGCGGGCGAGGAGGGCATCGACGCGCTCCTGGAGGCGAGCGACGCGGTGGCCTTCGCGCTGCCGCCGGACGTCCAGGCCCCGCTCGCGGTCCGTGCGGCGGAGGCGGGCTGCCACCTGCTGATGGACAAGCCGGTCGCCACGACGGTCGCCGGGGCCCGTGCGGTGGCCGAGGCGGCGGAGAAGGCGTCGGTGGCCTCGGTCGTCTTCTGCACGCTGCGCTTCGCGCCCGAGACCTCCGCCTGGATCGCCGAACAGGCGGCGGTGGACGGCTGGTTCACGGCTCGCGCCCAGTGGCTGGGCTCGCTCTACGCCGCCGGTTCGGACAGCGAGTACGCGGACTCCCCGTGGCGGCGTGAGAAGGGCGGTCTGTGGGACGTGGGCCCGCACGCACTGTCCGTGCTGATCCCGGTCCTGGGAGACGTCGAGCACCTGACGGCCGCTGCCGGACCGGCCGACACGACGCACCTGATCCTGCGCCACACCTCCGGCGCGTCCAGCACGGTGACCCTCGGGCTCAGCGCCCCGCCCGGCGCGGCGGGCGTCGAGATCGAGGTGCGGGGCGAGCGGGGCACGGCGTCGATCCCGGGCTGGGCCGGCGCGGAGACCGCGTTCCGGGGCGCGGTGGACGCCTTGGCCGAAGCGGTACGCACGGGAGTGCCGCACGCCTGCGACGCGCGCTTCGGCCTCCACCTCACGGAGCTGCTGGCGGCTGCGGAGGAGCAGGCACAGGCGGGCTGACCGGCGGCAGGGAGCGGCACAGGGCGTCGAGGGCCTCCGGGTAGGCGGATTCGGCAGGGGTGGCGTACCCGACGACGAGCCCGTCGCGGCGGGGGGCGGGGGTGTCACCGGCCCCAGCGGCGAGAGGGGCAGTCTCCGCCCCCGGATGCAGATAGTCGCCCAGCCCCTCCACCGCGAGCCCCTGCCAGGCCGCCGCCCGGAGCGCCGACCGCTCGGTGCCGGGCGGCAGTTCCAGCACCGCGTGGAGGCCGGCCGCGATCCCGGTGACCCGGACGTGCGGGGCCCGCGCGTGCAGGGCGGCCACCAACTGGTCCCGCCGGCGACGGTGGCGCTGCCGCATCCGGCGTACCTGCCGGTCGTACGCCCCCGACTCCACGAAGTCCGCGAGGGTCAACTGCTCGGTGGCGCTGGAGAACTGCTCCCGCTCGCCCTTGGCCGCGACGACGGGGGCGACGAGCCGCTGGGGCAGCACCATCCACCCGATCCGCAGAGCGGGGGAGAGGCTCTTGCTCACCGATCCCACCAGCACCACATGCTCGGGATCGAGCCCCTGGACGGCTCCCACCGGCTGCCGGTCGTAGCGGAACTCCCCGTCGTAGTCGTCCTCGACGACGAGCCCGCCGGTGGCCCGGGCCCAGTCGACGACGGCCGCGCGCCGCGCGGGGTGCAGGGGCCCGCCGGTGGGGAACTGGTGGGCGGGCGTGAGGAGTACGGCCCGGTCGCGGCGGGTGAGCCCGTCGACCCGGGCGCCGTCCGCGTCCACGCCGAGCGGTCGGGTGCCGACCCCGTGGGAGGCGAGCAGCTCGCGGTGGAAGGGCAGCCCGTACTCCTCCGCGGCCCACGGCCCGCCGACCACGTCCGCGAGCAGTCGCAGCCCGTGCGCGGCCCCGGAGCACAGGACGATGCGCTCCGGCGAGGCCCGCACCCCGCGCACCCGGGCGAGATAGCCGGCCAGGGCCCGCCGCAGCTCGGGCCGCCCGTGCGGATCGCCGGGCCCGAAGGCGTCGTCGGGGGCGGCGGCCAGCGCCCGCCGGGCCGAGGCCAGCCAGGCGGTGCGCGGGAAGACCGAGGGGTCCGGCTGCCCCTGGACGAGGTCGTGGACCGGGCGGGCGGTGCGCTCGGGGGTACGGGGCCGGTGCACCGGGGTGACCGGGGCGGCCCGCTCGGCGACCCGGGTCCCCGAGCCCTGGCGGGCGGCCAGCCACCCTTCCGCGACCAGCTCCGCGTACGCGTCGGCGACGGTGTTGCGGGCCAGGCCCAGGTCGGCGGCGAGGGAACGGTAGGGCGGCAGCCGGGTGCCCGGGGCGAGCCGCCCGCTACGCACGGCCTCGCGCAGCGCGTCCATCAGCAGGGCCCGGCGGTTACCGGTGCCGGAGAGTTCCAGGGGCAGATCGCTGCCCAGGATCTCCGCGGAATTGACCCATGAATCCATCACAGAAGTGCACCCCACGCCCAGTCGCTTGTCGCCCTAGATTCGTACCCATGACGACGACGGAGATCAAGACGAACGACCGCACCACCACTCCCGCCCCCACCGTCCGGCCCAACACGACCACGACCACTCCCCGGCTGAACTTCGCGAAGGCGGCCCCGAAGGCGTTCCGGGCGGTGATCGGCATGGACGCGGCGGCCCGCGAGGGCCTGGACCCGACCCTGGTCGAGCTGGTCCAGATCCGCGCCTCGCACCTGAACCGGTGCGCGTACTGCCTGCACATGCACACCACGGACGCACGCAGGGCGGGCGAGAGCGAGGAGCGCCTGCACATGGTCGCGGTGTGGCAGGAGGCGGACCACTTTTTCACGGACCGGGAACAGTCCGCCCTGGCCCTGACGGACGCGGTCACCCGGATCGGCGACGCGGGTGTGCCGGACGAGGTCTACGACCGGGCGGCGGCGCACTTCACCGAGGAGGAGCTGGCCCACCTGCTGGCCCTGATCTTCACGATCAACACCTGGAACCGCATCGCCCTGTCCACGGCGAAGCGTGCTGGCACGGACGAACGCTGAGGCCGCCCGGCGTCCGGCCCCGGGGGCTCACAGGAGCCGGATCGACAACGGGTCCACGGCCTCAGGCGCCACGCCCCAGCGCGTCCCGCACCGCGTCCTCGCTCCGCGCCACCACGGCGGTGCCGTCCTCGGCCGTGATGATCGGCCGCTGGATCAGCTTCGGGTGCTCGGAGAGGGCGGCGATCCACCGCTCCCGGGAACCGGCGTCCCGCGGCCAGCCCTTGAGGCCCAGCTCCTTCGCCGCAGCCTCCTGTGTCCGCGTGATGTCCCACGGCTCCAGACCGAGCCGGTCCAGCACGGCCCGGATCTCCTCGGGCGACGGCACGTCCTCCAGGTAGCGGCGGACGGTGTAATCGGCCCCTTCGGCGTCCAGCAAGGTCACCGCGCTGCGGCACTTGGAACAGGCGGGATTGATCCAGATCTCCATGGGGCCCAGGGTACGCGAGGGGCTGCCGAAATGGCCTCTGGCCAGGGGCGATTGTCAGTGGGGGGCAGTAAAATGGAGGGAGTTCGTGAGGGTCCCACCACGCTGCCAGGAGGACGCCGAATGGCCGTTGCCACAGTCACGACCGAGCCGCTCGACCGACAGCTCCCGATGCCCTTCCACCCGCCGCTTCCCGCGCCGCCCGCGAAGAAGCGGCTGCCCGCGGGCCGCCCCCGCGAGTGGTACGTCTCCCACAACCGCCGCCTCAAGGCCATGCGCCTGGCCATCGCCCTGCTCGACAGCGGGGTCTATCAGCCCTCCAGCGCCGGCAACCACCGGATACGGATCACGGCCGAGCGCATGGGCATCCACCCGCCGTCCGACACCACCTGCCGCATGGTCCGCGCCCTGATCCGCTACGGCCGCTGACCGGAACCGACCACCACTGCCCCCGGACCCGTCCGAGACGTGTCCGGGGGCACCCGGCTCCCGGGCTCCGCCCGTACGGGACCATGGCCCCGACCGCACAAGGACACGGGCGAAGGGGCATCACCATGGCTGCCGATCGACCTGGAACACCGCACGCCTTGCCTCTACCGTGTCCGGGTGACCATCCAGGTGATCGTGCTGAACGGCGGCTCCAGCTCCGGCAAGTCCGGCATCGTCCGCTGCCTCCAGGCGGAGCTGCCGACCCCGTGGCTGGCCGCCGCGATCGACACCTTCGTGGACTCCCTGCCCGCGTCCCTGAGGTCGGCAGGCGAAGGCATCGGGTTCGCGGCGGACGGCGGCGTGGCCATCGGCGAGGAGTTCCGGAGACTGGAGGCGGCCTGGCGCGAGGGCGTGGCCGCGACGGCCCGGGCGGGCGCGAACGTCATCATCGACGACGTGTTCCTCGGCGGCCCCGCCTCCCAGGAACCCTGGCGGAAGGCGCTCACGGGCCTGAACGTCCTGTGGGTGGGCGTCCGGTGCGCGAGCGAGGTGGCCGAGGCCCGCGAGATCGCCCGGGGGGACCGCCCGAGGGGCATGGCCGCAGCGCAGGCGGAGAAGGTGCACCGAGAAGTGTCGTACGACCTGGAAGTGGACACGACACACATGGAGTCCCTGGCCTGCGCCAGGACGATCGCAGCCCACGTAACCTGACCGCCCGATTGGGCGACCTGCCCCTACACCCCTCCCACCCTGCTGGAGCGAGATGACCGACCTGTGGACCGGCGAGAGAGTACGCCTGCGGGGCATCGAACCCCAGGACTGGGAGGGCTTCCGGGCCCTGGCCCTGCACACCGTGGACGCCCGCAACGCCGACGTGGTCGAACCCCCGCGCTCGGACGAGAGCTTCCGCGCCTGGGCCACCGAGCGCGCCGGCCGCACCCCGAACCCGGCCTCGTACCAACTGGTCATCGAGACCCGCTTCGAGCACGCCTTCGTCGGCGCGGTGTCGGTGGGCGAGACGGACACCCGGGCGGGCCGCTTCCGTACGGGCATCGAGGTCACCCGCGAACACCGCCGCCAGGGCTACGCCGCCGAGGCCACCGAACTGATCCTCACCTACATGTTCGCCGAACAGCGCTGCCACAAGTGCGAGGTGGAGGTCTACGCCTTCAACGACGCCTCCCTGGCCCTCTACCGCAAACTCGGCTTCGTGGAGGAGGGCCGCCTGCGCCAGCACGAGTACTTCGCGGGCGCGTACCACGACGTGGTCCTGCTGGGCATCACGGCGGACGAGTACTGGGCGGGACGGGCACGGCCCCTGCTGCGGTGAGGGTGGCACCGGCGACGGAGGGCCGTCGCGGATGGCTGCTGACGATGGACCTCCCGGTGCACCGGGCCGCTCGCCTCCAGCTCCCGCAGCTGCAGGGTCAGCATGCGCTCGCTGATACCGGACACCGTGCGCCTCAACTCGCCGAACCGCAAAGGCCCTTCACCGAGCGAGAACAGAATCTCAGGACTCCCGACCGGGCGGCGTAGCGCGTGTCTTCTGCGGCGGCGATCTGCCGAAGGCGTGGAACGTGGATGCCTGACAGCCGCTGCTAGCGTCCCCCACGTGAATGACACCGTGTACGTGGGCAACGCGGGCAAGGACGCGCCCTTGGACCGAGGATGGCTCCTCGGGCACTTCAAGGACGTCGGCGACCCGCGCTACAGCGAGGCCGTGGAGATCAAATGGGGCGTCCACCCTCGTGCCGACAGGCGATCGCAGTGGGTGAGGGGCGAGGAGCGCACGGCTCTCCTGGTTCTCATCAGTGGCCGCTTCCGCGTCGAACTGCCGGACCGTGACGTCCTGCTGGAGGAGCAGGGCGACTACGTCGTGTGGGGGCGCGGAGTCGATCACTCATGGTTCGCGGAGGAGGAGTCGGTGGTCCTGACCGTCCGCTGGCCGTCCGTGCCGGGCTATGTGGTGCTGGAGGAGGATCAGGCGTAACTCGGCAGCCGTCTGGCGCGGCACCTTCCGGCCACATGCTCCCTGCCCCTGCCGTCAGCCTGCACGGGGACGAGGTCGCAGGACTCCTGCACAAGAGCCCGGACCTTCTGGGGCAGCCGGCGCAGGAGACCGTACGGCCGTGGGCCGCCACCTCCTGCTGGAGGTGGCGGCCCACGGTACTTCGGAGCGCGGAGGCCCGAAAGGTCTTCCTAGATGTCGAAGTACAGCTCGAACTCGTGCGGGTGCGGCCGCAGCTGGATCGGGGCGATCTCGTTCGTGCGCTTGTAGTCGATCCACGTCTCGATCAGGTCCGACGTGAAGACGCCGCCCGCCTGGAGGTACTCGTTGTCCGCCTCCAGGGCGTCGAGCACGGCCGGGAGGGAGGTCGGGACCTGCTGGACGTTGGCGTGCTCCTCGGGAGCCAGCTCGTAGAGGTCCTTGTCGATCGGCTCGGCCGGCTCGATCTTGTTCTTCACGCCGTCCAGGCCCGCCATCAGCAGCGCGGAGAACGCGAGGTACGGGTTGGAGGACGGGTCCGGGGCGCGGAACTCGACGCGCTTGGCCTTCGGGTTCGAGCCGGTGATCGGGATGCGCATCGCGGCGGAGCGGTTGCGCTGCGAGTACACCATGTTGACCGGGGCCTCGAAGCCGGGGACCAGGCGGTGGTAGGAGTTCACCGTCGGGTTGGTGAAGGCCAGCAGCGACGGGGCGTGCTTCAGGATGCCGCCGATGTAGTAGCGGGCGGTGTCCGAGAGGCCGGCGTAACCCTGCTCGTCGTAGAAGAGCGGCGAGCCGCCCTGCCACAGCGACTGGTGCACGTGCATGCCCGAGCCGTTGTCGCCGAAGATCGGCTTCGGCATGAAGGTCGCGGTCTTGCCGTTGCGCCAGGCGACGTTCTTCACGATGTACTTGAAGAGCATCAGATCGTCGGCCGCGGCGAGCAGCGTGTTGAACTTGTAGTTGATCTCCGCCTGGCCGGCCGTGCCGACCTCGTGGTGCTGGCGCTCGACCTGGAGGCCGTTCTTGTCCAGCTCCAGGGAGATCTCGGCCCGCAGGTCGGCGAAGTGGTCCACCGGCGGGGCCGGGAAGTAGCCGCCCTTGTAGCGGACCTTGTAACCCCGGTTGTTCTCCAGCGCACCGGTGTTCCAGGCACCGGCCTCGGAGTCGATGTGGTAGAAGCTCTCGTTCGCCGACGTCTGGAAGCGGACGTTGTCGAAGACGTAGAACTCGGCCTCCGGGCCGAAGTACGCGGTGTCCGCGATGCCGGTCGAGGCGAGGTAGGCCTCGGCCTTCTTGGCGATGTTGCGCGGGTCACGGCTGTACTGCTCGCCCGTGATCGGGTCGTGGATGAAGAAGTTGATGTTGATCGTCTTGTCGCGGCGGAACGGGTCCACCCGAGCCGTCGACAGGTCCGCGCGCAGCGCCATGTCCGACTCGTGGATGGCCTGGAAGCCGCGGATCGACGAACCGTCGAAGGCCAGTTCCTCGGCCGGGTCGAAGGTCGCTGCCGGGATCGTGAAGTGCTGCATCACCCCGGGCAGGTCGCAGAACCGGACATCGATGAACTTGACGTCGTTGTCCGCGACGTACTTCTGCACTTCGTCGGCGTTCTGGAACATCCAACTCCTCCTCCTCCCGACCCGGGAGGGGCGGGGGTTGTGTAGCTCGTGGTGCGGCCAGTGCGGTGGCGCACGCTGGACCCGACCATAGGCAGGCTCGATTTCTCAAGCGTGACCCATTTGTTTCGCCCAAGTTAACCGGGGCGGTGGTGGGCGGCATCTCAGCGGCGGTCTCCGTGCGGCTGTTTCCGTGCCCCGCCCGGCCGGGCCCAAACCCGGGCGCAGTACCGTGGACGGGTGGACAACAGGCAAGCAATCGGATCGTGGCTCTCGGGGCCCCGCGCGGCCGCCGAGGAGATGGGTGCCGACTTCGGCTACCGCGGCAAGGGCCTCGGGCTGCCCGAGGAGGGGCCCGGCTCGATCGCGCCGCTCGGCCGGCGCTTCGGAGCCATCTTCATCGACTGGACCCTCTGCATGCTGATCGCATACGGGCTGTTCGCTCGCGGTGACCAGCAGGCGGCGGGGAACTGGGCGCTCGGGATCTTCCTCGTGATGAGCCTGCTGACCGTCGGCACCGTCGGCTGCACGCCCGGGAAGCGGCTGCTGGGCGTGCGCGTGGTCGCCGACGACGGCGGGCGGCTCGGGTTCGTGCGCGTCGCCGTGCGGACCGTGCTGCTCCTGCTCGTCATCCCCGCGCTCGTCTGGGACCGCGACGGGCGTGGTCTGCACGACCGGCTGTCGCGCTCCGTTCAGATCCGGATGTGACCTCTCCCGGACGGCCCGTACGGAGATGCGAAACGGGGCGGCCCCGGACCTGTGAAGGTCCTGGGGCCGCCCCGTTTCCGTAGGTCGCGGTCAGCGCATCTTTCCGCCGCGCGGCATCCGCATGCCCTTCGGCATCGGGCCCTTCGGCAGCGGCATGTTGCTCATCAGGTCGCCCATCGCGCGCAGCCGGTCGTTGGTGGTGGTCACCTGCGGGCCGGTCAGGACGCGGGGAAGCTTCAGCATCTTGGTGCGGACCTTCTTCAGGGGCACCTGGCCCTCGCCGTTGCCGACGATGATGTCGTGCACCGGCACGTCCACCACGATGCGGGCCATTTTCTTCTTCTCGGCCGCCAGCAGGCCCTTCACCCGGTTCGGGTTGCCCTCGGCGACCAGGACGATGCCGGCCTTGCCGACCGCCCGGTGGACGACGTCCTGGCTGCGGTTCATCGCCACCGCGGGGGTGGTCGTCCAGCCGCGTCCGATCCGGTCCAGGACGGCGGCCGCCGCTCCGGGCTGGCCCTCCATCTGACCGAAGGCCGCCCGCTCGGCGCGGCGGCCGAAGACGATCGCCATCGCGAGGACGGCCAGGACGAAGCCCAGGATGCCCAGATAGACCGGGTGGCCGATCGCGAAGCCGATGCCGAGGAGGACACCGAACGTGACGATTCCGACACCTGCGACGACAAGACCGATCTTGCTGTCGGTCCGCCTGGTCATCTTGTAGGTCAGGGCGATCTGCTTGAGTCGCCCCGCGTTCTCGGCGCTGTCCGCGCCTTCAGTTTTTGCCTTCCTCGCCATGTACTGAAGTTTACGTGGCGAGGGAGCGACCCAGGAACGTGGGAGCGTCCCGGGAATGTGCGAGCGACCCGGGGACGCCGGAGCGATCTAGGAACGGTGGCCGGCCACGGCGTCCAGCACGTGCTGGGCCTCCACCCGGTCCTTGGCGCGGCGGCGGTCCTCCAGGACGGCCGTCCAGGCGTTGCGGCGGGCGGTGCGCTGGCCGCTGCTCAGCAGCAGCGACTCGACGGCGCGCAGGGCGGTGGTGACGGACGGAAGGGCGTGGGCGCGGACCGGTGCGGCCTGCATCGTGGTGTTCCCCCTCGGAATGGATGCGCCCGGTGGCGCGGATGAGTGCGGGAAGCAGTGACGGCGGCGGCTGCTGGAGTCGCTGCCGCACGTGTACCTAGGGTCACTGCTCGGTGTTACCAGCGCGTGACCGGGCGGTCAAACACCAATGAAGCCTTGATTCCGGTGCCGCGCACGCCGAAGCGGTCCGTACGCGTCCCTCACCTGCGGGGAGCGTCCGGACCGCTTCGGTCATGCAGTGTGGGCGTGGTGGCCGCTCGTGAGCGGATTCACACGGCCGGTGCGGCCTGGACGGTCCCGGCGGCGACACCGCGCGCGTCCATCGCCTGCTGGAAGAGCCGCCCCGCGCGGTACGAGGACCGCACCAGCGGACCCGACATCACGCCGGAGTAGCCGATCGCGTCGGCCTCGTCCTTCAGCTCGACGAACTCGTGGGGCTTCACCCAGCGCTCGACCGGGTGGTGCCGTACGGAGGGGCGGAGGTACTGCGTGATCGTGATGAGCTCGCAACCCGCGTCGTACAGGTCCTGGAGCGCCTCGCTGACTTCCTCGCGGGTCTCGCCCATGCCGAGGATCAGGTTCGACTTGGTCACCAGACCGGCCTCGCGGGCGCGGGTGATGACCTCCAGGGAACGCTCGTAACGGAAGCCGGGGCGGATCCGCTTGAAGATCCGCGGCACCGTCTCCACGTTGTGCGCGAGCACCTCGGGGCGCGAGGAGAAGACCTCGGCGAGCTGCTCGGGCTCCGCGTTGAAGTCGGGGATCAGCAGCTCGACCTTGGTCGCGCCGGCCTCCCGCTCCGCTGTGAGCGTGTGGATCTGGCGGACGGTCTCCGCGTACAGCCAGGCGCCGCCGTCCTCCAGGTCGTCGCGGGCGACGCCGGTGATGGTGGCGTAGTTCAGGTCCATCGTGACGACGGACTCGCCGACGCGGCGGGGCTCGTCACGGTCCAGCGCCTGCGGCTTGCCCGTGTCGATCTGGCAGAAGTCGCAGCGCCGGGTGCACTGGTCGCCGCCGATGAGGAAGGTGGCCTCGCGGTCCTCCCAGCACTCGAAGATGTTGGGACAGCCCGCCTCCTGGCAGACCGTGTGCAGGCCCTCACCCTTCACCAGCTGCTGCAGCTGCTTGTACTCGGGGCCCATCTTCGCCCGCGTTTTGATCCACTCGGGCTTGCGCTCGATGGGGGTCTGGCTGTTCCGGACCTCCAGGCGCAGCATCTTGCGCCCGTCGGGTGCGACAGCGGACACTCCGGCTCCCCTTTGCTCTCTGCTGCGTTGGATTCGCGTCGGGTTCGCGTGGGATGCGCGAGCGATGCGCGAGGGATTCACTTTGGATTCTTCGGCGAACACCAGGGTACGCCCCTACATCGAACGGCCTTACGTCTGGCCAACCTGCGGCCGGCGGGGCCTATTCCCCGGACGGCCTACTGGTCGGTAGTGCCCGTGGTTCCCCCGGCCGGCGCGGTTGCGGCTCCTCACGCCGGGACGGCGGGGACTGCGGGGACCGTGGCCTGTGGCCGTTCGATCTCGCGAGGTGCGAGGTCCGCGTTCTCCAGGATGTCCCGCAGATGCTTCTCGACGACCGGCAGCACCTCCTCGATCGTGATCTCCCGGCCCAGTTCGCCTGAGAGGGATGTGACCCCGGCGTCCCGGATGCCGCACGGGACGATCCGGTCGAACCAGGTGTTGTCCGGGTTCACGTTGAGCGCGAAGCCGTGCATCGTGACGCCCTTGGCGACCCGGATGCCGATCGCGGCCAGCTTGCGGTCCTCGCGGCGCTGGCCCGCGTTGGACGGGGCGTACTCCGGGCCGTTCAGCCGGGGGTCGAACTCCTCGTCCTGGAGCCTCGGGTCGAAGTCGAGCGAGAGCCCGCCCAGCGCCTGGCGCTGCTCGACCGGGTCGCCGAGCACCCAGACCCCGCTGCGGCCCTCGACCCGGGAGGTCTCCACGCCGAAGTCGGCGGCCGTGCGGATCAGCGCGTCCTCCAGCCGGCGCACATGTGCGACGACGTCGACCGGGCGCGGCAGCTTCTGGATCGGGTAGCCGACGAGCTGCCCCGGGCCGTGCCAGGTGATCTTCCCGCCGCGGTCCACGTCGATGACGGGGGTGCCGTCGAGCGGACGCTCGTTGTCCGCCGTGCGGCGGCCCGCGGTGTAGACGGGCGGGTGTTCCAGGAGCAGACAGGTGTCCGGCACCCGGTCCTCGAACCGGTCCGCGTGCACCTCGCGCTGCTTCTGCCAGGCCTCCGTGTATTCGACGGCCTGTTCGCCGAAGCCCAGACGGACGAACCGCAGCTCGCTCACCGATGCCTCCCTCTGTGGGCCCCGCAGGCCCGGAGGGGTGTCCCCGGGATGACGGTGCCCTGCACTGATCGCGCCCCCATCCACTGTACGACCGTCGCCCGAACGGCCCCCCGGCAGGTGGAACGGCCGTCTCACGCGTAAGCCGGTCGCGCACTCATGTGTCGGGCGTTTCCGTCAGCTCTGTCCGGAATCCTCACACGATCGGATGAACGTGGAGCAAAGGGTGGCAGTGACCGCCCCGGTGGCCGCTAAATTCGCGCCGTTCCCATGAGGGCTGCCCGTCCGGCCCCGAAGGCAGGAGACCGTAGAGCTGATGTCGGAACGACCCTCGCAGCGCACGCCCAACCGCCGACTCGCCTCACTCATCGCGGAAGCCGGGTTCTCCCACGCGGGCCTCGCCCGCCGGGTCGATCAGCTCGGCCTCGAACACGGCCTCGACCTGCGGTACGACAAGACCTCGGTCACCCGCTGGCTGCGGGGACAGCAGCCGCGCGGCACCACCCCCGCGCTGATCGCCGAGGTGTTCACCCGGCGGCTCGGGCGGCGGCTCTCCGCGCAGGACCTCGGGCTCGACGCCTGCGCCCCCGTCTACGCGGGGCTGGAGTTCGCGGCCACCCCCGCCGAGGCGGTCGACATCGTCAGCGGCCTGTGGCGCAAGGACTCGGGTACGCACACGGAGCTGCGCAAGATCGCCTTCACGCCCGCCGGGCTCGTCGTCCCCAGCCGTGACTGGCTGATCGGCCGGGCCGACGAAGGGGTGGCCCGGGACGGCGGGGCCGCCCGCCGCGCCGGGGGAGAGGCCGGGGGCGCCGCTGCGGGGCGCATGGACCCGGGGCGTACGGACGGAGTGTCGCGCGCCGAGGCCCGCACCCTGCCGCGCCCGCCCGCCGGACCGCACCGGCCCACCCCGTCGGGGCCGGCCGCCACGCACCCGCCCGCGGCGCACCCGCCCGCCGCCGGGGCGCACCCCGGGGCCGGGGCGCTGCCCGTGGTCCCGCGCCAGCGCCAGACGGGCCGCGGCCCCGGCCAGCGGGTCGGCACGGGGGACGTCGCCGCGCTGCGCTCGGTCGGCGAGCTCTTCCGCACCCTGGACCACGCCTACGGCGGCGGGCACGCCCGGCAGGCCCTCGTGCGGTATCTGGAGCACGAGGCCGAGCCGATGCTCCGGGGCACGTACGGCGAGGCCACCGGGCGGCGGCTGTTCGCCGCAGTCGCCGACCTGACCCGGCTGGCCGGCTGGACCTCGTACGACATCGCCGCCCACGGTCTCGCCCAGCGGTACTTCGTCCAGGCGCTCCGGCTCGCCCAGGCCGCCGGGGACCGCGGTTACGGCGCCTACGTGCTGCTCACGATGAGTCGGCAGGCCATCTACCTCGGCCACGGCAGGGAAGCCGTTCAGCTCGCCCGCGTCGCCCAGCAGGGCATCGGCTCGGCCGCCCCGCCCCTCGTCCAGGCGCTGCTGCACGCCGTCGAGGCGCGCGGCCACGCGGTGCTCGGCGAGGCCCGCTCCTGCACCGCCGCGCTGACCCGCGCCGAACACGCCCTGGAGACCGCGCGCCCCGGCGACGAGGTGCCGCACTGGGCCCGCACCTTCGACGAGGCACAGCTCGCCGACGAGCTGGGCCACTGCCACCGCGACCTCCAGCAGTACCGGGCCGCCGCTCAGCACGCCGAGCGCTCGCTCCAGCTGCGCGCCCCGGCGTACGCCCGCAGCCGACTGTTCTGCCGGGTGGTCCTCGCCTCGGCCCGCCTCGGCCTGGGCGAGCTGGAGCAGGCCTGCCAGCTCGGCGCGGAGGCGGCCCAGCAGGCGGCCGAGATGCGCTCGGTACGCGCCACGGAGTACGTCCGCGCCTTCGAGCGCAGCCTGGAGCCGTACCGGGACGCGGTCGCCGTACGCGGGTACCGCGACCGGGTCGCGGCCCTCGGCTGAGCCCCGAGCCCGCAGCACCCGGGGCGGGGGCCGGGGCTCACGCGGCCCGGGGCAGGCTCCCCTCGTGCGCGCCCGGCACGCCCAGGTCCGTGAGGATCGCCCCGGCCGCCCGGTGGCCCGAGTGCAGCGCGCCCTGGACCGTGCTCGTGTCGCGGTGGTCGCCGCACACGTACAGCCCGGCCAGCACCCGCACCGGGCGGCGCGGGTCGTGCGGGGCCTCCATCGCGGGCACCGCCTCCGGTTCGTGATGGGCCGCCAGCAGCTCCCAGTCGTCCGTGGTGACGCCGTACAGCGCCGCCAGATGCGTCCGCACCGAGCGGTCCAGGTCCGGCGGCGGCGTCCCGAGTACCGTCGAGGTGATCAGCGCCCGGCCCTCCGGCGCGCGCGAGGGGTCGACCTCGCTCATCACCGAGGTGTACGCCACCGGGCCCGACCGGTCGCCGTCCAGCACCAGCGACCTGCCCGTGGGCGGCGGGGCGGGCGCGGTGTGGTGAAGGACCGTCACCGGGCGGAAGGACGGCACCCGCAGCCCGGGCAGCAGCTCGGCCGCGGCCCCCGCCCCGGTCGCCAGCAGCAGCGAGCGGCAGCCCAGTTCGCCGTGTTCCTTGGTGCGTACGGAGGTGATGTCGGCGGCCGTCACGTGCACCCCGGTCCGGACCGTGCCCGGGGGCAGCGCGGCCGCCAGCAGCTCCGGCAGCGCGGCCGATCCGCCCGCCGGTACGCACAGGCCGCCGCGCGCGTAGTCCCGCAGCGCCAGATCGGCGGACCGGCTCGACGTGGTGAGGGCGGGGTCGCTGAGCAGCGCGGCCAGCAGCGGGCGCAGGATGCCGTCCACCGTACGGCCGGGCAGCCCCACCCCGGCCAGGGCCTCGGCGGCCGACCGCTCCGGGCGGGCCAGCAGCCGGGCCTCCGGCGTGAGCGCCAGCCGGTGCAGCGCCGCGCCCAGCCGGGCCCGGTCGATCGCGCCGGTCACCACGCCGCCCCGGCCGCCGCCGCGCGCCGGAGCGCCGAGCTCCTGCCCGTACACGCCCTGTGCCGAACCGGCGGAGCCGGAGGCCGCAGGAGTCCCGGAAGCCGCGGAACCCCGGAGCGCGCGGGGCGTGCGCGGAGCGCGATGGGCCCAGGGGGCGCTCGATCGGGTGCGCGCCGCTTTGAGTGCGCCCCTCGCGCTCCGTATGTCGCCGGTGAGATGGCGGCGGCCCTCACTGTGGACCAGGACCCCCGGCGCGAACTCCCGCAGCTCCGGGGCGCCGAGCCCCGGGGTGCCGGTCAGCTCGGGCCAGGCGGTGCAGAGCAGCGGGCCGAGGCGGTCGAGCCGGAAACCGTCCACCGCGTCGGTGACGAGCCGGCCGCCCACCCGGGGCGCGGCCTCCAGAACACTGACGCCGAGCCCTGCCCCGGTCAGCAGATGGGCCGCTGACAGGCCGG
This sequence comes from Streptomyces globisporus, assembly GCF_003501885.1. Lineage (GTDB taxonomy): Bacteria > Actinomycetota > Actinomycetes > Streptomycetales > Streptomycetaceae > Streptomyces > Streptomyces globisporus_D. The sequence goes on from NZ_QWFA01000061.1 coordinate 19,588, forward strand.
CTATTCCGGCCCCGATGATGATCACGTCTGCGTGATGTGCCGTGCTGCGCACGTGCCCCTCCCCGAGTCGGTGCGACTGGTGGGGGGTTCTTGCCCCCAACAGGTCCCCGGAAAGCCGGAGTTCGCATCGAGGCTAGGAGGATGGCTGATACTGGGTCAGACGCGCGCCGGGGAGCACCGGGGCACGGGGTCGCACACGCGGTCCGAGCGCGCGCAGGACGGTCCCGGGCGCTCGCACACGCGCCGCCCAGCTCGGACGGCCATGTGCCCCGCCCGGCCCGGACGGCTGCACGCGCCGCCCGGCCCCGTAGGCGCGACCGGCTCAGCGCAGTGCGGCGCGGATCGCCCCGTCGATGTCGGGGAAGGCGAACGAGAAGCCGGAGTCCAGCAGCTTCGCCGGGATGACCCGCTGACTGCCCAGCACGTCCTCCGCGAACTCCCCGAGCGCCAGCTTCAGCGCGGGCGCCGGCGCGGGGAACAGCGTGGGACGGCGCAGCACTCGGCCCATGGCGGCGGTCACCTCGGCGTTGGTGACCGGCCTCGGCCCGGTCAGGTTCACCGGCCCGGTCAGTGACTCCGTGTCCAGGATGTGGCGCAGCGCCGCGACATGGTCGTGCAGGGCGATGAAGCTCCAGTACTGGCGGCCGTTGCCCAGCTTCCCGCCCAGACCCGCCTTGAACAGGGGGAAGAGCCGCCCCCAGGCACCGCCTTCGCGGCCGACGACCAGTCCGGTCCGGGCGTGCACGGTGCGCACCCCCGCCTCCTCGGCGGCGGCGGTGGCCGCCTCCCACTCCTCGCAGACCGACGGCAGGAACCCGTCCCCGGGCGGCGCGCTCTCGTCCACCGGGGAGCTTCCGGTGTCGCCGTAGAAGCCGATGGCGGACCCGGAGAGCAGGACCCGGGGCGGGGTGTCGAGCGAGGCGACGGCCTCGGCGACGGCGGCCGTGCCCAGGACCCGGCTGTCCCGGATCTCCCGCTTGTACTCCTCGGTCCAGCGGTGGTCGCCCACTCCGGCCCCGGCCAGGTGCACGATCGCGTCGCAGCCGACGAGGCCGGCCACGTCCACGTAACCCCGCTTGGGGTCCCACTCGACCTCGTCGCCGGTTCTGGCGGGCCGACGCACCAGGCGGGCCACCTCGTGCCCGTCGGCGCGCAGCGAGCGCACCAGCGCAGCTCCGATGAGTCCGGACGATCCGCTGACGGCGATACGGGAGCTCGGCATGGGCCCATCCTGCCCCATCAAACGCCTCGAACACCGGGAACACCCCATGACACAGTGACCCCATGGTCACCCCCGTACTCCGCCCCGTCCGCCCCGCCGCGCTCGCCGACGACGACGCGCTCGCCGAGCTCGACCGGTCCACCTGGTCGACGCTGCACGCGGTCCTGCCGAGGCCGGTGCCTCCGTACGAGCCCTTCTTCGACGAGGGGCACGGGCCGGAGGACTTCCTCGTCGTGGAGGCCGAGACGGCGGACGGTCGGGTGGGTATCGCCGGGTACATCCGGCTCGTCCCGCCCACCCCTCTCGCCTCCAATGCCCACGTCCGCCAGATACGGGGGCTCGCCGTGGCGACCTGGGCGCGCGGGGCCGGGGTGGGGCGGACCCTGCTGCGGGCCGCGTGCGCCGAGGCCCGCCGCCAGGGCGCCAACCGGATCACGCTGCGGGTGCTCGGCCACAACACCCCCGCCCGCGCGCTCTACGCCTCCGAGGGCTTCGCCGTCGAAGGGGTGCTGCCCGGGGAGTTCTTCCTGAACGGGCGTTACGTCGATGACGTCTGCATGGGCCGCTCGCTCGGCCCCGCCTGAGCTCCGGGCATCACCGCGGCCCGAAGCGGTCCCACAGCTCGGGGAAGCGGGCGGCGAGCGCCTCCTCGTCCTCGAAGTCGACCGGGGAGCCCAGCGGCTCGGCGGGCTGCGGCGGAAGCCCCAGGTCCGGTGCGACCACCCCGGTGAGCTGCTCGTACGCCTCGTCGGCCGCGTAGCCCAGCTCCTCGCCGTCGCCGTCGATCTCCTCGTCGAAGTCGTCCAGCAGCTCCGCCAAGGCGTCCGGATCGTGCAGCGCCCCCTCGAAGACCTCCCGGCCCTGGCCGATCAGCCAGCAGCGGAACCAGTCGAAGGCGTCGTCGCTCGCCCCGCCCAGCAGCACGGCCGCGGCCCCCCACAGGTCCCAGGCGTAGGCGCGGTTGTAGCGGGCCTCGAAGTGCCGGGCGAAGTCCAGCACGGAATCGGGATCGAGCTGCGCCAGCCGTTCCACCAGCAGGTCGGCATGGTCCTCGGGGTCGCCGTCGGCGGCCTCGCGGGTGCTGTCGATGATCTCCCAGAATTCCGTTTCGTCCATCACGGGTCCAGCATCCAGCCTGCCGGGGGCTCCCGCACGCGCAGACGCCGAATTGAAGCCTTTCAGCGATACAACTCGCGCAGGCGTTCGGCCGCTGCGGTGAACCGCGCCCGCAGCTCCTCGGGCGCCACCACCTCCAACTCGGGTCCCAGCGCCAGCAGCTGGCCGTACGCCACGTCCAGGGATTCCACCGGCAGCGTCAGCGTCCGCCACCCGTCCGGGCCCGGCTCCGAGGCCTCCGCGAGCGCCGCCGCGGCCGCCGCCCGGTCACCGGCGTACGCGAGCATCCGCCCGCCGCGCTCGGACACCCGTACGATCACCTCGGTACGCAGCAGGGACCGGGCGAACCCGGCGGCCCGCTCCGCCCAGAACCCGGGCAGGTCGAACGTCTCGTCCCGCTCGAAGCGCTCGTCGGCCGCCTCGACGGCGGTGAAGCGGTCGATCCGGTAGACCCGGACGTCCTCGCCCGCCCGGGCGCAGAGGTACCAGATCCCGGCCTTGAGGACGAGACCGTACGGAGCGAGCTCCCGCGCCACCTCCGTACCGGCGTGGTCGCGGCCCCCGCCCCGGCGGTAGCGGACCCGCAGCAGCCGGTCGTCCCAGACCGCGTCGGCGATCGCGGGCAGCAGCTCGGGGGTCTCCGGCTCGTGGTACCAGGAGGGCGCGTCCAGATGGAAGCGGCGGGCGGCGGAGGAAGAGGCGTCGCGCAGGGAGGGCATGAGCGCCGCCGACACCTTGAGACGGGCGGCCGACGCCGCGTCCTCCAGGCCCATCTCGCGCAGCGCGGCGGGCAGCCCGGAGAGGAACAGCGCCTCCGCCTCGTCCCGGGCGAGACCGGTCAGCCGCGTGCGGTAGCCGCCGACGAGCCGGTAGCCGCCGGCCCGGCCGCGCTCCGCGTACACCGGGACGCCCGCGTCGGACAGGGCCTGCGCGTCCCGGGTGACCGTACGCTCCGACACCTCCAGCTCGGCCGCCAGCTCGGCGGCGGTCATCGCGGGGCGGGCCTGCAGGAGCAGCACCATCTTGATCAGCCGGGCAGCGCGCATGCGCCCATTGTGGCGGCAGCCACCACGCACGGCCGCAGGGGCGGAAGTGCTGTCGGGCACTTCCGCCCCTGCGGCCGTGGATCAGGCAGGGACTCAGAGGCCGTAGCGCTCCCGGGCCTCCTTGACCGCCGAGGCCGGGACCTCGCCGCGCTTGGCGAGCTGGGCCAGCGAGGCCACCACGATCGACTGCGCGTCGACGCCGAAGTGGCGGCGGGCCGCGTCGCGGGTGTCGGAGAGACCGAAGCCGTCCGTGCCGAGCGAGGACCAGTCCTGCTCCACCCACTGGCTGATCTGGTCCGGGACCTGGCGCATCCAGTCGCTGACCGCGAGCACCGGGCCCGGGGCGCCGGAGAGCGCCTGCGTCACGTACGGGACCTGCACCTCACCGCGGAGCAGCGCCTCGTCGGCCGCCAGCGCGTCGCGGCGCAGCTCGCCCCACGAGGTGGCGGACCAGACGTCGGCCGTGACACCCCAGTCGGCGGCCAGCAACTCCTGGGCTTCCAGGGCCCAGTGGATCGCCGTACCGGAGGCCAGTAGCTGGAGGCGCGGCGCGTCCGCGGAGGCGGGCGTGCCCTCCTTGAAGCGGTACAGGCCCTTGACGATGCCCTCCTCGACGCCCTCGGGCATCGCGGGCTGGGGCTTCGGCTCGTTGTAGACCGTCAGGTAGTAGAAGACGTCCTCGGCGTCGGGGCCGTACATCCGGCGCAGACCGTCCTTGACGATCACCGCCACCTCGTACGCGAACGCCGGGTCGTAGTTGAGCGAGGCCGGGTTGGTGGCCGCGATCAGATGGGAGTGGCCGTCCGCGTGCTGGAGGCCCTCACCCGTCAGGGTCGTCCGACCCGCCGTGGCGCCGACGATGAAGCCCTTGCCGAGCTGGTCGGCGAGCTGCCACATCTGGTCGCCGGTCCGCTGCCAGCCGAACATCGAGTAGAAGATGTAGAACGGGATCATCGTCTCGCCGTGCGTCGCGTACGACGTGGCGGCGGCGATGAAGTCGGCCATGGCGCCGGCCTCGGTGATCCCCTCGTTGAGGATCTGGCCGTCCTTGGCCTCCTTGTAGTACATCAGCTGGTCGCGGTCGACCGGGTCGTACGTCTGACCCAGCGGCGAGTAGATGCCGGCCGACGGGAACAGCGACTCCATACCGAAGGTACGGGCCTCGTCCGGGACGATCGGCACCCAGCGCTTGCCGGTCTCCTTGTCCCGCATCAGGTCCTTCACCAGGCGGACGAACGCCATGGTGGTGGCCATCTCCTGCTTGCCGGACCCCTTGTACAGGGCCTTGAACGCGCGCTCCTCGGGCTGCGGCAGCGGCGCCGAGGCGTGCAGCCGGCGGGCCGGGGCCGGACCGCCGAGGGCCGCGCGGCGCTCCTGGAGGTAGCGGACCTCGGGGGAGTCGGCGCCCGGGTGGCCGTAGGGGACCAGACCGTCCTGGAAGGCGCTGTCGGGGATCGGGAGGCCGAGCAGCTCGCGCATGCCCTTGAACTCGTCGATCGACAGCTTCTTCATCTGGTGGTTGGCGTTCTTGGACTCGAAGCCCTTGCCGAGCGTGTAGCCCTTGACCGTCTGGGCCAGGATCACGGTCGGCGCGCCCTTGTGCTCGACGGCCGCCTTGTACGCCGCGTAGACCTTGCGGGCCTCGTGGCCGCCGCGCGAGGTGTAGAAACACTCGGCGATCTTCGCGTCGGTGAGCAGTTTCGCCAGCTCGACGAGGGCGGGCTCGGTGCCGAAGAAGTGCTCGCGGATGTAGGCGACGTCGCGGGTGGCGTACGTCTGGAACTGCGCGTCCGGGACCTCGCGCAGGCGGCGCAGCAGCGCACCCTGGGTGTCCAGCTGGAACAGCTCGTCCCAGGCGTTGCCCCAGAGCGTCTTGACGACGTTCCAGCCGGCCCCGCGGAACTGCGCCTCCAGCTCCTGGACCACGCGGAAGTTGGCGCGGACCGGGCCGTCGAGGCGCTGCAGGTTGCAGTTGATGACGAAGGTCAGGTTGTCGAGCTGCTCACGGGCCGCGAGGGCCAGAGCGGCGGTCGACTCGGGCTCGTCCATCTCGCCGTCGCCCAGGAAGGCCCAGACGTGCGAGTTGGCGGTGTCCTTGATGGAGCGGTTGGCCAGATAGCGGTTGAAGCGCGCCTGGTAGATGGCCGAGAGCGGGCCGAGGCCCATCGACACGGTGGGGAACTCCCACAGCCAGGGAAGCCGCCGCGGGTGCGGGTAGGAGGGCAGACCCTCGCCACCGGACTCCTGGCGGAAGTTGTCGAGGTGCTGCTCGGTGAGCCGCCCGTCGAGGAAGGCGCGGGCGTAGATGCCGGGGGAGGCGTGGCCCTGGATGTAGAGCTGGTCGCCGGAGCCGTCCCCCTCCTTGCCGCGGAAGAAGTGGTTGAAGCCGGTCTCGTAGAGCCAGGCCGCCGAGGCGAAGGTGGCGATGTGGCCGCCGACTCCGTACCGGGCGCCCCGGGTCACCATCGCGGCCGCGTTCCAGCGGTTCCACGCGGTGATCCTCGACTCCATCTCCAGGTCGCCGTCGAACGCGGGCTCGGCGGCGGTCGGGATGGTGTTGACGTAATCGGTCTCCAGCAGCTTGGGCAGCGCGAGACCGGCGCCCTCGGCGTGCTGCAGCGAGCGGCGCATCAGGTACGCGGCGCGGTGCGGGCCGGCAGCCTTGGTGACGGCGTCCAGGGAGGCCGCCCATTCGGCGGTCTCCTCGGGGTCACGGTCCGGGAGCTGGTCGAGCTCGCTCGGAAGCTTTCCTACGGGGTCGGTCATGATCGCCGCCTTCCGGAGAGGAGGGGGGTGGAGAAGGCTCTATCTGGCAGGACAGAGCGATGGGGCCGGTGGGCCCGCGAAATGAACTGTAAGACGCTGATCGATGATCGATCAAAGGATTGAAGGCAAAACTTCTCGATACGAAGAAAAGTGGCATGGGGTGCCTCGAAACAGGGCACGGAGTGACGCGAAATAGCGCGCAAAAAGGGCGCTGACCTGCACGGAAGAGCAGGTCGAGCGCCAGATGATCGGATCCCGCGGACAGCGGTCAGGCCCGGGGCGCGCACCCCAGCACATGGGCCTTCACCAGGGTCCCGATCTGCGGGTCCTCGGCGAGGAACGCGTCGATGAGCGCCTGGTGCTCCTCCGCGTACGACTTCTGCACCGTGCCCAGCCAGCGGATCGACAGCGCCGTGAACACCTCGATGCCCAGCCCCTCCCAGGTGTGCAGCAGCACCGCGTTCCCGGCGGCCCGCACCATCTCCCGGTGGAAGCCGACCGTGTGCCGCACCTGGGCCTCGCCGTCGGCCAGCCGGTCCGCCTCATACAGCGCGGCCACGTGTGGCTCCAGCGCCGAGCAGTCCTGGCCGAGCCGGGGGGCCGCCAGCTCGGCCGCGATCTGCTCCAGGCCGGCCCGGACCGGGTAGCTCTCCTCCAGGTCGGCGGCGGTCAGATTGCGGACCCGGACGCCCTTGTTGGGGGCCGACTCGATCAGCCGGAGCGTCTCCAGCTCACGCAGGGCCTCGCGCACCGGCGTCTGGCTGACCTCCAGTTCGGTGGCGATGCGGCGCTCCACGATCCGCTCACCCGGCTTCCAGCGCCCGCTGACGATCCCCTCCACGATGTGCTCGCGGATCTGTTCGCGCAGCGAGTGGACGACGGGCGGGGTCATGGAGGGCTCCTTCAGGGCAGACCGGTGCTGCCTACATCATCACGGGCGCGGCAGGTCGCCCGTGGTGTTTAGACAATACGGCGGCGCCCCCGCCCGGAAGAGTTCCGGGCGGGGGCGCCGCTGGTGAGGCTGGTTACAGCCGGGGCGTTCAGAGGCCGAGCTCGACCTCGAACTCACCCGCCTCCAGGATCGCCTTGACCGACGTCAGGTAGCGGGCGGCGTCCGCGCCGTCCACCAGACGGTGGTCGTAGGAGAGCGAGAGGTACGTCATGTCGCGCACCGCGATGGTCTCGCCGAGGTCCGGGTGGTCGATGACCACCGGACGGCGGACCGTCGCGCCGATGCCCAGGATGGCGGCCTGGTTCGGCGGGACGATGACGGTGTCGAACAGGGCGCCGCGCGAACCGGTGTTGCTGATGGTGAAGGTGGCGCCGGACATGTCGTCCGGCGTCAGGCCGCCACCGCGCGCCTTGCCCGCGAGCTCCGCGGTCTTCTTGGCGATACCGGCGATGTTCAGGTCGCCCGCACCCTTGATGACCGGGGTCATCAGACCCTTCTCGGCGTCCACGGCGATGCCGATGTTCTCCGAGTCGAAGTACGTGATGGTGCCCTCGTCCTCGTTGATCCGGGCGTTGATGACCGGGTGGGCCTTCAGCGCCTGGGCCGCCGCCTTCACGAAGAACGGCATCGGGGACAGCTTGACGCCCTCACGGGCGGCGAACGAGGCCTTGGCCTGGTTGCGCAGCTTCATCAGCTTGGTGATGTCGACCTCGAGGACCGAGGTCAGCTGGGCCTGCGAGTGCAGGGCCTTCATCATGTTGTCGCCGATGACCTTGCGCATGCGGGTCATCTTGACCGTCTGACCGCGCAGCGGGGACGCCTCCAGCTTCGGCGCCTTGGCGGCGGCCGGAGCGGCGGGAGCCGGAGCAGCGGCGGCGGCCTTGGCGGCCTCCGCGGCGGCGACGACGTCCTGCTTGCGGATACGGCCACCGACGCCGGTGCCCTTGACCGAGCTCAGGTCCACGTTGTTCTCGGACGCGAGCTTGCGGACCAGCGGCGTGACGTACGCGCCGTCGTCACCGGAGGGCGCGGCCGGGGCGGCCGGTGCCGGGGTGGCGGGGGCGGGCTGCGCCGGCG
>NZ_QWFA01000062.1 GCF_003501885.1 Streptomyces globisporus
CCCGCGTAAGCCTTAGGCGGGCCCGTCCTCTGCCCGAGGGGTGGTCGGGGGCCTTAGGAGGCGGGCCCGCCCGCCTTACGCGGGTGCTCGGGCCCGGTCAGCCGCCGGCCGGGGTGCCCGCGCTGGGCAGGGAGGCGAAGAGGTCGAAGTACATGCCCGCGGAGATCAGCACACCGAGGACGCCGAGGGCGACACCGGCCAGGGCGACCGCGCGGACCCAGGCGGGCTGCGGCCGGTCGGCGGGGGCGCCGAAGGCGGGGCGGACCAGGACGACGACGCCGACGAGCAGGGCCAGCACGGCGAAGACGCCGTTGACCAGGGCCGTGGTGTGCCAGGCGTCCCCGTAGATCTCCGAGATCTGCTGGGCCGGGCTGCCGCCGCCGGAGAGTTTGATCTGGCCGATGAGCGTCTCGCGCTCGGCGGCCACCCGGCCGGTCCACGCGCCGGTCAGGGCGACGACGCCGAGGGCCGCGGAGACGACGGCCGCCGCGCCCGCGCCGACGCCGTGCCGGGCCGTCTCGAAGGGGTCGGGCTCCAGGTCCTCGTCCTGGACGCCGTCGTCGGCCGCGTCGTCACGGACGGCCTGCTCGCCGAGGTCGTCGGCCTCCGACGCCGTACCCAGGGCGTCCTTCGTCTCCGTGTCCTTCGTCGCCGCGTCCTCCGCGGCAGCCGTCTCGTCGGGGTTCGTCGTCTTGGAGGGGGTGGTGTTCATGCGCCGCACGCTAGGGGGCCCGGATGAGAGCCCCCTTAACGCCGGGCGTGCGCCGGGGTTCAGCGCCCGGTGCGGGCCTTCCACTCCGGGGCGAGCACCGACCAGATCTCGGAGTCGTGGCGTACGCCCCGGTAGAGGTAGTTCTGCCGGATCACCCCGTCGCGGGTCATGCCCAGCCGCTTCGCCACCGCGATCGACTTCGTGTTCGCTGCGGAGGCGTCCCACTCGATGCGGTGCATGCCGCGCTCGTACACCGCCCAGTCGATCAGGCGCTCGGCGGCGCGGGTGATCAGGCCGCGGCCCTGGGCGGCGGGCTCCAGCCAGACGCCGATCTCGCAGTTGCCGGACGCCGTGTCGAAGATCCGGAAGAGGACGCCGCCGACGAGGGTGCCGTCCAGCCAGATCCCGTACAGCCGCCCGGTGTCCGCCGCCTGCTTCTCCGCGTACCGCTGGAGCAGGGCGCGGGCCGAGTCCCGGTCCGTGGCGAAGGAGGCGAAGGGGATCCAGGGGTCGACCAGCTCGCGGGCCCGGTCCATGTGGGCGAGGAACTCCTCGTCCTGCCAGACCTCCAGCGGTCGCAGCTCCGCCTTGTCGTCACCCAGGGATATGGCGAACATCGTGCTCCTCCTCCGTCTGCGCGACACCCTCCTCGGTGGCGCGCGCCCCGGGGATCTTCGCATGGAGCGGTACGCAGTCGGGCGGCTCGATGGAGATCCGGGGCAGCCGCTTCTCCAGCCAGCCCGGCAGCCACCAGTTCGCGCCGCCGAGCATGTGCATCAGCGCGGGCACGAGCAGGGTGCGCAGGACGAAGGCGTCCAGGGCGACGGCGGTGGCGAGCGCGATGCCGAACATGGCGATGACCCGGTCGCCGCTGAGCACGAAGGCGAGGAAGACGGAGATCATGATCACGGCGGCGGAGTTGATGACCCGGCCGGTCTCGGCGAGGCCGACCCGTACGGAACGCCGGTTGTCGCCGGTCTCCAGCCACTCCTCGTACATCCGGCCGACCAGGAAGACCTGGTAGTCCATGGAGAGTCCGAAGAGGACCGAGACCATGATCACGGGGAGGAAGGGTTCGATGGGCCCGGCGCTCCCGAGGCCGAGCAGTTCGCTTCCCCAGCCCCACTGGAAGACGGCGACGACGACGCCGAAGGAGGAGGCGACGGCGGCCACGTTCATCACGGCGGCCTTGATCGGGATGCCGATGGACCGGAAGGCCAGGAGCAGCAGCAGACAGCCGAGCCCGATGACGACCCCGACGAACAGGGGCAGCTTCCCGACGATGATCTCGGCGAAGTCGTCGTAGCTCGCCGTCACCCCGCCCACATGGGCCTCCAGCGAGGTGTTGTCCCGGACCGGTGGCAGCACGTCGCCCCGGATCCGGTCGACCAGCTCGCTGGTCTCCTGCGACTGGGGCGAGGAGTCGGGGACGACGGTGAGGAAGGCGGTGTCGCCGCCGCTGTTGTACGTGACCGGGCTGACGGACGCGACGCCCTCGGTGGTGCGCAGCTTCTCGGGCAGCGAGTCCAGGGCGAGCCGGTCGTCGGCGCCGTCGAGCTGGGCGGCGATGGTGAGCGGGCCGTTGACGCCGGGCCCGAAGCCGTCGGCGAGGAGGTCGTAGGCCTGCCGGGTGGTGGCGGTGGCCGGGTTGTTGCCCTGGTCCGATGTGCCCAGGTGGAGACCGAGGGCGGGCAGGGCGAGCACCAGCATGACGACGGCCGCGACCCCGCCGAGGAGCTTGGGGTGGCGCTCGACGAAGGCGGACCAGCGGGCGGCGAAGCCGGTGGGCAGTTCGGGGCGCGGTCCGTGTTCGGCGAGCTGCCGGCGTTCGCGGCGGCTGAGGGCCCGCATCCCGATGAGGGAGAGCAGGGCGGGCAGCAGGGTGACGGAGGCCAGCACGGTGAGGACGACCGTGAGCGAGGCGGCGATGGCGACGCCGTTGAGGAAGTCGAGCCGCAGGATCAGCATGCCGAGCAGGGCGATGCAGACGGTGACCCCGGCGAAGACGACGGCGCGGCCGGTGGTCGCGACGGCGTTCTGAGCCGCTTCCGGCACGGACATGCCGCGCCGGAGTCCTCTGCGGTGCCGGGTGACGATGAACAGGGCGTAGTCGATGCCCACGCCGAGCCCGATGAGCATGCCGAGCATCGGGGCGAAGTCGGCCACGGTCATCAGATGGCCGAGCAGCACGGTGCCCGCGTAGGCGGTGCCGACGGAGACCAGGGCGGTGGCGATGGGCAGCAGGCTGGCGGCCAGCGAGCCGAAGGCGAGGAAGAGCACGACGGCCGCGACAATCACGCCGATGCCCTCGGCGACGTGGGCGGACGGCGCTTCGGTGAGGGCGACGGCGGTGCCGCCCAGCTCGACCTGGAGTCCGTCGGCCTCGGCGGCCTTCGCGGTGTCGACGAGGGCCTGGGCCTGGGAGGCGGGGATCTCGTCGGCGGGGCGGTCGAACGTGACCGTGGCGTAGGCGGTGTGGCCGTCCTGGCTGATCTGGCCGGGGCCCGCGGTGCCGTAGGGGCCGGTGACCGCGCCGACGCCCGGCAGGTCCTCGATCGCGTGGAGCGTGCGGGTCATGGTCTGTTCGACGTCAGCGGCTCTGACCGTGGAGTCGGTGGTGTGCCAGACGACGGTGTCGGTGTCACCGCCGAGGTCGGTGAAGCCGCGGGAGAGCAGCTCGGTGGCCCGGCCTGATTCGGTGCCGGGGACCTCGTAGTCGTTGGAGTACGCCGAACCGGCGATGCCCGCCGCTGCGGCGGTGCCGCCGAGGGCGGCGAGCCAGATGAGAACGGCGACGAGACGGTGCCTGATGCACCAGCGGGCGATGGCAGCCAACGGACGAGCTCCCTGCGGGTTCGTGGACCTTTACCCGCAGATAACGTGATCTGCCCGTAAACGTCTCATGACCTGAGACCGCCAACTCTGACAGCAGATCGTGATCCTTTGTCCGTTTCGTGGCCATGGTCACAGGGCCTGATCTGCCCCTTATACGGGGCAGATCAGGCCCTGGGGCCTCTGCGGTCGGTCAGCCCGAGACGCTCGCCCGGCCGTTCTCGATGTGCCCCATGAGCCGCCGCCGGAAGCCGTCCTCCCCGTCGACGGTGACGTCGAGGTCGTACCAGCCGTGCGCGTCGGCCGCCGAGTGCACCAGCGACCGGCTGCGGCCCGGCTTGACCGTGACACGGCGGGTCCAGTCCCGTACGTCGTCCTCGTCGACGTAGCCGAGCGGCCGCACCAGGAAGGTCAGGGGGCGGCGGCCGGTGTTGCGCAGGGTGAGGTGGATGTCGCGGTCGCGGTGGTCGATGCGGCTGGCGACCTCCGCTCCCCCGTCGGCCGGTCCGGCGAACTCGCGCCGGAAGCCGTTCGGCCCGGTGACCGTGAAGCGGTACGCCTCCCCCGCCACCGGGACCGCCCAGTGGGCCCGGCCCCGGACGTCCTTGTGCTGCGGGGCCGGGAATTCGTCCGCGTACGGGTAGAGCGCGAAGTGCGCCGAGGACCGGCCGCTGTTGTCCAGCTCCACCCGCAGTCCGCCGTCGGTCCGCCGCGCCTGGGCGTCCGGCCGGTAGGGCAGCGGGCGCGCCGGGCGTACGCCGGGCTCCTGCTCGGGGAGGTGCTGGACGGCGGGCGGCTTCGGCTGCCAGCGGCCCTCGAACGGCGGGATCGCCCCGGGCGTCTGCACGGCGGGCTGCCGGCGGGCCCGGGTGAAGTCGAAGGCGGAGGTGAGGTCGCCGGTGACCTGGCGTCGCCAGTCGCCGATGTTGGGCTCCTTCACCCCGGTCCAGCGCTCCAGGAACTGGATCACGGAGGTGTGGTCGAAGACCTCGGAGCAGGCGTATCCGCCGACGGTCCACGGCGAGACGACCAGCAGCGGCACCCGGATCCCGAGGCCGGTCGGGCGGCCCTCCCACTGCTCCTCGGTCACCTCGGGGGGTGCGACGGGCGGCGGGACGTGGTCGAAGAAGCCGTCGTTCTCGTCGTAGTTGATCAGCACGGCGGTGTGCCGCCAGACGTCGGGGTGCTTGCCGAGCGCGTCGAGGATCTTGTAGACGATGGTGGCGCTGTGCACCGGCGACGAGGTGCTCGGGTGCTCGGAGTCGACCGCCGAGGGGACCAGGTAGGAGACCTCCGGCAGCGTCCCGGCGGCCACGTCCTTCGCGAACTCCTCGGCGAGCGTCCCGGTGGGCACCCGGCGCAGCCCCCGCTCGAACAGGCTGCGCTCCTGCTTCGTGAGCGTGGTGACACCCTCGTCCAGCAGCCCGAGGAGCCGGGTGCGCTCGGCCTCGGACGCGCCGCGGACCTTGGCGTAGAAGGCTTCCATGTACGTGTGGCCGCCGGTCTTGGCCAGTGCCTTGCGGGCTATGGCCTTGAAGGTGGCGTAGAACTCGATCTGGTTGTCGGTGAAGTTCTCCCACTCGGTGTACGTCCGCCAGCTGCGCCCGGCCTTCTCCAGCCGCTCGGCGTAGGTGGACCAGTCGTAGCCGGGGTGGGTGCCCTCGTTGTAGGCGTCGTTGCCGACGGCCCGTTTCCCGTTCGCCTCGAAGCCGGTCTTCCCGCTCCAGAGGTGGTTGCGGTTGGGGCTGGTGGAGGTGTGGATGGAGGAGTGGTAGGCGTCGCAGACGGTGAAGGTGTCGGCCAGCTCGTAGTGGAGCGGGATGTCGCGGCGGTCGTAGTACGCCATCGTGGCCGCGGTCTTCGCGCTGATCCAGCCGTTCATCCAGCCGCCGCCCCAGGCCTTCGCGCCGCCGCTCCAGGAGTGGTCGAGGGCGCCGATGTACTGGAGGTCCTTCTTCTGCTCCTCGGCCGCCCCGCGCACCGGGAAGGGCAGCACGGTGGAGCCGGCCGCCCCGGGCTGCTCGAACACGGTCCCGCCGGTGGGCAGCTCCACGGCGTTGCGGTCGCCGAAGCCGCGTACGCCGCGCAGGGTGCCGAAGTAGTGGTCGAAGGACCGGTTCTCCTGCATCAGGATCACCACATGCTTGATCGACCCCAGCCCGCCGGACCCCGCGTGGGCGGGCTGCGCGGCGATGGCGGCCTGGAGCGACGGCGGCAGGAACGATCCGGCCGCAGCGGCGCCGAGTGCGCCGCCGCCCAGCGCGAAGAGCCGTCGCCGTGACATGTCCGTGGTCAAGAGAGCCTCCTGGTTCCGGTGGTTACAGCCGGGAAGCTAGTCAGACCGGGTGGCGTCGGGAAGGACTGTGCGCGGCCCGGTGGTGAACGTCCAAGAGGTCCGGCCCGAAAGTCCAACCCGGAGTGACGGCGTTCTCACACCCCGATGAGGTGCAGGGACCCCCAGAGCGCGAGGGTGGCGGCCAGCAGCGTCGCCGGTACGGTCGCGATCCCCAGCCGGGTGAAGTGGCCCAGCTCGGGGGCGTCCCCGTGCACGTGCAGGATGCGCCGCCACAGGAGCGTGGCCAGCGATCCGACGTACGTGAGGTTCGGCCCGAGGTTCACCCCGATCAGGGCGGCGAGCAGCGGCCCGGGCCCCGCCGCCGCGACGATCGGGAGCAGGGCGAGGATCGCGGGCAGGTTGTTGATCACGTTGGCGAGCAGGGCCGCGACCACGGCGACGCCGAGGAGGGCGGGCAGGGTGTCACCGTCCGGCAGCAGGGCGGCGATCCCGTCGCCGAGGCCGTTGTCGACGACCGCCTTGACGACGACGCCGAGCGCGAGGACGAAGACGCAGAACAGCGGGTTGGCCGAGCGGACGACGGCGAGCGGCGTGGTCTCCCGCTTGGCGAGCGCCCGTACGGCGAGCACCAGGGCCCCCGCCAGTGCCGCCCACAGCGGCTCGGCGCCCTCGAACGAGGTCACGACGAACCCGGCCAGGGTCAGCGCCAGCACGACGAGCGTGAAGACAGGGACCGGCGTGCGCTCCGCCTCGGGATCCGGCGCGTGCGCCCCGGCGGCCAGGTCGTCCTTGAAGGCGCGGCGGAAGACGGCGTACTCGACGGCGATGGCGGCGAGCCAGGGCAGCGCCATCAGCGCGGCGAACCGGGTGAAGGAGAGCCCGCTCGCGGTGAACGCCAGCAGATTGGTCAGGTTGGAGACGGGGAGCAGGAGGGACGCGGAGTTGGCGAGGTGCGCGCAGGCGTAGACGTACGGGCGGGGCCGCGCGCCGACCCGGGCGGCGGTGGCGAGGACGACCGGGGTGAGCAGGACGACGGTGGCGTCCAGGCTGAGGACGGCGGTGACGATCGAGGCGACGACGAAGACCCCGCCGAGGAGGGGGCGCGTCTGCCCCCGGCAGGCGCGGGCGACCCAGTCACCGGCGGCCCGGAACAGCCCTTCGTCCGCGCAGAGCTGGGCCAGCACGAGGATCGCCGCGAGGAAGCCCACGACGGGCAGCAGTTCGCCGACCTGTTCCCGCGCCTCGGGCCAGGACACCGCGCCCAGGGCCACCACGAGCACGGCGGCGGGCACGGCGACGGTCGCCTCCGGCAGGCCCCGGGGGCGCAGGACGGCGAAGGCGAGGACACCCAGGAGCAGGGCGAAGGAGACGATCTCGGCGGTGATGGTGTTCAGGGGGACTCTCAGGGTGGTTCAGGGGATCGATCAAGGTGCTGCGAAGCACGAGGGGCCGACGCGTCCGCGATGGCGTACGGCTCACGGCCGAAGGGGCGGCGCGCCCGTGGGTACGTGAGTACGTACGGGTGCACCGCCCCTTCGGGGACGATCAGGCGGTCAGCCCTCGACGCCGAGCTTCTCCAGGATCAGCTCGCGCACGCGCGCCGCGTCCGCCTGTCCGCGGGTGGCCTTCATGACCGCGCCGACGAGCGCGCCCGCCGCCGCGACCTTGCCGCCGCGGATCTTGTCCGCGATGGCCGCGTTGCCCGCGATGGCCTCGTCCACGGCCGTGGACAGCGCGCCCTCGTCCGAGACGACCTTCAGGCCGCGCTTCTCGACGACGGTGTCGGGGTCGCCCTCGCCCGCGAGGACGCCCTCGATGACCTGGCGGGCCAGCTTGTCGTTGAGGTCGCCCGCGGCGACGAGCGCCGCCACCCGGGCGACCTGCGCCGGGGTGATCGGGAGCTCGTCCAGGCCGCGGCCGGTCTCGTTGGCGTTACGGGCCAGCTCGCCCATCCACCACTTGCGGGCCTGGTCCGCAGGGGCGCCCGCCTCGATCGTGGCGACGATCAGGTCGACCGCGCCCGCGTTGAGGATGGACTGCATGTCGTGCTCGGAGACACCCCACTCCTCCTTGAGCCGCGCCCGGCGCAGCCGGGGCAGCTCGGGGAGGCCCTTGCGCAGTTCCTCGACCCAGTCGCGCGCGGGCGCGACGGGGACCAGGTCCGGCTCGGGGAAGTAGCGGTAGTCCTCGGCGTTGTCCTTGATGCGGCCGGCCGTGGTGGAGCCGTCCTCCTCGTGGAAGTGCCGGGTCTCCTGCACGATCGTGCCGCCCGAGGACAGCACGGCGGCGTGCCGCTGGATCTCGAAGCGGGCGGCCCGCTCGACGGAACGCAGCGAGTTCACGTTCTTCGTCTCGGAGCGGGTGCCGAACTTCTCGGTCCCGTTGGGGCGCAGCGACAGGTTGACGTCGCAACGCATCTGGCCCATCTCCATGCGGGCCTCGGAGACCCCGAGGGCCTTGATCAGCTCGCGGAGCTCGGCGACGTACGCCTTGGCGACCTCGGGGGCACGGGCCCCGGCTCCCTCGATCGGCTTGGTGACGATCTCGATGAGCGGGATACCGGCCCGGTTGTAGTCGAGCAGGGAGTGGGACGCGCCGTGAATACGGCCGGTGGCGCCGCCGACGTGCGTCGACTTGCCGGTGTCCTCCTCCATGTGGGCGCGCTCGATCTCCACCCGGAAGATCTCGCCGTCCTCCAGCTGGACGTCCAGATAGCCGTTGAAGGCGATCGGCTCGTCGTACTGCGAGGTCTGGAAGTTCTTCGGCATGTCCGGATAGAAGTAGTTCTTCCGGGCGAACCGGCACCAGTCGGCGATCTCGCAGTGGAGCGCGAGACCGATCTTGATGGCCGACTCCACGCCGATCTCGTTGACGACCGGCAGGGCGCCGGGCAGTCCGAGGCAGACCGGGCAGGTCTGGGAGTTGGCGTCCTGCTTCAGCTCCGTGGAGCAGCCGCAGAACATCTTGGTCTTGGTGCCGAGCTCGACATGGACTTCGAGGCCCATGACGGGGTCGTAGGACGCGAGCGCGTCCTCGTACGACACCAGGTCAGTGACAGTCACGGTGAAACTTTCCCTCTCAGCCCAGCAGGACGTCGTCGTCGCCGAGACGCTTCAGTTCGCGATAGAGGATCGCGAGTCCGGTGACGATGGCGGCCGCGGAGACGGCCGCGTCGACGAGCCGCAGCACGTCGTTGTCGTTGCGGGCGAGCTTCGCCTGCTTGACGACACTGATCGCGCCGAACGCGGTACTGCCGATCGCGATGTACGCGCCCGTCTTGGACTTCTGGAAGTTCTTGGCCTTCTTTGCCATGGCACTCACAGCGACGGAGCCTCCTCAAGCAGCGGGTGCCCCCACTTTTCCACGAAGGCGGCCTCGACGGCGGATCCGACCTTGTACAGCCGGTCGTCCTTCATGGCGGGGGCGATGATCTGCAGTCCGACCGGCAGGCCGTCCTCGGGAGCCAGGCCGCAGGGCAGCGACATGGCGGAGTTGCCGGCCAGGTTGGTGGGGATGGTGCACAGGTCCGCGAGGTACATCGCCATCGGGTCGTCGGCGCGCTCGCCGATCGGGAAGGCGGTGGTCGGGGTCGTCGGGGAGACGATCACGTCGACCTGCTCGAAGGCCTTCTCGAAGTCCTGGGTGATGAGGGTGCGGACCTTCTGGGCCGAGCCGTAGTACGCGTCGTAGTAGCCGGAGCTGAGCGCGTACGTGCCCAGGATGATGCGGCGCTTGACCTCGTCGCCGAAGCCCGCCTCGCGGGTGAGGGCGGTGACCTCCTCGGCCGACTTCGTGCCGTCGTCGCCGACCCGCAGGCCGTAGCGCATGGCGTCGAAGCGGGCCAGGTTGGAGGAGCACTCGGACGGGGCGATCAGGTAGTACGCGGAGAGCGCCAGGTCGAAGGACGGGCAGTCCAGCTCGACGATGGTGGCGCCCAGCGACTTCAGCAGCTCGACCGACTCGTCGAAGCGCTGGAGCACACCGGCCTGGTAGCCCTCGCCGCGGAACTGCTTGACGACGCCGACGCGCATGCCCTGGACGGAGCCGTTGCGGGCGGCCTCGACGACCGGCGGGACCGGCGCGTCGATGGACGTGGAGTCCAGCGGGTCGTGCCCGGCGATCGCCTCGTGGAGCAGCGCCGCGTCCAGGACCGTACGGGCGCAGGGCCCGCCCTGGTCGAGGGAGGACGAGAAGGCGACCATGCCGTAGCGGGACACGCCGCCGTAGGTGGGCTTGACGCCGACGGTGCCGGTGACGGCGGCGGGCTGGCGGATCGAGCCGCCGGTGTCCGTGCCGATGGCGAGCGGGGCCTCGTAGGAGGCGAGGGCGGCGGAGGAGCCGCCGCCGGAGCCGCCGGGGATCCGGGTGAGGTCCCACGGGTTGCCGGTGGGGCCGTAGGCGCTGTTCTCGGTGGAGGACCCCATGGCGAACTCGTCCATGTTGGTCTTGCCGAGAATGACGACGTCGGCGTCGCGCAGCTTCTGCGTGAGCGTGGCGTCGTACGGCGGGACCCAGCCTTCGAGGATCTTGGAACCGACGGTGGTCGGCATGTCCTTCGTGGTGAAGATGTCCTTCAGCGCGAGCGGGACGCCGGCCAGCGGGCCGAGCTTCTCGCCCGCCTCGCGCTTGGCGTCCACGGCACGGGCCTGGGCGAGAGCGCCCTCGCGGTCGATGTGCAGGAAGGCGTGGACCTTCTCGTCGACGGCGTCGATCCGGGCGAGGTGCGCCTCGGTGACCTCGACGGCGGTCAGCTCGCCGGAGGCGATCTTCGCGGCGATCTCGGCCGCGGTGAGCTTGATGATGTCCGTCATGGCGGTTAGTCCTCCCCCAGGATCTGCGGCACCTTGAAACGCTGCTGCTCCTGGGCCGGGGCGCCGGAGAGCGCCTGCGCGGGGGTGAGCGACGGACGGACCTCGTCCGCGCGCATGACGTTGGTCAGCGGCAGCGGGTGGGAGGTCGGCGGTACGTCTTGGTCGGCGACCTCGGAGACGCGGGCGACCGCGCCGATGATGTCGTCGAGCTGACCGGCGAAGTGATCGAGCTCTTCGCCCTTCAGCTCCAGACGCGCCAGCCGGGCGAGGTGGGCGACCTCCTCGCGCGTGATGCCAGGCATGCAGCGATCCTCAGGGGTTGGTGTGTGGTTTTGGCCCAATCCTATGGGGTCTCGGGGGGACGGGTGCCCCGGCCCGATCGGGCTACGCCTGTGCGGGCTCCACTCCCCGGGATCTTCAGGCGGTGTCGGTCTCCGCGGCGCTGTTCACCGTGCTGTTCACCGCGCCGTTGAGCGACCCGTTCATCGAGCCGGTCGCCGAGGCCGTGGCCGACCCCGCGGCGGCCGCCGCCTGGGCCTTCAGCTCGGCTGGCCTGCGCCAGCCGTGCTCGCCGCGCGCACGCAGCCAGGCCGTGGTCTCCTGCGGCGGCATCGCGGCCGCCACCAGCCACCCCTGCACCGCGTCGCACCGCAGATCCCGCAGCCGCTCCCACGTCGTGTCGTCCTCGACGCCCTCGGCGACGACGACCAGGCCGAGCGAGTGGGCCAGGTCGATGGTGCAGCGGACGATCTCCGCGTCCTCGTGGTCGACGGCCAGCCGGGCCACGAAGGAGCGGTCGATCTTCAGCTCGCTGACCGGGAGCCGGCGCAGGTGGACCAGGGATGAGTAGCCGGTGCCGAAGTCGTCCAGCGACATCTTGACGCCGTGCGCGGTGAGCCCGGCCAGGGTGTCGGCGGCGCGCTGCGGGTCCTCCAGCAGCACATGCTCGGTGATCTCCAGTTGGAGCGCTCCCGCGGGCACGCCGTGGCGGGCGAGGCGGGCCGCGACGCCTCCGGCGAAGCCGGGGGTGTGGACGTCGCGCGGGGAGACGTTGACCGCGACGGGCACGCACAGGCCCTGCGCCCGCCAGCGGGCGACCTGGGCGAGCGCCGTCTCCAGGACGTACTCCGTGAGGTGCGGCATCAGTCCGGAGGACTCGGCGATGGCGATGAACTCGTCCGGGGGGACCCGGCCGCGCTCCGGGTGCACCCAGCGCACCAGGGCCTCAAGGCCCGCGACCTGCCCGTCGAAGCGGACCTTGGGCTGGTAGTGCAATTCGACCTCTCCCGCGTCCAGCGCCCGGCGCAGATCGCCGAGGAGCCCGAGCCGGTCGGGGGTGTTGCTGTCCCGCTTGGACTCGTAGACCTCCACTGCGGTGCGGTCCCGTTTGGCCTGGTACATCGCGACGTCCGCCCGGCGCAGCAGGCCCTCGGCGTCGAGGGCGTGGTCGGGGTAGACGGCGACCCCGGCGCTGGCCTCCAGGACGAGGGTGAGCCCGTCGAGGTCGAGCGGTGAGGACAGCTCGGCGACGAGGTGGCGGGCGACCTGCTGGGCGCTGGTGGTGGAGTCGGTGTGCGGGAGGAGGACGGCGAACTCGTCGCCGCCGAGGCGGGCCGCCTCCGCGCCGCGCGGCAGGGCGAGCCGCAGGCGTTCCGCTATCTGGAGCAGCAGCCGGTCCCCGGCGAGGTGGCCGAGGGTGTCGTTGACCGCGCGGAAGCGGTCCAGATCGATGAGGACCAGCGCGGAGCGGGTTCCGATGGACTCCGCGTCCTCCAGCGCCGACCAGGTCCGCTCCAGCAGCCACTGGCGGTTGGGCAGCCCGGTCAGCGGGTCGCGCAGCTGCTCCTCGGCGCGGGCGCGGGCGATCCAGAGGGTGGAGTCCAGGGCGATCAGCGGCACCGCGAAGAGCGGCAGCAGTATGGGCATGGACATCGCGACGGCGCAGATCAGCGGGGCGAGCCCGAGGAGCGCGACGGCGACGAGTCCCTGGCGCAGCATCGCGGTGCGGGCGATGGTCGGCAGCCCGCCGTTGTGAGGTGCCTGGGCGTACCACAGGAGGACCCGGGTGACGAGCAGATACGTCGACGCGGTCAGGAGCAGTTCCGGGACGGCCGCGATGCCCCAGTCGAGTGGCCGCCAGGGCTCCTCGACGGTGGGGGCCACGCCGAACGCGGCCAGCACGAGCGCCGCCGCGCCGATGCCGAGCATGTCGACCCCGCCGTGCAGCAGCCCCTGCCACCAGCGGTGCCGGCGGGCGGTCCCGACGAGCACCACGACGGCGAGGCTGACCAGGACGGCCGGCAGCCAGCCGTACAGCAGGAGCACGGCGAGGGTGAGGGCGGCGCCGGAGCCGGTGCCGCCCCACCACCGGTCGCGGCCGAGGGCCACCAGATGGCCGACGATGATCCCGGTGAGCACGGCGAGGGACCAGCCCACCACTCCGTCCGGGAAGAGTGCGTGGCCCTGTTGGACCGTTCGGTAGGACCCGACCGCCAGCAGTAACGCGGCGATCCCCACGACGGCGGCGCCCACCGGGGGCGTGAGGCCGACGAAACCTTGCAGCCGCGACACCGGGGCGGCGCTCTCGGTCGGTTTCATTCCGTCCCTCTCACAGCCGGCGGTGCCGATGACCCTCGGTGGCGCCCGCTTCCGTGGCACCACGGCCCGGTCGAGGGCCGTGCACGGCGGGCGCACCTCTCAACAGTAGGCCGCGAAAGGCTTCCAGGGGCAGCGCTCTACAGCTCTTGCCCGAATGCGAACCGACCACCCGTCACCATCTGCTATTGGCCCGAACGGGTGGTACGGCAGGGCCATTCGGGGAGCGCCCGACCCTTCTTCACCCCTCTGCCCCGTTTCCTTCCCCGCACGAAGCGCGCCACGCCGGGGCATCGTCTCGAAGGCGTCTCGATCCGGGAAACGGGGAGCGAACGACGGTCCGGCGGACGGTCACTCCCCGTCCACGCCCCCGTCTACGCTCCGCCGGCATCCGGAGCGGCCTCGGGAGCGGCTTCCGGGTCGGACAGGGCTGCTTCCCGGGCGCGTTCGGGTCCGTCCTCGAGCAGGATCGCGAATCCGTCCTCGTCGAGCACGGGCACCTTCAGCTGCATCGCCTTGTCGTACTTGGAGCCGGGGTTGTCGCCGACGACCACGAACGCGGTCTTCTTGGACACCGATCCGGTGACCTTCGCGCCGAGCGCCTGGAGAGCTTCCTTCGCGCCGTCGCGGGTGTGGGTGGCGAGGGTGCCGGTGACGACGACGGTGAGGCCTTCGAGGGGGCGGGGGCCCTCGTCCTCGTCGGAGCCCTCGTCGGCCATCCGCACCCCGGCCTCGCGCCACTTGCGCAGGATCTCGCGGTGCCAGTCCTCGGCGAACCACTGCTTGACCGAGGCGGCGATGGTCGGCCCGACGCCGTCGGCGGCGGCCAGCTCCTCCTCGGTCGCCTCGTCGATCCGGTCGACGGAGCGGAACTGGCGGGCCAGCTCCTGGGCGGCGACCGGCCCGACATGCCGGATGGAGAGGCCGGTGAGGATCCGGGCGAGGGGTGCCTCCTTGGCGGCGGCGATGCCCTCCAGCATGGCCACCGCGTTCTTCTTCGGCTCGCCCTGCTGGTTGGCGAAGACCGTCGCGATCTTCTCCTCTCCGGTCTTCGGGTCGCGCTTGGGCAGCCCGCTGTCCTGGTCCAGGACGTACGCCCGGATCGGCAGCAGCTGCTCGACGGTGAGCGAGAACAGATCGCTCTCGTCCTTGAGGACGGGCTCGGCGGGCTCCAGCGGGCGGGTCAGGGCGGCGGCGGCCACATAGCCGAAGTGGTCGATGTCGAGGCTCTTGCGCCCGGCGAGGTAGAAGACACGCTCGCGCAACTGGGCCGGGCAGGTGCGGGCGTTGGGGCAGCGGAGGTCGATGTCGCCCTCCTTCATCGGGCGCAGCTCCGTCCCGCACTCGGGGCAGTGGGTCGGCATCTCGAAGGCCTTCTCGGTGCCGTCGCGCAGGTCGACGACGGGGCCGAGGATCTCCGGGATGACGTCGCCCGCCTTGCGCAGGACCACGGTGTCGCCGATGAGGACGCCCTTGGCCTTGACCACGTTCTGGTTGTGGAGGGTGGCGAACTCGACCTCGGAACCGGCCACTTCGACCGGCTCGACCTGGGCGTACGGGGTGACGCGGCCGGTGCGCCCGACGCCGACGCGGATGTTGACCAGCTTGGTGTTGACCTCTTCGGGGGCGTACTTCCAGGCGATGGCCCAGCGGGGGGCGCGCGAGGTGGAGCCCAGGCGGCCCTGGAGCGGGATCTCGTCGAGCTTGACGACGACACCGTCGATCTCGTGCTGCACGGAGTGCCGGTGCTCGCCGAAGTACGCGATGAACTCCCGTACGCCGGCGAGGGAGTCGACGACCTTGTTGTGCCGGGCGGTGGGCAGGCCCCAGGCGTGCAGGAGGTCGTAGGCCTGGGAGAGGCGGTCGATGCTCAGGCCCTCGTGGGCGCCGATGCCGTGCACCACCATGTGCAGCGGGCGGGAGGCGGTGACCTTGGGGTCCTTCTGGCGCAGCGATCCGGCGGCCGCGTTGCGCGGGTTGGCGAAGGGCTTGTCGTCGGCGGCGACCAGCCGGGCGTTCAGCTCCTCGAAGCCCTCCATGGGGAAGAAGACCTCGCCACGGATCTCGACGAGCGCCGGGATGTCCTCGCCCTTCAGACGGTGCGGGATCTCGGCGATCGTCCGGACGTTGGGGGTGATGTCCTCGCCGGTGCGGCCGTCGCCGCGGGTGGCCGCCCGGGTGAGGCGGCCGTGCTCGTAGGTGAGGTTGACGGCGAGGCCGTCGACCTTCAGCTCGCACAGGAAGTGATGGTCGGGGGTGCCGGTCTCCTTGGCGACCCGGTCGGCCCAGGCGGCCAGCTCCTCGTCGTCGAAGGCGTTGTCCAGGGAGAGCATCCGCTCCCGGTGCTCGACGGAGGTGAACTCCGTGATGTACGGCCCGGCGACCTTCTGGGTCGGGGAGTCGGGGGTGCGGAGCGGGGGGTACTCGTCCTCCAGGGCCTCCAGGGAGCGCAGCAGCCGGTCGAACTCGGCGTCGCTGACGACCGGCTGGTCCTTCACGTAGTACCGGAAGCGGTGCTCCTCGATCTGCTCGGCCAGCAGCGCGTGCTCCTCCCGCGCCTCCGCCGGGACCGAACTCTCCTGCTCCACCCGCTCTTCGCCCGCCATCGTCCCGTCCTCCTGTGTACCCGTCGTCCCCGTCACTCAGGGTTGTCCGCGAGCGACCTCGCCGCCCGGGCGCTGTGGGCGAGCGCGGTACGGGCGTACGCGGGCGACGCGCCCGCGAGACCGCACGACGGGGTGATCGTGACGGACTCGGCGAGAGTCCCCGGATTGAGCCCCAGCCTGCTCCACAACGTCCTGACCCCCATGACGCTACCGCCCGGGTCTGACAATCCCTCCGAAGCCGCGTCCGTGGAGGGCACCACGCCCAGGAAGAGGTGGGTGCCGCCTTCGACCGCTTCCCCGATCGCCTCCTCCTCACGCTCCGTGAGCAACGAGAAGTCGAACGAGATGCCGTCGGCGCCGGCCCGGCGCAGCAGCGCGACGGGCGCCTCGGGGGCGCAGGAGTGGACGAGCGTCGTCCCGTCCTCGCCGGCCGCCGCGAGGACGTCGCGCAGGGCGCTCTCGACGACCTGACGGTCGACGGCGCGGTAGGTGCGGTAGCCGCTGGCGGAGCGGACCCGGCCCAGCAGGACGGCGGTCAGGGAGGGTTCGTCGAGCTGGAGGACGACGCTAGCCCCGGGCATTCGGCGGCGGACCTCCGCGAGGTGGGCGCGGAGCCCCTCGGTCAGGGATCCGGCCAGGTCGCGGCAGGCGCCCGCGTCGGCCAGCATGGCTTCGCCACCGCGCAGTTCGAGGGCGGCGGCGAGCGTCCAGGGCCCGACGGCCTGGACCTTGAGCAGTCCCTCGTACCCCTGGGTGAACTCCTCCAGGGCGTCCAGGTCCTCTCCCAGCCAGGAGCGGGCCCTGCGGGTGTCGCGGCCGGGCCGGTCGCTGATCCGCCAGCCGCTCGGCTCCACGTGCCCGTACATCTCGACGAGGAGGCCGACGCTCCGGCCGATCATGTCGGCGCCCGGCCCGCGCGCGGGCAGTTCGGCCAGATACGGCATGCCCTGGCCGTCGGCGAAGGAGCCGGTGACGGTCTTCGCCGCCTCCCTCGCGTCTCCCCCGGGCATCGACCCGATGCCGGTCGCCGGACACCCGCTGAACTTGCTCTTCTCGCTCACCCGGGAAGCCTACGGTCCCCCGTACGCCGGTTGCGCGCCGGCCCGCTCAGCGTCCGGGGCGGACCGTGAGGTCGTTGACCTCGGCGTCGCGCGGCAGATCGATCGCCATGAGGATCGTGGTGGCCACCGACTCCGGGTCGATCCAGCGCTCGGCGTCGTACTCCTTGCCCTCCTGCTGGTGCACCTTGGCCTGCATGGGGCTGGCGGTGCGGCCCGGGTAGACGGAGGTGACGCGGACCCCGTTGCCGTGTTCCTCGTGGCGCAGCGAGTCGGCGAGCGCCTTGAGGCCGTGCTTGCTCGCGGCGTACGCGCTCCACCCGGCGTGGGCGTTGAGTCCGGCGCCGGAGTTCACGAAGAGGACGTGGCCCCGGGCGACGCGGAGCTGCGGGAGGAGGAGGCGGGTGATCTCGGCGGGGGCGATCAGGTTGGCGTCGATCTGGAAGTGCCAGGCCTTGGGGGTGAGCTCCCCGACCTCGCCCAGCTCGACGACGCCCGCGATGTGCAGCAGGGTGTCGATCCGCTCGGGCATGGACTGCTGGCCGAACGCCCAGGACAGCCGGTCGGGGTTGCCGAGGTCGCCGACGAGCGTGCGCGCGCCCGGGTAGCGCTCGGCGAACTCCTTGGCGCGGCCGGCGTCGCGGGCGAGCAGGACGAGATCGTCGCCGCGCTCCTGGAGACGGCGGGCGACAGCTGCGCCGATGCCGGAACCGGCGCCGGTGATGAGGTGGGTAGCCATGGGGCGATCCTAGATCCGGGGCGCTTGCCGGCGTCCGGCGGTCTCCTCCGGGTGGGCGAGCGCCGCTCCCGGATCCGGGCCGCTCACTGGAGTCCGGCGGTCTCCTCCAGGTAGGCGAGCGCGCCGACGCCGTCCTTGGCGAAGAAGACGAGGTCGGTCAGCGGCAGCGGCAGGAAGCCCTCGTCCTCCATGCGCTGGAACTGCTGGCGCAGCCCGTCGTAGAAGCCCGCCGTGTTGAGCAGGACGACGGGCTTGGTGTGCTTGCCGTGCTTCTTCAGCTCCAGGATCTCGGTGGCCTCGTCGAGCGTCCCGGTCCCGCCGACCATGATCACCACGGCGTCGGCCTTCTCCAGGAGGAGCGCCTTGCGCTCGGCGAGGTCACGGGCGATGACCATCTCGTCGGCGTTCGGGCGGGCGCTCGCGGCGAGGAATTCGACGGACACCCCGACGAGCCGGCCGCCCGCCGCCTGCACCCCGTCCGCGACGACCTTCATCAGCCCCTTGTCCGATCCACCCCAGACGAGGGTGTGCCCGCCCCGTCCGAGCAGCTCGGCGAACTCGCAGGCGGGCACGGTGTAGCGGTCGTCGAGGTCGGCGGCGGAGAGGAAGACGCAGATGTTCATGGGGCAACCGTACGACCCCGCCTCGGACACTCCCCCGTTCCGGGGAAGGTTCGGCGTACGGGGAAGAAGCCCGCCCCGTACGCCGCTGAAACGGGTATGACTGCCACCCGAGGACACCGCATCACCGTCGAGCAGGGCACCGAGCACGTGCGGGCCGTGCACGACGGACAGGTGCTGGCCGAGAGCCGCCGCCCGCTCGTGCTCCGCGAGAGGGGCTGTCCGGTTCGCTACTACCTGCCGCCCGAGGACGTCCGCACCGAGCTGCTCTCCCCGTCGGACACCTCCACCCACTGCCCGTTCAAGGGGGACGCCTCCTACTGGTCGCGGCCCGGGGCCGCCGATCTCGTCTGGGCCTACCCGGATCCGAAGCCCGAAGTCGCCGCGATCAAGGACCACTTCTGCTTCTACGCCACGGAGACGGTGGCGGACTGACCCTCGATCCGCTCGCCCGGGAACTTTTTCTCGGGCGAGCGATGAGTTTCCCGGCCCGCCCCGGTCTCCTCTCCCATGGACAGGATTCTCTCCGCCGACGGCACGCCGATCGCCTACCGCCGCCAGGGCGAGGGGCCACCGCTGGTGCTGGTCGGCGGTGCGCTGAGCGTGGCAGCGACCGACGCGGCGCTGGCCGCTCTGCTCGCGCCGCGTTTCACGGTGATCACCTACGACCGGCGGGGCCGGGGCGCCAGCGGTGACACCGGGCGCTGTGCCGTGGCGCGGGAGATCGAGGACCTGGCCGCCGTCGTCGGTGCCGCCGGGGCGGACACGTCGGTCTTCGGGATGTCCTCCGGCGGGGCGCTGGCCCTGGAGGCGGCCGCCTTTGGGCTCCCGGTGGAGCTGCTCGCCGTGTACGAGCCGCCCTACACGCCGGGGGCGTCCGGGCTGCGGTTCAAGGCCCGCTGCACGGCCCGGCTGCAGCGGCTGCTGGCGGCCGGGGACCGGGGCGGGGCGGTGGAGCTGTTCCTGTCCATGACGGGGGTCGCCGAGGAGACGGCCGCCCGGATGCGGCGGGCCCCGGTGTGGCCGGAGCTGGAGGCGATGGCGCACACGCTGGCGTACGACGACGCGCTGCTGGGCGACGGGGCGATCCCGGCCGAGCGGTTCTCGGCCGTCGCCGCCCGGACCCTGGTGATCTGCGGCGGCTTCAGCAGCGCCCCGGCGCGGGCGGCGACCCGGACGCTGGCCGAGGCCCTGCCGCGCGGCCGGCACCGCACGCTGACGGGCCAGATGCGCGAGGTGGCGCCCCAGGTGCTCGCGCCGGTGCTGACGGAGTTCTTCGCGAGGGACGTGTACGCGTACCGAAGGGCGTCCTAGCCGGTCTGTACGTGTACGCGTACCGGTAGGCGTCCCAGGACGGCACGCCCTGGGGGCGCCGCGCGGGCTCAGCCGCCCGCCGCCACCCGTTCGCGGCGGACCGTCGTCGCGATGGTGGCCGAGCCGACCACGCGCGTGCCGTCGTAGAGGACGACCGCCTGGCCGGGGGCGACGCCCCGGACCGGCTCGGTGAAGGTGACGTTCAGCTCGGAGCCGTCGACCAGCTCGGCGATGACCTCGGTCTCGCCGCCGTGGGCGCGGAGCTGGGCGGTGTACGTACCCGGGCCGGACGGAGGCGTTCCGCACCAGCGGGGCTTGATCGCGGTCAGCGCGGTGACGTCCAGGGCCTCGACGGGACCGACGGTGACGGTGTTGTTCACCGGGGAGATGTCGAGGACGTAGCGCGGCTTGCCGTCGGGGGCCGGGTGGCCGATCTTGAGGCCCTTGCGCTGGCCGATGGTGAAGCCGAACGCGCCCTCGTGGGTGCCCAGCTTCGCACCCGACTCGTCGAGGATGTCGCCCTCGGCCGGACCGCCGAGGCGGTTCGCCAGGAAGCCCTGGGTGTCGCCGTCGGCGATGAAGCAGATGTCGTGACTGTCGGGCTTCTTGGCGACGGCCAGGGCCCGGCGCTCGGCCTCGGCGCGGATCTCGTCCTTGGTGGTGAGGGTGTCGCCGAGCGGGAACATGGCGTGGGCGAGCTGCTTCTCGTCCAGGACGCCGAGCACATAGCTCTGGTCCTTGGCCATGTCGGACGCGCGGTGCAGCTCGCGGCTGCCGTCCTCGGTGAGCACGACCGTGGCGTAGTGGCCGGTGCAGACGGCGTCGAAGCCGAGGGCGAGGGCCTTGTCGAGCAGCGCGGCGAACTTGATCTTCTCGTTGCAGCGCAGGCAGGGGTTGGGCGTGCGCCCGGCCTCGTACTCCGCGACGAAGTCCTCCACGACATCCTCGCGGAAGCGTTCCGCCAGGTCCCAGACGTAGAACGGGATACCGATGACGTCGGCCGCGCGGCGGGCGTCCCGGGAGTCCTCGATGGTGCAACAGCCGCGCGCCCCGGTCCGGAAGGACTGGGGGTTCGCGGACAGGGCGAGGTGGACACCGGTCACGTCGTGGCCCGCCTCGACGGCACGGGCGGCGGCGACGGCGGAGTCCACGCCGCCCGACATCGCGGCGAGGACACGCAGGGGGCGCTGGGAAGTCTGAGTCATAGCCCCTCCAGGGTACGGGTCGCCGGGAACCGAACGCTCGCGGATAAGCGTTGACGATCACATGGGGAACAACGGGAGCACCCGGGCCGCGCGAAAGCCCTCGGGAAAGCCTTCGCGGAAGAAGCCGGCGGACGGCGTCGGCCGCCGCGCACTGCTGATCGGCGGGGGCGCGGTGGCGGCCGCCGGCACCGCCGCCGTGCTCGCACGCGACAAGGTGAAGCGCCTGTGGTGGCAGGTCCCCGGCGTCGAGAAGCCCCGGAGGCCGGGTGAGCTGGACTACGCGGGGGCGACCTGGGTGGCCGCCTCGGAGGCGAACTGGCGCCGGGCGGACCGGCCCGACGACTTCCCCATCGACCGGGTGATCATCCATGTCACCCAGGGCAGCTTCGCCGGCGCGGTGAAGGTGTTCCAGGACCCGGCCCACCAGGCCGCGACGCACTACATCGTGGGGCAGGACGGGCGGGTGGTGCAGATGATCCGCGAGCTGGACGTGGCGTACCAGGCGGGCAACCGCTCCTACAACGAGCGGGCCGTCGGCATCGAGCACGAGGGGTTCGTGGACCGGCCGAAGGACCTGACGAAGGAGATGTACGCGTCGTCGGCGCGGCTCACGGCGTCGATCTGCGCGCGGCACGGCATACCCATCGACCGGGAGCACATCATCGGGCACGTGGAGGTGCCGGGCACCGACCACACCGATCCGGGCCCGCACTGGGACTGGGACCGGTACATGGAGCTGGTGCGGCGGGCCGCGACGGCGCCGCCGAGCCCTACGCCATCGCCGTCGGCGAAGGCGTAACGCCTCCGGGTGACGGTCCTCGTCAGCTGAGCCCGGCGTTCGCCGTCTCAGCTGAGCCCGGCCGTCCGCGCCCGCTCGACCGCCGGGCCGATCGCCTCGGCGAGCGCCTTCACGTCGTCCTCGGTCGAGGTGTGGCCGAGCGAGAAGCGCAGGGTGCCCCGGGCCAGGTCCGGATCGGTTCCGGTGGCCAGGAGTACGTGGCTGGGCTGGGCGATCCCGGCGGTGCAGGCGGAGCCGGTGGAGCATTCGATGCCCTGCGCGTCCAGCAGCAGGAGCAGGGAGTCGCCCTCGCAGCCGGGGAAGCTGAAATGGGCGTTGGCGGGCAGGCGTCCGGCCGGGTCCGGGTCGCCGCCGAGCACGGCGTCCGGCACGGCCAGGCGCACGGCGGTCACGAGCTCGTCGCGCAGGGCGCCCACGCGCCGGGCGAACTCCTCGCGCCGCTCGGCCGCCAGCCGTCCGGCGACCGCGAACGAGGCGACGGCGGGCACGTCCAGGGTGCCGGAGCGTACGTGCCGCTCCTGGCCGCCGCCGTGCAGGACGGGCACGGGGGTGTGGTCACGGCCCAGCAGCAGCGCGCCGATGCCGAACGGGCCGCCGATCTTGTGTCCGCTGACCGTCATCGCGGCCAGTCCGGAGCGGGCGAAGTCGACCTCCAGCTGGCCGAACGCCTGGACCGCGTCGGCGTGCATGGGGATCCCGAACTCCGCCGCCACCGCCGCCAGTTCACGTACCGGCATGATCGTGCCGATCTCGTTGTTGGCCCACATCACGGTGATCATCGCGATGTCGTCGGGGTTCCGGAGGATCGCCTCGCGCAGGTCCTCGGGGTGGACCCGGCCATGGCGGTCGACGGGGAGGTGGTCGACGTTCGCGCCCTCGTGTTCGGCGAGCCAGTCGACGGCGTCGAGGACGGCGTGGTGTTCGACGGGACCGGCGAGGACCCGGGTGCGGCGGGGGTCGGCGTCGCGGCGGGACCAGTAGAGGCCCTTGACCGCGAGGTTGTCGGCCTCCGTGCCGCCGGAGGTGAACACCACCTCGCTGGGGCGTGCGCCGAGGGAGTCGGCGAGGGCTTCTCTGGACTCCTCGACGGTGCGGCGGGCCCGGCGTCCGGCGGCGTGCAGCGAGGACGCGTTGCCGGTGACGGAGAGCTGGGCGGTCATCGCCCCGATCGCTTCGGGAAGCATCGGGGTGGTCGCGGCGTGGTCGAGGTAAGCCATGGTGGGGCCGATTCTACGAGCCCGGGGTGGGGTGCCCGCCGGGCGCGTCACGGCCTGGTCCCCGCGCACGCCTTCATGGAGTACGACGGACCGGTCGAAGGCCCCGGTCCGGAGCCCGATCCGGAACGGGGAGAGCGGCTCGCGGGGCCGCTTCGGGGCGTGCGTCAGCCGCCGATGCTCCAGGCGACGGTGCCGTTGGCGGTGACCAGGGCGGCGAGCACGGCGAGGTCGGCGACGCCCAGGGCGAGGCCGAGGAAGGCGCGTCCCCGGCGGCGGGTGTGACGGGCCAGAGCCAGCAGCGCCATCACGATCGCCATGGGCCCGAGCACGATGTTGAAGACCAGCAGCCCGACGAGGCCGAGGACGAACGAGGCGACGGCGAGACCGTCCGCCTCACGGCCGAGGGCCCGGCGCGGAGCGGCGTCGGGAGTCTTCTCCGGCGCCGCACCCGGGTCGACGGCGTCCTTGTGGATGGCGGCGTCCGCACCCTTGTCGGCGGCGGCGTCCGTGCAGCGGGTGCGGTCGATGAGGGTGAGGGTCATGGTGCGAGCTCCTTCGGATCGGTACGGGAAACGGCAGGCTCGGCGGGTGCGGGTGCGGCGAGTCGGTTCGTACGGCGGGTCAGTGGGTGCGGCGCGATGTGCGCTCGCGCACGGCGAAGATCAGCAGCCAGCTGCCGATCACGGCCGCGGCGGCCAGCGTCAGCGGCAGCGGGATGTGGGCGACCGCCCCGAGGAGGATTCCCAGAAGGAGCAGCGCGGCGACGAGGACGAGCACGGCGGAACCTCTCTGTGCGACGACGAAAGCCGTTCGGAGTACGAGTGTTCACTGACTTGAAAGTCTAAACCTCGCACCCTTCCCCAGACTCGGAGAACGGTTGTTTACTGAATGGCATGAGTCACACTCCCGTCGGCATTCGCCGGACCCAGAAGCTCAGGACGCGCCAGGCCCTCCTGGACGCGGCGCTCGACCTCCTGGAGCACCAGAGTCTGAGCAGCCTGGGACTCCGGGAGGTGACCCGCGCCGCCGGGGTCACGCCGACGGCCTTCTACCGGCACTTCGAGGACACCGCGGCGCTCGGCGTCGCCTTGGTGGAGGAGGGACAGCGAGGAGCGGCTGGACCGCAGCGTGGCGGTGATAGCGCGTCATGTCGGCGCGCAGCCCGCCCACTTCCGGTTCATCGCGCGTGAGCAGCACGGCGGGGTCGGCCCGGTGCGCGCGGCGATCGCGGCTCAACTGCGGCGGTTCGCCGAGGAGGTGGCGTGCGCGCTCGGCCAGGAGCCGGGGGCGGCGGGGTGGAGCGAGGAGGATCTGCTGATGCTCGGCGGCCTCTATGTGGACCACATGGTGATCACCACGTCGACCCTGCTGGAGGCCGGGCCGGAGGGTGAGGCGGAGGTCGTCCGGGTGGCCCGGCGACGCCTGCGGCTGGTCACCATCGGCCGCGCCCACTGGCTCGACGAGGCGCCCGCCGGGGAGTGACCAAGGCTGCACCCACCCCGGACCGACAACGGCGCTGCCCCTGCCCGGACCGACAACGGCGGCGCCCGTACGGTGCCGGCCCCGTACGGGCGCGGGAGCCGCCCCCGTACGTCCGTACGCCCTACTTCGTGCGCGGGGCCTTGGCGAGCTGGCGGGACTGGGCGACGAGGCGGTCGGCGCTGTCCCAGACCTCGGCGTCCTCCTCCAGGAAGCCGCCCGCGAGGTTACGGGTGGTGATGGCGACGCGCAGCGGGCCGGGCGCGGGGCGGCAGCGGATGTGGGTGGTCAGCTCGACGGTGGGGGTCCAGCCGGTCAGGCCCAGCTCGAACGAGGTCGGCGGCAGGGCGTCCACGGTGAGCAGCAGCGACAGCGGGTCGGGGTCGCGGCCGTCGGCCAGGCCGAACCAGCCGCGCATCTCGCGGGCGGCAGGGCCGTGGTGCGGACGTCGTCGGGGAGCGTGTCCAGGTCGCCGTAGGTGGCCAGGACCCGGATGCGCTCGATCTCGCTGCCGTCCTCCGCGTACTGGAAGAGGGAGGCCTGGCCCGTGGAGAGGGTGCGGCCGGTCCGGACGGTCTGGGTGCGGATCACCGCGGGGCCGGGCACGGAGGCGGTGAGGTAGTGCGCCGAGACGGAGAACGGGTCGGGGTGCGGCAGGGCCTCGCCAAGAGCCCGGCCGAGCAGGGCCAGCAGATAGCCGCCGTTGACGGCGTGGATGATCGTCCAGCCCGCGGAGAGCTCGGCGTCGTAGACGCCCTCCTCACGGAGGGTGACCGCCGTGTCCCGGTCGAACTCGCTGTCGCCGATGGTCGCCGGTGCGGTCGGCGCCGCTCCGGTCACTGCCTCAGTCGCTGCCTGTGCCATGGCATGCACGGTACATCCATCACCCTACTGAGCGGTAGCTTTTTGTGGGCCCCGTTACCCGGCCGACCCGCCCTACGTCGCCGCCGACCCCTCCTCGGCCCGCGCCGACGACCGGTTGTAGGCCCGGGGCGCCCGCCAGTGGAAGCGCAGCGCCAGCAGCCGCAGGACGAACGCGGCGATCACCGCCATCCCGCTGGTCAGCGCGTTCAGGGTGTCGAAGCGGATGCAGAGGACCACCATGGTCGCGCCGACGATCGCGGGCACCGCGTACAGGTCGCGGTCCCAGCGCAGCAGCGAGGGGACCTCGTTGGCGAGGACATCGCGCAGCACACCGCCGCCGACCGCCGTGGCCAGGCCGAGCGCGGCGGACGCGGTGAGCCCGAGGCCGTACTCGTACGCCTTGACCGTGCCGGTGACGCAGAACAGGCCGAGCCCCGCCGCGTCGAAGACGTTGACGCCGACCTGGATGCGCTCCACGTGCGGGTGGAGGAAGAAGACCAGGCCGGCGGCGAACAGCGGGGTGATGAAGTAGCCGAGGTCGGTGAAGGCGGCGGGCGGGATCGCGCCGATCATGACGTCACGGAACAGCCCTCCGCCCAGCGCTGTCACCTCCGCGAGAACCGCGATGCCGAAGACATCGAAGTTCTTGCGGACGGCGAGCAGGGCGCCCGAGATCGCGAAGACGAAGATCCCGACGAGGTCGAGCGCATGCTGGACGGAGGGCGTGAACAGTTCGGTGAGCACCGGCCAATTGTGCCGGTCCCGGGCGCTCCCTAGGCCTTGGGGCTGCCCTCCGCCTTCTTGGTGGCGTCCGAAGCCTCTTCCGCGGCGTCGGCAGCCTTCGCCTCGGTCTCCGTGGCGTCGGCCGTCTCCTTCTTGGTGTCCTCGGCCTCCGCCGCCTTCGCCTCGGTCTCCTTCTCCTTGGCGTTCGCGTCGGCCTGGGCCGGTACGGTCGCGGGCTCCTTCTTCGGGGCGTCCGCTGCCGGGGCCTCCGTCTCGCCCTCCGAGACCTCGACGGCCTCGGCCGCCACCGTCTCCGTCCCCGTGACCGCCTCGATGCCGGTCGCCAGGGTCTGCTTCACCGTGCCGGCCTCGATCTCGGCCGTGAAGTGGCAGGCCACCTTGTGACCGTCGCCGGTGTCCAGCAGCGGCGGGCGCTCCGTGGCGCACTTGGTCTCCTGCACCCACGGGCAGCGGGTGTGGAAGCGGCAGCCGGCCGGCGGGTTCGCCGGGGAGGGCAGGTCGCCGTGGAGCAGGATGCGCTCGCGGCGGTCCTCGACCTCGGGGTCGGGCACCGGGACGGCCGACATCAGCGCCTTGGTGTACGGGTGCCGGGGCCCCGCGTACAGCGCGTCGCTCGGGGCCTCCTCGACGAGCCCGCCGAGGTACATCACCCCGATGACGTCCGAGATGTGCCGGACGACCGCGAGGTCGTGCGCGATCACCAGGTAGGTCAGGCCGAGGGACTCCTGGAGCTCCTCCAGCAGGTTGATGACCTGTGCCTGGACCGAGACGTCGAGCGCGGAGACCGGCTCGTCGCAGATGATCACGTCCGGCTCCAGGACCAGCGCGCGGGCGATGCCGATGCGCTGGCGCTGGCCGCCGGAGAACTCGTGCGGGTAGCGGGAGAGCGCGTTGGAGGGCAGGCCGACCTTGGCCAGGATGTCCTTGATCTTCTCCCGGCGCTCCGTCTGGTCCTTGCCGATGCCGTGGGCGGCCATGCCCTCGGACAGGATCGACTCGATGTTCTGCCGGGGGTTGAGGCTGCCCAGCGGGTCCTGGAAGACCATCTGGAGGCGGCGGCGGAAGGCCCGCATCTCCTCGCCCGGCAGCTTCGCCAGGTCGGTGCCGTCGAAGACGACCCCGCCGTCGGTGATGTCGTTCAGCCGCAGGACCGCCCGGCCGAGCGTCGTCTTGCCGCAGCCCGACTCGCCGACCAGGCCGTACGTCTGACCGGCCTCGATGGACAGCGAAACACCGTCGACCGCGTAGACATGGCCGACCGTACGGTCGAAGAAGAGGCCCTTCTTGACCGGGAAGTGGACTTTGACGTCGTCCAGTTCGAGAAGGCTCATGCCGGGACCTCCGCTGTGGGCAGGACCGGGTTGACGCAGCGCACCTGGTGTCCGGCCGCGCGTGGTTCGGTCAGTTCGGGGGTGCCGGTGAGGCACTCCATCGTGTAGTGGTCGCACCGGGGTGCGAACGCGCAGCCGTCGGCCCAGGCGATCTTGTCGTTGATGGAGCCGCGGATCGGGTTGAGCGGCTCGCCGCGCGGTGCGTCCAGACGCGGGATGGAGCCGAGCAGCCCGTGCGCGTACGGGTGGGTGGGGTGGGCGAACAGCTCGCGGCGGCCCGCCGACTCCACCGCCCGCCCGGCGTACAGGACGTTGACCTCGTCGCAGAGGCCGGCGACGACGCCGAGGTCGTGCGTGATCATCAGCAGGGCGGTGCCCTCCTGGTCGACCAGCTCCTTCAGGAGCTCCAGGATCTGCGCCTGGATGGTCACATCGAGTGCCGTCGTCGGCTCGTCGGCGATCAGCAGACGGGGCGCGCAGGCGACCGCCATGGCGATCAGCGCCCGCTGGCGCATACCGCCGGAGAGCTGGTGCGGGTACTCCTTCAGCCGCCGGTCCGGGTCGGGGATCCCGACCCGGTCGAGCAGCGAAGCCGCTTCCTTGCGGGCCTTCTCGCCCTTCAGCCCGCGGTGGCGCTGGAGGATCTCGGTGACCTGGATGCCGATCGGGACGACCGGGTTCAGCGAGGACAGCGGGTCCTGGAAGATCATCGCGAGCTGGCTGCCGCGCATGTCGCGCAGCTTGCGCTCGTTCATGGTCAGCAGGTTCTGGCCGTCGAACTCGGCGCGGCCGCCGATCCGCACGCCCTTGCGGGGCAGCAGCCCCATCAGGGCGAGCGAGGTGACGGACTTGCCGCAGCCCGACTCGCCGACCAGGCCCACGACCTGGCCCTGGTCGACGGCGAAGGAGACGCCGTCCACGGCCGTGGCGTCCTTGCGGCCGCGGGCGGTGAAGGTGACGCTGAGTTCCTCAACGGAGAGCAGTGACATGGGACTTCAGCCTCGCAACTTCGGGTCGAGGGCTTCGCGCATGGCCTCGCCGAGCAGGGTGAAGCCGAGGGCGGTGATGATGATCCCGACGGCCGGGTAGGCGGCCATCATCGGCTCGTTGTCGAAGAAGCGCTGCGCCTGGGAGAGCATCACGCCCCACTCGGGAACGGCCGGGTCGGGGTTGCCGAGCCCCAGGTAGGACAGGGCCGCGGCCTCGATGATCGCGGTGGCCAGACTCAGGGTGGCCTGGACGATCACGGGGCTCAGCGAGTTCGGCAGGATCTGCGTGAGCACGATCCGCTTGCGCCGGATGCCGACCGCCTTCGCGGCGAGCACGTAGTCCGCACCGCCCTGCACCAGCATCGAACCGCGCAGCAGGCGGGCGAAGATGGGGATCTGGACGACACCCACGGCGATCATCACCGTGGTCAGCGACTGGCCGAGCACGGCGGCGATGGAGACCGCGAGCAGCAGCGAGGGCAGCGACAGCATGATGTCGGTGAAGCGCATGATCACGGTGTCGACGCGCTGCCCGGCCTTGCCGCCGAGGGTGGCGGCGGCTCCGGAGAGCACACCGACGAGCGCGCCGACGATCAGGCCGATGAGCATGGAGACCACACCGACGAGCAGCGTCTGCCGGGCGCCGACGAGCCAGCGGGAGAACATGTCTCGGCCCAGATGGTCCAGGCCGAACCAGTTCTCGCCGCGCATGCCGACGAACTTCCCCTGGTTGGGGAAGACTTCGCTGCGCCAGTTCTGTGCGGTCGCGCCGTGCGGGGCCAGCATCGGCCCGACGATGGCGACCAGGATGAACGCGGCGATGATGGCCGCGCCGATGATCGCCATCTTGCTGGAGCGCATGCGCCGGAACGCCTCGCGCCACAGGCTGCTGCCGCTGACGCTCTCGGTGCTCTGGGTCAGCTCGGCAAGACGGTCGATCTTGTCTGCTTTGTTGGTCAGGATCGTCACGTCAGTGCACCCGCACTCTCGGGTCGATGATGCTGTACGCGAGGTCGACCAGCAGGTTGATCAGCACGTACACCATCGCGATGAAGAGAATGAACCCGACGAGGACCGGGTAGTCGCGGCCGTCGATCGCGGTACGGATGAAGGATCCGATGCCGCCGAAGTCGAAGACGGACTCGGTGAGGACCGCACCGGAGAGCAGGCTGCCGGTCAGCAGGCCGACCGCGGTGATCACCGGCAGCAGCGCGTTGCGCAGCACGTGCCGACCGCGCACGGTCTTCTTGTCGAGGCCCTTGGACTCGGCCGTGCGGATGTAGTCCTCGCCCAGCACCTCCAGGACGCTGGCGCGGGTCATCCGGACGATGACGGCGAGCGGGATGGAGGCCAGTGCGACGGCGGGCAGGATCAGGTGCATGATCGCGTCCCAGCTGGCGTCGAACTCGCCGGTCAACAACCCGTCCAGCACCGCGAATCCGGTGACGTCGGTGGCGTTGATGCCGGTGGTGAGGCGGCCCTGGCTCGGGAACCAGCCCAGCTCCACGGAGAAGATCCCGCGCAGCAGCATGGCCAGGAAGAAGACCGGGATGCAGATGCCCAGCAGCGATCCGGAGACCGAGGCGACATCCAGCCAGCCGCCGCGGTGCTTGGCCGCCAGGTAGCCCATCGGGATGCCCACGACCACGGCGATCAGGATCGCGGCGACGCTGAGCTCCACGGTGGCCGGGAAGCGCAGGGCGAACTCGTCCCACACCGGCTGGCCGGTCTGGGTGGAGGTTCCGAGGTCGAGCTCGAAGATGCGCTTGAGGAAGCGCCAGTACTGCACGTGCACCGGCTCGTCGAGCCCGAGTGCACGGTTGATTCTCGCCACTTCGGCTTCGGTGGCCCGCTCGCCCAGGATCGCTGAGGCGGGTCCGCCGGGCAGTCGGTTCAGCCAGAGGAACAGCAGGACCGACAGGCCGAGCAGGGTGGGAATGAGCTGGAGAAGTCTTCTTACGACGAGTCGCAGCACCCCGCATGCCCCTTTCTCACGTGCGTCGAAGCAGGACCGCCCGGCCACCTGGTTGCTGTGGCCGGGCGGACCCGCTGGTGTGCGATTACTTGAAGGAGACCTCGGCGAAGTTCTCCTGCGTCAGCGGGGAGACCTTCGGCGGGTTGACGTTCTTCGCGAACGCGATGGCCGGGGGCGACGAGGAGATCGGCACGCCCGGGACGTACTCGGCGATGGCCTCGTTGGCCTTCTTGTAGGCCTCGGTGCGGCCGGCCGGGTCCGTGATCTCGGAAGCGGCGTTCACGGCGTCGAAGACCTTCTGGTCCTTGAAGCCCCACTGCTTGTCCGGTCCGGCGAACCAGGTGCCGATGAAGTTGTAGCCGTCGTTGAAGTCACCGGTCCAGCCGAGCATGTGCAGGGCGCAGGAGCCGGCCTCGGTGGCGTCCAGGTAGTCCGGGGCCCACTTCATGGCCTTCGGCTTGATGGTGATGCCGGCCTTCTCCAGGTCGGCCTTCATCAGCTCGAACATGTCCTGCGGGGCAGGCATGTACGGGCGGGTGACCTCGGTCGGGTAGCAGAAGTCGATGGAGAGCTTCTCCTCGCCGGCCTGCTTGAGGAGGTCCTTCGCCTTGGCGGTGTCGAACGGGTAGGTCTTCACCTTGTCCGAGTAGCCGGCGACCGTGTCGGGCATGAACTGGGTCGCGACCTTGCCGCCCTCGGGCAGCTGGGTGTTGACGAGGTTCTCGCGGTCGATGGCGTGGGTGATCGCCTGACGGACCTCGGGCTTCTTCAGCGCCGGGTTCGCCGACTGGCTCATGCCGAGGTAGAAGATGTTGAAGACGTCACGGGTCGGGACCTCGTAACCCTCCTTCTCCAGCGTCGTCACATCGGCCGGCGCGACCAGGTCGTAGCCGTCGATGTCACCCGCCTGGAGCGCCTGGCGGCGGGTCTCCTCGGTGGAGATGGTGCGGAAGACCAGATTCTTCACCTTGGCCTTGGCGCCCCAGTAGTCGTCGAAGCGCGTCAAGGAGACTTCCTTGTTGCCCTTGTTCCACTTGGTGATCTTGTACGGGCCGGTTCCGGCGACCGTGCCGGCCTCCTGGCTGTACT
The DNA here is from genome assembly GCF_003501885.1 of Streptomyces globisporus. GTDB lineage: Bacteria > Actinomycetota > Actinomycetes > Streptomycetales > Streptomycetaceae > Streptomyces > Streptomyces globisporus_D. The sequence continues at coordinate 31,276 of NZ_QWFA01000062.1, forward strand.
TCGGGTACGTGATCGCGTCGCCCTTGGCGCTCGCGTCCTGCTTCTCGTACTCCTTGATGGCCTTCGGCGAGTGGATCGCGAGCGCCTGGAGGGAGAACCCGCCCGGCAGGTTCGCCGAGGGCTCGTTCACCTCGATGACGGCCGTGTTCTCGTCCTTGGCGGTGCAGGACTTGTAGTTGGGCTTGGGCGCCTCGGCGTCCTCGTTCTTCGCGAACCCGCCCATGATGGTCTGCCAGTAGTAGGAGACCGCGCTGGACTGGTACGTGCCCTTCCAGTTGAACCAGTGGTCGTAGTTCGCGCAGACCGCGGCGGCGTTGAACGCCTCGCCGTCGTGGAACTTGACGTTCTGGCGGAGGTTGAACGTCCAGACCTTGCCGGCCTCGTCGCTCGACCACTTCTCGGCGAGACCGCCGACGAGCTTGCTGCCGCCGGGCTCGTGCTCCAGCAGCGCCTCGAAGGCCTGACGCGTGACGCGGAACGTCTCGCCGTCGCTCGCGAGGGCCGGGTCGAGGGAACCGGGGTCACCGGCTCCGGCGAAGACGAAGGTGTCCTTGTCGCCCCCCTTGGCGTCACCCCCGTCCCGATCGCTGGAACAGCCCGTGGCGATCAGACCGACAGCGACCGCTGTCGTGATCGCCCGGACAGCCCGGGACTTGAATATTCGCATGGGTCCACCCCTGGTTCGCCATGTGGTGAGGTTTGATGGCCGCACACTACAGACGGTGCCTGCCGCAAGAGAACAGTCCGGATAGCGGTGAGACCTAGTCGAGACCCGGACAGTTAACAAACCGTCCAGTTCCGGGACATCCTCCCGGGGGAAGTTAACAAGCCGGACATCGAAGGGTGTTCGACGGAGGGTGACCGAGGGGGGAGCCCTTCCCCGCGATGGGGGTCCTTCGGGTCAGCGCGGAAGCGGCGGGTAGCCGTAGCCCGGGGCGGCGGCCGGAGGCGGGCCCGCGGGGGCGTGGGCCTCGCGGTCGTAGAACGGGCGGGTGTTGGCGCGCAGCCACATGCCGACCGGGTCGTACTCGTCGGAGAGCGCGACGGTGGAGACCGGCAGCCCCTCGGGGACCGCACCGACCGACTGGCGCATCATCTCGCGCACCGATTCGACGGCGGCGCGGCCGGTGTCGTAGAGGTCGAGGCCGATCGCGAGATACGGGACGCCGACCGCGGGGTGCACCCAGGCGCGGCGCAGGGAGCGGATCGCGGGGGTGCGGTGGGCGTTCTGGGTGAGGAGGGCGTAGAACTGCGGGAGCTCGATGGCGGGTTCGCTCAGCCGGAGCGGTCCGGCGGGCAGCCGGTCCAGGCCCGTGGCGATACGGCGCAGATCGAGCCAGGGGATGCCGACGCCGCCCCCGGGGGCGTGCGGGTTGAGCCAGATGCCCCAGCGGTCGGGGAACAGGGCGCGGGCGATCTCTCGTCCGGTGACCAGCTCGTGGGCCCGGTTCCAGCCACTGGCGGAGAGCTCCTGGGCGGAGGTGACGCAGGGGGCGTACCCCAGGCCGTCGATCTCCATGTTCCCGTACTGGGCGTCCGGCGAGCCGGCCGTGCCGTGCCAGAGCAGCATCCAGATCCGGCCCTCGGCGACAGCGGAGAGCAGCTCCTCGTAGGCGTCGTAACGCCCGGGGGTCACCTGGCGGAGCAGCTGCTCCACCTTTCCGGCCGCCGCGGTGCCTGACGCACTCACCCTGGGTTCCGCCCCTCGTCGATCCGTCGCAGATCCGTCGCATTCACGCCATCGCTCCCGGGCACACGGGAGCGACCACGCCATCAAACCAGCTTATGCGCCACTTCAGGGACCGACTTGACGCCATGGTCCCGCGGCGCCCGGTCCCGAGGCCCTCAGTGGTCCTCGCGCCGGTGAATCCGGCCCTCAGTGCCCCTCGCGGCGGTAGAACGGGCGTACCTTCTCCCGCATCCAGTCGCCCACGAGGTCCTGGGCCACATCGAGGAGAACCAGGTTGACCGGCCACGGCACATGGACCCGGCCGAGCGCCCGGCCGATGGCGTCCATGGGGGCGCTCTGTCCCGCTCCGTCCCAGGTGGCGAACTCGACGCCGACGAAGAGGACCGGGTCGCCGCCCTCGATGCTGGCCAGCGTCCGGCGGGCGGTGCTCACGACTCCGGTGGCCTCGAACTCCTCGGACACGGCGGTGAGGAAATCGACCGGGTCGTGCTGCCAGTCCGGCTCGAACAGCCGGACCCGGCCGCCGGTGGCGGGCCCGTCCAGGGCGGTGCGGCCCGCCCGGCAGAGCTCGGCGACGGCGGGCGGCGGCAGCGGTATGCCGACGGCGCCGCCCGGGTTCACGGCGATCCCGACCTGCGGGGGCAGGCCCCGGGCGAAGTCGCGGGCGGGCGCGACGGTGAAGGACATGTGGCTGCCGACGCAGCTGAGGAACTGGGCCTCCGAGCTGAAGACGGGGACGAAGGCCGCCCCGTCGATCTCCATCATCGGCAGGTCGAGGTCCGCGCTCGCGGGGGTGCCGCCGTTCGGCAGGGGCACCCAGACCGAGCTGCGGCCGAGCACCTCGACCAGGCGACCGCCCGCGTCCGGGACGCCGAGCGAGGCCGTCAGCACCTCTTCGAGCTCGTTGGCGGGCCACCCCTGCTGGGGTTGGGCCGGTGCGGGTGCCGGAATGTCCACTGGCTCTGCGCCCTCTCTCATCCGCCCGGGCCGCGCCGCGGCGGCCCTCTGCTCCGGCCAGCACCCTAACCGCAGCGGGCGGTGGAAGCTCAGGCGTCCGTGAAGGAGATCCGGCGGAGCGCCCCCGCGGCCTCCCGGTCGAGCAGCACCGCGGAGGTGCAGCCGGCGGGCAGCAGCCCCTGTTCGGTGTCGCGGAGCAGACGGGCCACCGCGTGCCGGTGGCGGGCGAAGGCGTAGCCGGAGACCCCGCGCCCGCGCTCGCGCTGCCCCTGCCGGGCCACCTCGGGCGTCACGTCGAGCAGGATCAGATGGAAGGTGCGGTCCCGGGCCACCGCGTACCGGGCGAGCCAGCGGCGTACCCAGGTCTGGGTGCCGCAGTCGTGCACGACGACGGATTCGCCGGAACGCAGGGCCTTGCGGAGGCCGAGGTAGTGCGCGGCGCGGACGAGGGGGCGGTAGAGGGCGTAGGGCAGTAACCCTGGCACCGCGGCGGCCCAGCTGTCACGGGTGTTCTGGGAGTCGATGGCGCGCCCCTGCACGGCCCGCCGGATCAGGGTGGACTTGCCGCTGCCGGGGAGCCCGGAGACCACGACGATGTCACCGGCGGTGAGATCGAGGCTGTACGGGCTGTAGCCGGTGCGCCCGCGCAGGTCGCGTACCACCGGCGCACGGGTCTCCATCAGCTCCCGCACGGGAGCGCCGCGCCGGGCGGGCACCGCGCCGTGCGCGACCCCCGCGGCCGGTACCGACCGCTGCAACGTCATCGCCATCCCCCTGCTGTCGGGTCTCGCCCATCTGCTTCTGAAGTGTAAAGAAAAGGCAATGCGGCACAACCGACATCGGACCCGCCGTCCGGATCATGCCCTGATCGCGGTGCTTCGCGTCCCCGGAGAACGGAGTGGAGACCGGACCCCCCACTCCCGCCCGATGCGTGCGATGATGACCCCGCCAACTGCATACCGGCCGTTCGAATCCGCGCGGGAGAGTTCCGGCCACAGTGTGAGCCGGGCGCCGAAGGAGCAAGATCCTCCCTTGAATCTCTCAGGCCCCGTACCGCGTGGATGAGGCAGATCTGAAAAGCGAGTCGCCCCGCGACTCCACCCAAGGTGCAAGCCGAGCCCCCTGAACCGGGGCGCCCTCCAGGGGCATACCCCGCCAGGGGCTATCGGCGAACCTCTCAGGTTCCGATGACAGATGGGGAGGATTTTCCGTCCTGACGTCGTCATGCCCTGGAGCCATGCCCATGAGCACTGCCCCCCGTCTCACCGCCCTCGACGCGCTGCACCGCTCGCTCGGCGCCACCATGACCGACTTCGCGGGCTGGGACATGCCCCTGCGGTACGCCAGCGAGCGCGACGAGCACAACGCCGTACGCACCCGGGCCGGTCTCTTCGACCTCTCCCACATGGGCGAGATCACCGTCACCGGGCCCGAGGCCGCCGCCTTCCTGAGCTACGCGCTGGTGGGCAACATCGCCACCGTCGGCAACGGCCGGGCCCGCTACACGATGATCGTCCAGGAGGACGGCGGGATCGTGGACGACCTGATCGTCTACCGGTTGGGAGAGACCGGGGCCGCCGAATACATGGTGGTCGCCAACGCGGGCAACGCCCAGATCGTGCTGGACGCGCTGACCGGGCGCGTCGGCGGCTTCGACGCCGAGGTGCGCGACGACCGGGACGCCTACGCGCTGCTCGCGGTCCAGGGCCCGGAGTCCCCCGCGATCATGAAGGCAGTCACCGACGCCGACCTGGACGGGCTGAAGTACTACGCGGGCCTGCCGGGCACGGTCGCCGGGGTGCCGGCGCTCATCGCCCGTACCGGCTACACCGGCGAGGACGGCTTCGAGCTGTTCGTCGCGCCCGAGCACGCCGAGCAGCTGTGGCGGGCGCTGACCGAGGCCGGCGCGCCGCACGGCCTGATCCCGTGCGGGCTCTCCTGCCGGGACACGCTGCGCCTGGAGGCGGGCATGCCGCTGTACGGGCACGAGCTGACGACTGCGCTGACCCCGTTCGACGCGGGTCTGGGCCGGGTCGTGAAGTTCGAGAAGGAGGGCGACTTCGTCGGCCGCGAGGCGCTGCAGGCCGCCGCCGAGCGCGCCGAGACCGCCCCGCCGCGCAAGCTGGTCGGCCTGATCGCCGAGGGCCGCCGGGTCCCGCGCGCCGGTTTCCCGGTTGTCGCGGACGGCAAGGTGATCGGTGAGGTCACCTCCGGCGCCCCCTCCCCCACCCTGGGCAAGCCGATCGCCATGGCCTACGTGGACGCGGCCTTCGCCGCGCCGGGCACCGAGGGCGTGGGCGTGGACATCCGGGGCACGCACGAGCCGTACGAGGTCGTCGCGCTGCCGTTCTACAAGCGCCAGAAGTGATATCCCGGAGGGAACGGCGCATTCCGGGCCCTCCTCACCGGCACGCAGGCGTCACGGAAGTGACGTACCTCCGTCTCACACCGCAAGACCACCGTTCATCAGCACTCCCCCGCGTACAGGAGAATTCAGGTCATGAGCAACCCCCAGCAGCTGCGGTACAGCAAGGAGCACGAGTGGCTGTCGGCCCTCGAGGACGGCGTGGCCACCATCGGCATCACGGAGTACGCGGCCAACGCGCTCGGTGACGTCGTCTACGCCCAGCTCCCGGAGGTCGGTGACACGGTGACCGCGGGCGAGACCTGCGGCGAACTGGAGTCGACCAAGTCCGTCAGCGATCTGTACTCGCCGGTGACCGGCGAGGTGACGGCGGCCAACCAGGACGTCGTGGACGACCCCTCGCTGGTGAACTCCGCTCCCTTCGAGGGCGGCTGGCTGTTCAAGGTGCGCGTCGCGGAGGAGCCGGCCGATCTGCTCTCCGCCGACGAGTACACCGCGTTCTCCGGCAACTGAGACCTTAAGGGACCCCCTGATGTCGCTTCTGAACTCCTCCCTCCACGAGCTGGACCCGGACGTCGCCGCCGCCGTCGACGCCGAGCTCCACCGTCAGCAGTCCACCCTCGAAATGATCGCCTCGGAGAACTTCGCTCCGGTCGCCGTCATGGAGGCGCAGGGCTCCGTCCTCACCAACAAGTACGCCGAGGGCTACCCCGGCCGCCGCTACTACGGCGGCTGTGAGCACGTCGACGTCGTCGAGCAGATCGCGATCGACCGGATCAAGGCCCTGTTCGGCGCCGAGGCCGCGAACGTGCAGCCGCACTCCGGTGCGCAGGCGAACGCGGCCGCGATGTTCGCGCTGCTGAAGCCGGGCGACACGATCATGGGCCTGAACCTGGCCCACGGCGGTCACCTGACCCACGGCATGAAGATCAACTTCTCCGGCAAGCTCTACAACGTGGTCCCGTACCACGTCGACGAGACCGGTGTCGTGGACATGGAGGAGGTCGAGCGCCTCGCCAAGGAGTCCCAGCCGAAGCTGATCGTGGCCGGCTGGTCCGCCTACCCGCGCCAGCTGGACTTCGCCGCCTTCCGCCGGATCGCGGACGAGGTCGGCGCGTACCTGATGGTCGACATGGCGCACTTCGCGGGCCTGGTCGCGGCCGGGCTGCACCCCAACCCGGTGCCGCACGCCCACGTCGTCACCACCACCACGCACAAGACCCTCGGCGGTCCGCGCGGTGGCGTGATCCTCTCCACCCAGGAGCTCGCCAAGAAGATCAACTCGGCGGTCTTCCCGGGTCAGCAGGGCGGTCCGCTGGAGCACGTGATCGCGGCGAAGGCGGTCTCGTTCAAGGTCGCGGCGGGCGAGGAGTTCAAGGAGCGCCAGCAGCGCACCCTGGACGGCGCCCGGATCCTGGCCGAGCGCCTGGTCCAGCCGGACGTCACCGAGGTGGGCGTCTCCGTCCTCTCCGGCGGCACCGACGTGCACCTGGTCCTGGTCGACCTGCGCAACTCCGAGCTGGACGGCCAGCAGGCCGAGGACCGGCTCCACGAGCTGGGCATCACGGTCAACCGGAACGCCATCCCGAACGACCCGCGTCCCCCGATGGTCACCTCGGGGCTGCGGATCGGCACCCCGGCGCTGGCCACCCGCGGCTTCGGCGCCGAGGACTTCGCGGAGGTCGCGGAGATCATCGCGGCCGCCCTCAAGCCGTCGTACGACGCGGACGACCTCAAGGGCCGCGTCGCCGCGCTGGCCGAGAAGTTCCCGCTGTACCCCGGCCTGAAGTAGCACCTGGCCTGCGGTTCCGCGCATCCGGACGGGGCACCGCGCACACTGGAGAAAAGTGAGCGCGGTGCCCCGTTCCTTGCCCCCGACAGTCCTTCTCATCCCGCTTGCCCCGCTTGTCCCGCACCACCCAGGCAGACAACGGCGTCTTCCCACCCCCCAAGGAGTCCTCCCGTGGCCATCTCGGTCTTCGACCTCTTCTCGGTCGGTATCGGCCCCTCCAGCTCCCACACGGTGGGACCGATGCGCGCCGCCCGGATGTTCGCGCGCCGCCTCAAGAACGAGGGCCTGCTCGCGCACACCGCCTCGATACGGGCCGAGCTGTACGGCTCACTCGGCGCGACCGGCCACGGGCACGGGACACCGAAGGCGGTCCTGCTCGGCCTGGAGGGCGAGTCCCCGCAGACGGTCGACGTGGAGGGCGCCGACACCCGCGTGGAGGAGATCCGCTCCACCGGCCGGATCAACCTGCTGGGCATGCACGAGATCCCGTTCGCCTTCGACGACGACCTGGTCCTGCACCGCCGCAAGGCGCTCCCGTACCACGCCAACGGCATGACGATCTTCGCGTACGACACCGAGGGCGCCCCGGTCCTGGAGAAGACGTACTACTCGGTCGGCGGCGGCTTCGTGGTCGACGAGGACGCGGTGGCCGGGGAGAACCCGATCGTCCCGGACGACACGGTCCTCAAACACCCCTTCCGCACCGGCGACGAACTTCTGCGGCTCTCCCGCGAGACGGGCCTGTCCATCTCCTCGATGATGCTGGAGAACGAGCTGGCCTGGCGCACCGAGGCGGAGATCCGCTCCGGTCTGCTGGACATCTGGCGCGTCATGCAGGCCTGCGTCTCGCGCGGTATGTCGCGCGAGGGCATCCTCCCCGGCGGCCTGAAGGTCCGCCGCCGCGCCGCGAACTCGGCCCGCCAGCTGCGCGCCGAGGGCGACCCGCAGGCCCACGCGATGGAGTGGATCACCCTCTACGCGATGGCGGTCAACGAAGAGAACGCGGCGGGTGGCCGCGTCGTCACCGCCCCCACGAACGGCGCGGCGGGCATCATCCCGGCCGTCCTGCACTACTACATGAACTTCGCGTCCCACGGCTGCACCGAGGCGGAGAAGGAGGACAGCGTCGTCCGCTTCCTCCTCGCGGCGGGCGCGATCGGCCTCCTCTTCAAGGAGAACGCCTCGATCTCCGGCGCGGAGGTCGGCTGCCAGGGCGAGGTCGGCTCGGCCTGCTCGATGGCGGCCGGCGCCCTGGCCGAGGTCCTCGGCGGCTCCCCCGAGCAGGTGGAGAACGCCGCCGAGATCGGCATGGAGCACAACCTGGGCCTGACCTGCGACCCGGTCGGCGGCCTCGTCCAGATCCCCTGCATCGAGCGCAACGGCATGGCGGCGGTGAAGGCGGTCACGGCGGCGCGGATGGCGCTGCGGGGCGACGGCAGCCACAAGGTCTCCCTCGACAAGGTCATCAAGACCATGAAGGAGACCGGGGCGGACATGAGCGTGAAGTACAAGGAGACGGCGCGGGGCGGGCTCGCGGTGAATATCATCGAGTGCTAGGCATACAGGCCCTGGCCAGTGCTCTTCTATCTTTCAGCGCTGTCAGGGCCTTCCCTGCCTCCACAGCGGAAAATCCCTGAAATCTCCCTGGGACAGACGTGAAAGTCCCTGAGATGTCCCTGGGGTGTCCCTGCCGATACCTCGCTCCCGGCGGCGCCCTGGCCGCCCGCCGTCGTACTCGGTGCCCTGAGGCACCTCCTGGCATGGAGTGCGCCAGTGCACGCATGCTCGAGCTGCGTCGTGTTCAGCTTCGGCTGCCTCCGAGCTCGACGGGTGCTGTCTTGAGAGCGGTGATGCAGGCGGCTGTTGAGACGGCGGCGAGAGCGATGAAGAGCTGGGGATAGCCTCCGAGCGGTGCGGCGGCGGCGGCTCCGGCGAAGGGTGCAGTGGCGGCGGCCGTGGTGGTGGGCGCGGCGAGGAGCCCGGAGAGGCGGCCGTAGTGGGTGGCGCCCCAGCGATCGGTGATGGCAGTGGCTTGGAGCAGGGTGAGGTTGCCACGGACCGTGCCCGCTGCGACCGAGAGGGCGACGAGTAGCGCGTACGGTCCTGGGGTGACGGCCAGGGCCGCAGTGGTGACGGCACCGAGCACCACGAGCGCGATGGTGCGGGTGGTGGGGCTGGTGCGGCGAGCGAGGGTGGCCCCGTTCCGGTCACGGCCCCGCGCTCAGGAGCATCGAGATCGGTCACGAGCCGCAGCAGCCGCCCGCCGGTGCTTCGTCGGCAGACGCAGTGGAGGCCAGTGTGCCGACGCCGAGCTGCACCAGGGCCGGTTCCGGCGTCGTGCAGCAGCCTCCGGCATCAGCCTGGGCCGCGTCCGGGTCGTCGAACAGCCCGGCTCCGCCGCAGACCCCGGTCTCGGGCAGGGTGAGCTCGACGCGGTCGGCAGCTTCCAGGTCTCCGGCGAGAGCGGCAGCCACGGAGCGGACCTGCTCGTAGCCGGTCATGGCGAGGAACGTCGGTGCGCGGCCATAGGACTTCATACCCACCAGGTAGATCCCGGTCTCCGGGTGGGAGAGCTCTCGGTGGCCGTGCGGGTAGACGGTGCCACAGGAGTGCTGGTTGGGGTCGATCAGCGGGGCGAGCTCGGTGGGGGCCTGGAGCCGTTCGTCGAGGCCGAGGCGGAGCTCGTCGAGGAAGCCGAGGTCGGGTCGGAGGCCAGTCAGCACGATGACTTCGTCGACCGGGTCCAGGCGGCGTCCGTCCTCGCCCACCAGGACCAGGCGGCCGTCGGTGTCGCGTTCGATCGCTTCGGTGCGAAATCCCGTGACCGCGTCCGCGTGTCCCTGGTCGACGGCCGCCTTCGCCGCGAGGCCGAGGGCTCCGCGGGCGGGGAGCTGGTCGGCGCTGCCGCCGCCGAAGGTGGAGCCGGAGATGCCCCGGCGCAGGACCCACACCCCCTTCGTGCCCGCGCCGTCGTCGGACGTGGCGAGGTCGGCGAGTGAGGCGAGGGCGGTGAACGCGGAGGCCCCCGAGCCGATCACGGCGGTGCGACGCCCCGCGTAGCGGGCGCGGACGGCGGGGTCCTTGAGGTCGGGGACGCGGTAGGTGATCCGGTCGGCGGCGGCCTTCTCACCCAGGGCGGGCAGGCCGGAGGCGCCCGCCGGGGACGGCGTGGACCAGGTGCCGGAGGCGTCGATGACGGCGCGGGCGAAGACCCGCTCCTCGCGGTCGTCCGCGTGGGTGATGTGGACGACGAACGGCTGCTGGTCACGGTCGGCGTCGACGATCCGGTCGCGGCCGGTGCGCGAGACACCGGTGACCCGGGCACCGAGGCGGACCCGGTCGCCGAGCACGTCGGCGAGCGGCTGCAGGTACTGCTCGGCCCAGTCCCCGCCGGAGGGATACGTGGCTGGGTCGGGGTGGATCCAGCCGGTGGGGGCCAGCAGCTTCTCGGCGGCCGGGTCGATCAGCTCGCCCCAGGTCGAGAAGAGGCGTACGTGCGCCCATTCCCGAACGGCGCTCGCGGCGGCGGGGCCGGCTTCCAGGACGAGCGGGAGGAGGCCGCGCTCGGTGAGGTGGGCGGCGGCGGCCAGGCCGGCCGGGCCCGCGCCGATCACGACGACCGGCAGGTCCTCGGGGGTGGTGGTCATGGCGGTGATGTCCTCCATGGAGAGGCGGCAGGTCGCGCCGCTGTTTCGATTACTGTCTATGTTCGGAGCTTGCCACTCGCATCGATGGGTGTCAACATAGACGCATGTCGAAGTCTGAGGTTGTCGAGTTGCCGGTCCTGGATCCGGAAGCGGTCGTGCCGTGCTGCCCGCCCATCACCGCCGGGGAGCTGTCCGTGCCCGACGCGGAACGGATGGCCGCGATGTTCAAGGCGCTCTCCGACCCGGTGCGGCTGCGCCTGTTCTCCAAGGTCGCCTCGCATCCGGGAGGAGAGGCATGCGTGTGCGACATCCAGGACGTCGGCGTCTCCCAGCCGACCGTCTCCCACCACCTGAAGAAACTCCGCGAGGCCGGACTCCTGACTTCGGAGCGGCGCGGGACCTGGGTCTACTACCAGGTCGCACCCTCCGTCGTCGCCGCCATGTCCGCCATGCTCGACCTGCGCCCGGCCGCCGACCGCACCTGACCCTCCGGCCCCGCCCCGCCCGGCCTCAGCAGCCGGCGCCGGGCGGACCAGCGTCGCAGGGCGCCACGGCTTCGCCCGCGTGCTGGTCCTGGAGAGCGCCGAGGAGCCGGGCGGGGCCTGGTCGCGCTACTACGACAGCCTCACTCTCTTCTCCCCCGCCCGGTACTCCTCGCTGCCGGGCATGCGATTCCCCGGCGACCCGGACCACTACCCGCGCCGCGACGAAGTCGTGGACTACCTGCGCGCCCACGCCGAGCACCTGCCCGCCTCCATCCGCACCCGGACCAGACACCCGCGTCCGTCTCCACCCGCAGCCGCTCGCCGTCACGGTGTACGCCCTTCACCCGGACCGGTCGCTGGACCGGCAGGGCGTAGCGCTCCTCGTACGCGGTCAGGTACTGGACGACGTGGCGCGTATCCGGGTACTCCGCTCCGTCCTGGGCGGGCATCAGCCGGCCCGGCAGGGAGGAGTACGCGGCCGGGGAGAACAGGTGGAGCGAGTCCCATGTGTGCTGCCACGCTCCGCCCGGTGCGGGCCGGGCGTCGAGGATGACGAAGTCGAGGTTCTGGCGGCGCAGGTAGTAGCCGGTGGCGAGTCCCGCCCGGCCGCCGCCGATCACCACGACGTCCACATCCACCGCGTGTGTCACCAGTTCACCTCCGTGGCGGCGTAAGAAGCCCCGGCCCCCGACCCACCTCTGTGCGGCACCGCTTCCGCCGTCGGTCGGACAGCGAGGCGGGCCCTCGCGCGGACGGCGGGATGCGGGCGGGAGCCGAGGCGGTGCATCAGTGCTGCGTGGTGCTGGTGGTGATCGCGGTCGGGGCGAACTTCTTGCGCCAGGCCAGGGCCACGTAGACCAGGGCGATGAGAACCGGGACCTCGATGAGCGGGCCGACGACGCCGGAGAGTGCTTGGCCCGAGGTGACGCCGAACGTGGCGATGGCCACGGCGATGGCGAGCTCGAAGTTGTTCCCGGCGGCCGTGAAGGCCAGCGTCGTGGTGCGGTCGTAGGCCAGGCCGATGGCCTTGCCGATCAGGAAGCTGCCGAAGAACATGATCGCGAAGTACACCAGGAGCGGAAGCGCGATCCGCGCCACGTCCAGAGGCTGCGAAGTGATCGTCTTCCCCTGGAGGGCGAAGAGGATGATGATCGTGAAGAGCAGGCCGTAGAGGGCCCAGGGGCCGATCTTCGGCAGGAACGTCGCCTCGTAGGACTCGCGGCCCATCTTCTTCTCGCCGATGCGGCGGGTGAGGAAGCCGGCGAGCAGGGGTACGCCCAGGAAGATGACGACGTTGAGCGCGATCTTCCACATGGAGATGTCGAGCGTCTCGCCTTCGCCGAGACCGAGCCAGCCGGGCAGCAGGTCGAGGTAGAGCCACCCGAGCAGGCCGAAGGCGATGACCTGGAAGACGGAGTTGAGGGCGACGAGGACGGCGGCGGCCTCTCGGTCGCCACAGGCGAGGTCGTTCCAGATGATGACCATGGCGATGCAGCGGGCCAGACCGACGATGATCAGGCCGGTGCGGTACTCGGGCAGGTCCGGCAGGAAGATCCAGGCCAGGGCGAACATGACGGCCGGGCCGATGATCCAGTTGATGACCAGCGAGGAGACCATCAGCTTGCGGTCCCTGGTGACGACGTCGAGCTTGTCGTAGCGGACCTTGGCCAGGACCGGATACATCATGATCAGCAGACCGACGGCGATCGGCAGCGAGATACCGCCGACCTCCACCTTCGCCAGAGCGTCGTTCAGGCCCGGGATCAGCCGACCGAGGCCGAGGCCGAGAGCCATGGCCAGGAGGATCCAGACGGCGAGGAAGCGGTCCAGCGTGGACAGCTTCTGCACGACCGAGGATTCCTCGGCCGTCGCGGGTGCTTGCGTGGGGGTCACGGACAGGCCCTCTTGTTCTCGGCAGCGGTACGGGCGGACTCGGCCAGGTCGGCGAACTGGCCGGCGAGATGGGCGATGACGTCCGGGCGGAGCTTGTAGTACGTGAAGCGCCCGCACGGTTCGGTCTCCACCACCCCGGCCTCGCGCAGGACCCTCAGATGGTTGGAGAGGTTGGTCTGCTTCGCACCGGTCTCCTCCACCAGGTGGGTGGTGCACAGCGTCTCGCGGGCGAGCAGGGTCACGATCCGGAGCCGGAGCGGATCGCCCAGCACCCGGATCAGTTCAGTGTCGACTGACGTCATCATGGGCTGATACTCTCACATCAGTGGCTACTGACTCCACCGGGTGCTGATGTCATGTGTGCCTGATTCGACCGTGATGAGAGAGACCTCCTGATGTCCGAGAAGCCCTCTGTTCTGTTCGTCTGTGTCCACAACGCCGGCCGCTCCCAGATGGCCGCCGCCTGGCTCACCCACCTCGCCGGAGACCGCGTCGAGGTCCGCTCCGCCGGGTCCAACCCGGGTGACGCGGTGAACCCGGCCGCCGTCGAAGCGATGGCCGAGGTCGGCATCGACATCTCCACCGAGACCCCCAAGGTCCTCACGGTCGACGCGGTCAGGGAGTCGGACGTCTGCATCACCATGGGCTGCGGCGACACCTGCCCCGTCTTCCCCGGCAAGCGCTACCTCGACTGGAAGCTGGAGGACCCGGCCGGCCAGGGCGTGGCGGCGGTTCGCCCTATCCGCGACGAGATCAAGGTCATGGTCGAGGGCCTGATCAAGGAAATCGCGCCGGAGACGTCCAAGTGAGCGCCGACACGGACGTCCGGAACGTCACCGTCATCGGCTCCGCCGGATACACCGCCGCCCCGACGTGGCCTCGGTGCGGCCCCGCGCCTCGCGCAGAGGGGCTGAGCTGACGTCAGGCAGCTACGGCCGGGCGCAGATCCTTTACATGAACGCCTCGGCCAACGAGGTCAACTCCATCGACCGGGCCGGTGGTGTGGAGACCACCCAGGACGACACCTTCGGCAACACCGTGCGCCGGCTCTCGGCCGGCAAGCACGCCCTTGCGCTGGGCAAGACAGCCGACGACAAGCAGCGGCTCGACCGGCTCGGCATCCGTCGCCCGGCCACCGGGGAACGCGCTGAACTCCTGTCCGACGGCGCTCCTGGCGGCACCGGCAGGGCATGGTCGATCAGCTCTCCGCCGGGCATGAGGTCGCGGGCGTGGCCCACGGCGTAGCCGGCGGCGGGGCGTACGGTGAGTGCGTCGGCCAGGGTGGTGAGCGCGTCCGCGGACGGGCGGGACCACTTCAGCGGGAAGCCCCCCGTGGGACGGCGGTGTCTCAGGTGACACAGCCGTACCTCCGGTGACATTGATTGCGTATCCGTGGATCCGCCTCCTCGGATATCCGTAGGCACAGCCGTGGCATAGCTTCGGGCCGCGGTGACCGGGCTTGCGGAAGGAACCTGCGCGCGTCGTCCTTCGGGGTCCCAGCCGGAAGGGCCCTGCGCCCTGCGGGCAGCAGTCGGCCGGGCGTGCTCCGCTGCGCGCCGTTTCGCCGAAGGGCCTTCCGTACGCCCGGGCATCCGCATCCCCCCGCGTGCGCGGACCGTGACCGCGGGCGACTGCCCGTGAAGAGGTACGTCCGTTGTCGTTCGCCGAGAATGGGCCTGGGCATCACTGTGGTGGGCCCGGGCCACGGGACGACGGAGAGCGAGGGTGGCGACGTGATCGCGACGTGTGGTTCTGCCCGACGGTCCCTCGCCCGCGCCTTCGCCGCCCCCGACGCGGGGCCGGTGCTGCTGTTCGTCGAAGGCGCGGCCGGACTGGGCAAGACCCATCTGCTGCGCGAGCTGGCCGATCTGCCCGAGACACCGGATGTGGCCCGCCTGTGGTGGCGGTGCGGGGTCGACGGCGGGCGGCCGGAGCCGGCGGAGGGCGAGGTCTGGCGGGAGCCGACCCTGCTGCTGGTGGACGACGTCCACCGGGCGGACGAGGACGAGCTGCGGCGGCTGCGCCGGGTGCTGGCGGGGATGGAGCACGGTTCGGCGGCCGCGGTGACCTACCGCCCCGAGGAACTCCCCGTCCCCGGCATGCCGTTGGGCGGCTCCGCCATGACGTACCCCTTCCGGCTGACGGTGCTGAGGGACCGCCTGGCGCCCTGGGACGAGGAACGCGTCCGGCGGGCCGCCGCGGAGGCGCTGGGCGAGGGCGCGGGCTGTACGGCCGAGGCGGTGAGCGCGCTGTGCGAGCGCACCGGCGGGGTTCCCCGGGCGGTCGTCGATCTGCTGGCCATACTGCGGGAACAGCGCCCGGCCTTCACCGGCACCGCCGCCGAGGTGGCCGCGGCCGGGGTGCCGGCCCGGCTGGCGGAGCTGGTGCTCAGCCGGACGTACGCGGTGCCCTCGGCGCACCGGCCACTGGTCTGGGCGGCCGCCGTCCTGGACGGGCCCGCCGCCCGGGACGAGCTGATCGGGGTGTCGGGGCTCGGGGCCGTACCGGGGGGCGACGCGCTGCTGCGGGCCCTGGAGAGCGCGGCGCTGGCGGAGCTGGGCGAGGGTCGCTACGGCTTCGCCGTCCCGCTGGCCGCCTCCGCCGTACGGGACGCCGTGCCCGGTCCCGTACGGCAGGATCTGCACCGGCGGGCGGCGGGGGTGCTCAGCCGCAGGCAGCCCGTGCCGTGGGCCGCCGTGGGCGCACACCACCGGGCGGCCGGCGAGTACCGGGGCTGGCTCAGGGCGGTGGAGAAGGCGGCCGAGTCGGCGGCGGCGTCCGGCCGGCACCAGGAGGCGATCACCCTCCTGGAGCGGACGCTCGCCACCCCCGGCATCCCCCCGCAGGCCCGGGCCCGGCTGGCGCCCCTGCTGGCCCGTAACGCGGTGACCGGGCTGCGTTCGGACCAGACCGTGGAGGTGCTCGCGCAGATCGTGCAGGACGCGGATCTTCCGCCGGCCGTACGCGGGGAGCTGCGGCTCGACCTGGGGCTGATGCTCTCCAACCAGATGGGCCGGTTCGCCGAGGGCTGGCGGGTCCTGGAGGTCGCCGCCGCCGAACTCCGCGAGGTGCGGTCGGTGCTGGCCGCCCGGGCCATGGCGGCCCTGGTCACCCCCTACTGGCCGGGCGCCTCCCTCGACGTCCACCGGGGGTGGCTGATCAAGGCGGCGGCCGCCGCGGACGACAGCGGGGACGACGCCATGCGTACGGCGGTGCTGGCCAACCATGTGGGGCTCGCCATGAGTTGGGCCGACCCCGAGGCCTGGGACCTGGTGGAGCGACTGCCCGTGCAGAGCACCGACCCCGCCTGCGCCCGGCAGGCGGCGCGCGGTCTGTGCAACGCCGCGGACTCAGCCGTCTGGCTCGGCTTCTACCGGCGCGTGGACGGTCTGCTGGCCGAGGGGCGCGAGTTGGCCACGCGCAGCGGCGCACCGTACACCGAGCACAGCGCGTCGGGGACGCGGCTGCTCCAGGAGTGGTGGACCGGCCAGTGGCTGGGCCTGGCCAAGCGGTGCGAGGACTTCGTCGCCGACACGGCGGACATGCCGTTCCTCGCCTCCGACGCCTACGTCGTACGCGGCTTGCTCGCCGTCGCCCAGGGCGACTGGGGAGAGGCCCGGGCCTGGCTCTCCCAGCGCGGAACGTTCGGTACGGAGAACCTGCCGGTGCCCCTGGGCGCGACGGCGGCCGGCGCCGTGATCCGCCTGACGCTGGCCCGCCAGGAGGTGGCCGACGCGGCGGAACAGGCACGGGCGGCGTGGACGGTGGTGGCCGAGAAGGGGGTATGGCCCTGGGCGGCGGAACTCGCGCCGTGGGCCGTGGAGGCCTTGGCCCGGGCGGGCGACACGGCCACGGCGCACACCATGGTCCGGGACTTCGCCCAGGGCCTCGGCGACGCGGACGCGCCCGCCGCCAGGGCCGCGCTGGCCTGGAGCCGGGCCGCACTGGCGGAGAGCGAGGCGCTGGCCGAGGGGCGGCCGGACGGTCTGCCGGCAGCAGCGGAGGCGTACCGGAAGGCGGCGGCGGCCTACGCGGAGCTTCCGCGCCCCTACAGCCGGACACTGACCACGGAGTGCGCGGCGCGCTGCGTGCTGGCGGCGGACGCGATGGGCGGGGCCAAAGAGCCAGCGGCGGTGTGCGCGGGTGAGGGCCACTCCGGCCGAACCGGCCCGGCGGCCTCGGCATGCCCGGAAGGCCCCCCGGACCCCACCGCCTGGGCCGTCGCCGAACTGGAGTCCTGCGCCCAGCACTTCACCGACCTCGGCGCCGTCTGGGACGCCACGCGGGCCCGGGCCCTGCTGCGTACCCGGCAGCCGGCCAAGAAGGGCCGGCCGCCCGGGCGCCCTTCGCACTCCGACCAGTTGTCCCCCCGGGAGGCGGAGGTCGCCCAGCTCGCGGCCTCCGGGCTGACCAACCGGGAGATCGCCGCGACCCTGCATCTCTCCCCGCGGACCGTGGAGCAGCACATCGCCGGTGCCATGCGGAAGACCGGTGCGCTCTCCCGCCGCGACCTCGCTCACCGGATCTGAGGTCACCGGCTCCGAGGTCACCGGCCGCGGGGCGTGCCCAGCGGCAGAAAGGACCGGGCGGCCCAGAAGCTCCGGTCGTGTTCCCAGACGGCCACGGTCGCGGCCGCCCAGTCGAACACCCAGCCGGAACGCACCCCGCGCGCTCCCCAGCCGTCCGGGCGCCGACGCGGGATGGCGAAGCCCGCCTTCTGTGCGGCGACCGCCGCGTCGCACGCCTCGCGCGCGATACGCAGGGCATCCGACTCGGTCTCCGCGCACCCGGTGAAGACGTGCAGGCCGCACCGGTCGGGCTGCACGGCGCTCCGGGTGGGGACATTGACCTGGAAGTAGAGCTCGGCCATGACGCCATCTCCTCGGTGTCGCGGTATCCCCAACGTACGAGGCGCGCCCGGCCCTCAATATCCGGAATGACCCGATCACCTATACGTATCTCGAACCCATTCCGCACATACCCCGTCGCCCCACGCGCGGTCCCGGCCGCGCTCGCCCCGCATCCCGCCGACCGGAGCCCGGCGACGGCGGGCGAGCGGCGTGCCCATCGCCGGGGCCCCGCCGCGACGCGCACCGGAGCGGGCCGGCCCGTGCGCACAACGCCGTATCCGTGATTCACGCCCACGGATAAAAAATGCGCACGCTCTGTCACTAGGTTCCACCCACCGACACACATCGCCATGCCCATGACCAAGGGAAGCATGAGCACCTCCATGAAATTCATCCGCCCCGGAATCGCGGCAGGATCATTCGCACTTCTGTTCGCCAGCGGCTGTCAGTTATCCCCCACCGAGCCCGCGGACGAAAAGCCCATCACCATCGGAACGTCCAGTGTTCTGGCGGGACTCGACCCGGCCGGGGTGTACGACGCCGGTTCCTGGGCGGTCTTCACCAACATTTACCAGAACCTGCTCACCTTCGAGCCGGGGTCGCCCACCCCGAAGCCCGACGCCGCCGAGTCCTGCGAATTCACCTCCCCCGCACTCACCACGTACCGGTGTGAACTCCGTGACGGCCTCACGTTCTCCAACGGGAACCCCCTCACGGCGACAGCGGTGAAGCATTCGTTCGAACGCATTCTGCGTATCCGCGATCCGCTGGGGCCCGGTCCATTGTTCGCGAACCTCCTCTCCGTGGACGCCCGCGGTTCCCTCGTGACCTTCCATCTGGCGACCGCGGATGCCACCTGGCCGTCGAAAATCGCCACGGGGGCCGGGTCCGTCGTCGACCCGGCGGAGTTCCCGGCGGACCGACTGCGGGAGGAGGAGAACGCCTCGGGCTCGGGGCCCTACGTCATCGCGTCCTACACGGCCAAGAAGTCCATCACCCTGAAACCGAACTCCGCGTACAAAGGCGCCGTGACCAGACGCGGGGTCACGGTCGAGGTCCACTACTTCGAGACGTCACGACACGTCGAGGAAGCCTGGGACGCGCGAACGGTCGACATCGCCTACGCGGGACTTCCGGCCGCCACCCTCGCCGAGATCGACCCCAGCGACGAGGACGTCCGCCTCTCAGCCGGAGACAGCGCCGAGGCCCACTACCTCGTGCTGAACATGCGCTCGCCGGACAAGCCGTTGAGGCGCGCCGAGACCCGCAGAGCCCTGGCCTCGCTCATCGACCGCGGGCACCTGGCGGGCGAGGTGTTCGAGCACACGGTGACGCCGCTGTACTCACTCGTCCCGCAGGGCGTCGTCGGACACAGCACGGCGTTCTTCGACCGCTACCCGGAGGCGGATGCCGCCCACGCGGCGGGGCGTCTGCGGTCCGCCGGCATCACCACTCCGGTACGCATCAGGCTCGGCCACCAGACGGGCATCGCCGCCGTCGAGGCGCGCGCACTGAAGGAGCAGTGGGAGAAGGACGGGCTGTTCCGGGTCGAGCTGGTCGAGGAACGCGACTTCACCACGTACCAGAAGCGCAGCCTGAAGGGTGAGTTCGACGTCCACCTCTACCAGTGGATACCGGACTTCCCCGACGCGGACACGTTCGTCCAGCCCTTGGTGGGGACCGGCAATGTCCTCGGCAACGGCTACACATCGGCCGACGTCGACCACGCCATCAAGGACACCCAGCGGTTCACCGATCGCAGCAAGGCCATTCAGCGGTTCCGGGCGGTCCAGGACACGATCGCGAAGGACGCCCCCCTGATTCCCGTCTGGCACAAACAGCGCCATGTCGTGACGCGCTCCACCGTCCTGGGCGGACATCTCCTCGCCGAGGACGCCATCTGGCGGCTGTGGGAACTCCGCCGGCTGTGAGGCGCTTCGATCCTCGGGAGCCCCCTCGCATTATCTGCGTATCCGTGAATGCGCCGATCCGGGTATCCCGGAGAACGCCGGGCCTCAATAGTTCGGCTCGCGGCGAGTTCTGAACTCGCCGTCGGCCAGGGCCCGGCGCTTCACCCCCCATACGGGTCTCCGGCTGTCATCCGGAAGGAATCAGCGTGCGCAACACACGTAAGTACAGCCTCGCCGCCGCGGGCGTCCTGCTCTCGGCCGCCACGGTTCTGGGAACCCAGAGCATGGCCCAGGCGCAGGACGCGGCGGCCGCGCCCCGCTACCAGCCCGAGATGGTCCGGGCGTTGGCCGCCTCGCTCGGTGTGAGCGAGAAGGCCGCGGTCGACCGGCTGGACCGGCAGGACGCCCAGCAGGCCAAGCTCGCCGGTCTGCAGAAGCGCGGCATATCCGGCGACGGGGCGTTCTTCGACGCCTCGGGCCGGCTGACCGTCAACGCCGACGACCCGGCCGAGGCGGCCCGGATCGAGAAGGCCGGCCTCGATGCCCGCGTGCCCGCCAGAGGCCAGGCCGCACTCGACCGGATCAAGGCCGAGCTGGATCGCCTCGCCGCCGGCAAGACGCCCTCCGGTGTGGTCGCCTGGTCCGTGGACCTGCCCGCCGACCAGGTGACCGTGAAGGTCAACAACGAGCGGGGAGCCGCCGCCAAGGCGTTCCTCGCCCAGGCCGCCGAGCACGGCTCCGCCGTCCGGATCGTGCGCGGCCAGGAGAAGCTGGAGGCCAAGGCCGCGATCTACCCGGGCAGCAAGATGACGTTCAACAACACCACCCAGTGGTGCTCCGTCGGCTACGGCGCCCGTGACAGCTCCGGCAGGCAGTACCTGGTGACCGCCGGGCACTGTGTCACGAACACCCTGCGCTACGACGGGGCGGCCTTCGCCCAGGGCTACAAGAGCCGGTACGCGCTCGGCACCCGCAGCGTCGACATGGGGCTCCTGACCATCAACTCCGGTCACTCGATCACCACCGGCGTCGGCACCTGGGGCAACAGCAACCCGGTCGCCGTCCGCGGCGGCACCCGCGCCTCGTCCGGCGCCGCGGTCTGCAAGTCCGGCGCCACCACCGGCTGGACCTGCGGCACGATCGGCTCGTACAACAACACCGTCACCTACGTCGACCTCAACGGCGGCCCCGACACGGTCGTCAGCGGCCTGGCCACCTCCAGCGTCTGCGTCGAGGGCGGCGACAGCGGCGGCGCGTACATCTCCGGAAACCAGGCCCAGGGCATGACCTCCGGCGGCCCGATCGACCAGCAGTGCACCGGCGGGGTCAACTCGCGCGGCTCCTCCTACTTCCAGCCGCTCGACGACGCCCTCCGCCACTACGGGCTGACGCTCAACACCAACTAGGCGCATCCCTGACAGAACAGGCCGGGGGCCGTTCGCACGACCTGCGAGCGGCCCCCGGCCTCGCCACTGCTCCCCATTATGGGACAAAGCGCCCGATATGTTGCTAGCTTTCCCTGGTTGGCCGATGACCGCAGCGACGAGGGAACCCATGAGCCACCCCGAGGCCCCGCCCCGACCGGCCGCCAAACTGACGCTCCCGACCCTGACCGCGATGGTGGTCGGCTCGATGGTCGGGGCCGGAGTCTTCTCGCTGCCGAGCCGGTTCGCGCAGGAGACCGGGGTCGCGGGGGCGCTGATCGCCTGGTCGGTCGCCGGGACGGGCATGCTGATGCTCGCCTTCGTCTTCCAGGCCCTCGCCGTGCGGCGTCCGGACCTGGACGCCGGGGTCTACGCGTACGCGAAGGCCGGGTTCGGGGAGTATCTTGGCTTCTTCTCCGCCTTCGGCTACTGGGCCAGCGCCTGTGTCGGCAACGTCACCTACTGGGTGCTCATCATGTCGACGGTCGGCGCGGTGGCGCCCGTGCTGGGCGACGGCGACACGGTGACGGCGGTGGTCGTCTCCTCGGTGGGGCTGTGGGGGTTCTTCCTGCTGATCCGGCGAGGTGTGAAGGAGGCGGCGGCGATCAACCGGATCGTCACCGTCGCGAAGATCGTGCCGATCCTCTTCTTCGTCGTGCTGGCACTCTTCTACTTCGAACCGTCCGTCTTCGCCGACAACTTCAGCGGGACCGACGAGGCCGGCACTCTCTTCGGCCAGGTCCGCGGGACGATGCTCGCCACCGTGTTCGTCTTCCTCGGCGTCGAGGGCGCCAGCGTCTATTCGCGGCACGCCAAGCGCCGTGAGGACGTCGGCCGGGCCACCGTCCTGGGCTTCCTGAGCGTGTTCGCCGTCTTCGCCTCCGTCACGATCGTCAGTTACGGGCTGCTGCCGATGGCCGAGATCGCCGGGCTGCGGCAGCCGTCGATGGCCGAGGTGCTGGAGTCGGCGGTCGGGACGTGGGGGAAGGTCTTCATCAGCGTCGGCCTCATCGTCTCCGTGCTCGGCGCCTATCTGGCCTGGACCCTGATGGCCGCCGAGGTCCTCTTCGTCGCCGCCAAGGACAAGGACATGCCGCGCTTCCTGGGGCAGTCGACCGCGGCGGACGTGCCCGAGAACGCGCTGCTCCTGACCACGTGTCTGAGCCAGATCATGCTCGTCGTGACACTCTTCTCCGACGACGCGTTCACCTTCGCCCTCGATCTGACCAGCGCGCTGAGCCTGATCCCGTTCCTGCTGGCCGCCGGCTTCGCGGTGAAGGTAGCGGGCCGGCCGGAGCGCTGGGGCGCGGTGGGGCGCTCCACCCGGCGTGAGCTGGTCATCGCCGTCGTGGCGACGCTCTACACCGCGTTCCTGCTGTACGCGGCCGGGCCGAAGTTCGTCCTCGTCTCCTTCATCCTCTACGCCCCGGCGACCTTCCTCTTCGTCAAGTCCCGCAGGGAGCAGGGGCGCAGGCTCTTCTCGCCCGGCGAGGCGGTCATCTGCGCGGTGACGGTCATCGGGGCGGCGGTCGGGATCGCAGCCCTGTCCGTCGGCTGGATCGAACTCTGAGCACCGCACCCCGCCGCCCCTGTTCCCCACCGAGCGAAAGGCCCCCCGTGACACCTACCGTCCCCGCCTCCACCCTCGGCGTCCACTCCGAAGTGGGGCGGCTGCGCAAGGTCCTGGTCTGCGCCCCCGGCATGGCCCACCGCCGGCTGACCCCGACCAACTCCGACGATCTGCTCTTCGACGACGTGATGTGGGTGGAGAACGCCCAGCGGGACCACGCCGACTTCGTCGCCCAGCTCACCGAACGGGGGGTGGAGGTCGTCGAACTGCACGCCCTGCTGGCCGCCACCATGGAGATCCCGGAGGCCAGGTCCTGGCTGCTCGACCGGAAGATCGACGCGAACGAGGTGGGCCTCGGGCTGGTCGACGACACCCGCGCCTTCCTCGACACCCTGACCCCGCGCCGGCTGTCCGACCATCTCATCGGCGGCCTGGCCATCGCCGACCTTCCGGAGGAGTTCCGTTCGGCGTACGTGGGGCTGGCCCGGGAGGGCACGGGGGCGCGGGAGTACCTGATGCCGCCGCTGCCCAACACCCTCTACACCCGGGACACCACCTGCTGGCTCTACAGCGGGGTGACGCTCAACCCGCTCTACTGGCCCGCCCGGCACGACGAGACCCTGCTGATGAAGGCGATCTACACCTTCCACCCCGACTTCCGGGGCTCCACGATCTGGTGGGGCGACCCGGAGAAGGACTGGGGCCGGGCCACGTTCGAGGGCGGCGACATCATGCCGGTCGGCAGCGGCGTCGTCCTCATGGGCATGAGCGAACGGACCTCCCGCCAGGCGATCACCCAGGTCGCGGCGGCGCTCTTCGCGCAGGGGGCGGCCGAGCACGTCATCGTCGCCGGGATGCCGAAGCTGCGCTCCGCGATGCACCTGGACACGGTGTTCACCTTCGCGGACCGGGACATCGTCACGCTGTACCCGCGCATCATGGACGGCGTCCACACGTTCTCGCTGCGGCCGTCGGACCGGGCGCCCGGGATCGAGATCACCGACGAGGGGACGACGCCGTTCACCGAGGTCGTGGCCCGGGCCCTGGGCCTGCCCCAGCTGCGAGTGATCGAGACGGGCGGTGACGTCTACGCCTCGGAGCGCCAGCAGTGGGACAGCGGCAACAACGCGGTGGCCCTGGAGCCCGGTGTGGTCTTCACGTACGACCGCAACACCCAGACCAACGCCCTGCTGCGGCGGGCCGGGGTGGAGGTCATCACGATCGTCGGGGCGGAGCTGGGGCGGGGCCGGGGCGGCGG
>NZ_QWFA01000063.1 GCF_003501885.1 Streptomyces globisporus
GGCGGGGGGCTTCGGGCGGGGGGCCTCCTCCAGGACCACATGGGCGTTGGTGCCGCCGATCCCGAACGCGCTCACACCCACCCGTACCGGCAGCGCGTGCTGCGCGGGAGACTGCTTGCGCCGAAGCTCCTCCTGCCGGCCCACCACGTAGAAGGGGCTGCCGTCGAGGCTGATGACGGGGTTGAGCTCCTCGAAGTGCAGGCTCTCCGGGACCGTGCCGCTCTCGACGATCTTGCACGCCTTGATGAGCGAGGCCACTCCCGCCGCGGTGTCCAGGTGGCCGATGTTCGACTTCAGCGAGCCGATCCCGACGGTGCCCGCGGGGCCGGGGCCGAATGCCTTGCGCAGCGCCTCGACCTCGATGGGGTCCCCGAGCGCCGTTCCGGTTCCGTGCGTCTCGACGTACGACAGCTGGGCCGGGGTGACCTTGGCGACGCGGTGCGCCTTGCGGATGACCTCGGCCTGGCCCTCGATGCTCGGCGCGGCGTAACCGACCTTGCGGTTGCCGTCGTTGTTGGTCGCCGAGCCCTTGATCAGCGCGTAGATGCGGTCCCCGTCCCGCAGGGCGGTCTCCAGACGCTTGAGCACGACGGCTCCCGCGCCGTTGCCCTCCACCGTGCCCGCCGCCGACTTGTCGAACGCCCGGCAGCGTCCGTCGGGGGAGTGGATCATGTTGGGCTGGTAGCGGTAGCCGCGCCGGTGCGGGAGCGTCAGGCCGCTCCCGCCGGCCACCGCGATCTGACAGGCGCCGGTCCACAGATACCGGCAGGCCATGTCGACGGCGACCAGCGAGGTCGAGCAGCCGGTGTGCAGCGCGAGCGCGGGTCCCTTGAGACCGAGGGTGTAGGCGATCCGCGTGGCGGCGAAGTCCTTGTCGTTGAGCTGCATTCCGGCGAACAGCATCCCGGACCGGGACAGGGCCGTGCGCAGGGTGTGCGATTCCCAGGGCACGTTGTTCGTCGCTCCCAGGAAGAGGCCGATGGACTCACTGCGCCCCTCCGCCGAGTATCCGGCGTCCTCCAGGGCGTGGTAGACCTCCTCGTGCAAGGCCCTGACCTGCGGATCCAGCATCGACGCGTCCGCAGGGGTGTAGTTGAAGAACGTGGAGTCGAAGCTTTCCAGGCGCGGGAAGACGCCCCGGGCCGGGACGTAGTTCTCGTCCCCGAGGTCCTTTGGGGCGACGCCCGCCGCGATCAGTTCCTCGTCGGTGAAGCGGGACACCGCGTCGACTCCCTCGACGAGGTTGCTCCAGAATGCGTCGAGGTTCTCGGCGCCCGGGAACCGCCCCGCCATCCCGATGACTGCCAGCTCCAGCCCGGTGTGGCCGCGCTCGGATTCCTTGTGCTCAGGCACTGTCGTGTCCCCCTCTTCCCGCTTCTCGCTCAGTCTTCTCGTCCTGCGGTGTCATGCGTCGTCGAAGTCGAACTGGGTCAGCAATCGGCCCGCGTGCAGCGCCTCTTCCTCCTCGCGCTCCTCGTCGGACGCCTCCTGGGCGCCGGCGGCGGGGCTCCCTCCGTCCGGGCCCGGGCCGTCGAGGGCGGCGGCCAGCGCGGAGAGCGAGGTGTGCTCGAAGAACAGGGGCACGGGGACCTCGCGGCCCAGCCGCTTGCGCAGCCGGTTGCTGAGGGTCACGAGGTTCAGCGAGTTCAGCCCGAGGTCGAAGAAGTTGCGGTCGCTGTCGATGGCGACGCCCGGCAGCAGGTCCGCCACGAGGGCGAACAGCGTCCGCTCGGTCTCGGTCGCGGGACCACGGGGCACCGTGCGCCCGGCGGGAGCCGGGGCCGGCGGACGCACCGTCTCCAGCAGGCGGCGGTCGACCTTGCCGTTCTTGGTGAGGGGGAACTTCTCGACGGGCACCAGCACCGACGGCACCAGATATCCGGCGACCACAGCGGCGAGCGCCTCCCGGACGGCCTCGGGCCTCAACGCACCGCCCGAGCTGTCAGGGCCCTCCGCCCCCTCGGACAGGTAGTACCCGCGCAGGCTCTTCGCCCCCTTCTCCTCGACCGCGAGCACGACCGCGCCGGCCACCCCGTCGACCGACGCGAGCGCGGACTCGACCTCGCCCAGTTCGACCCGGAAACCGTTGATCTTGACCTGGTCGTCGGTTCGTCCCAGGTACTCCAGGACGCCGTCGGGCAGCGCGCGGACCAGGTCACCGGTGCGGTAGAGGCGCTCACCCGGCAGGGCGGGGGCGGTGACGAACTTCTCCCGGTTCAGCTCCGGCCGCTCGCGGTAGCCGGGCGAGAGCCCCTCGCCGCCGAGGCACAGTTCGCCGACGGCCCCCGGCGGCAGGGGGTTCAGCCCGTTGTCCAGGACGTGCGCGGACGTGTGGTTCAGGGCCCGCCCGATGGGGATGCGCTCCCTTTCCAGGTCGTCGGCGGTGATGCGGTGGACCACGGAGAAGACGGTGTTCTCGGTGGGGCCGTAGCCGTTGCTGACCCGGATGCCCGGGCAGGCTTCGAGCAGCTTGGCCGTGTGGTGCCTGGGGACCGCGCTGCCTCCGACGAGGAGGTGGTCGAGCGGGCGGAAGATCTCCGGGTCCCGGTCGCACAGCTGCTGGAACAGGGGCGCGGTCAGCCACAGGGAGCGCACCCGGTGACGGGTGAGCAGAGCGTGCAGCCGGCCGCCGTCGAGGACGTCCACCTCGTCGGGCAGGATCAGCCTCCCGCCGAACAGCAGGGTGCCCCAGATCTCGAAGGTGCAGGCGTCGAAGGCGGGCGAGCTGGTCATCAGGACGACCTGGTCGTCGCCGAACGCGAAGTACGTCTGGTCGGTGAAGAGCCGCTGGACGTTGCGGTGGGTGATGTGGCAGCCCTTGGGCCGCCCGGTCGAGCCCGAGGTGTACATCAGGTAGGCGACGTCGTCGCTCGACCCTGCGGTCCGGGTGAACTCCACATCGCTCTCGTGGAGTTCATCGACGCGGACGGCTTCCACCCCGTCGGGGACCAGGCCGGCGAAAGCGCCCACGGTGCACAGATGGCGTACGTCCGCGTCGTCGAGGACCTGGGCGATCCGGGGGGCCGCGTCCTTGGTGTCGACGGGTACGTAGTGGTTGCCGTTCTTCAGTACGCCGAGCATCGCCGCGATCAGCTCGGGGCGCCGGTCGGACAGCACGCCGACGCCCGTGCCGGGGGCGACGCCGCCCTCCCGCAGTCGGTGGGCCACGGCGTCCGACCAGCGGTCGAGCTGCCGGTAGGTGAACTCCGTTTCGCGCCACACCAGGGCGGTCCGGTCGCCGTGGGCCGAGACGACCGCGTCGAAGTGGTCGACCAGGGACGGCTTCGCGGCGAGCGGCGCCACGGCCGCGGGGCCGGCCGGGGCCGCCTGTGCGATCCCGATCCGGCGGACCGTGACCTCCGGGTCGTCGACGGCCGCCGCCAGCACGCGGACCAGGGCGGCCTGCAGCGCCTCCAGTACCTCGGGGGCGTACAGATGGGCGTTGTACGAGAAGGTCACGCCGAACTCCGCGAGCGGGGTGACCACCACGTGGAAGTCGTAGTCGGTCCGCTCGAAGACCTCGACGTCCTCCAGCCGCAGGCCCTCGTCGCCCGCGCCGAAGTCCTGGAGCTTCTCGATCAGCGGGTAGTTCTCGAAGGCGACCACGTGGTCGAGCAGGGCGTTCCTGAGCGGCGTGGCGGCCTGCACCTCGTGCAGCGGGAAGTGCTGGTGCGGGACGGCTCTGCGGTATCCGTCCTGCACGCTGCGGCACAGGTCGGCGAAGGAGGTGTCCCGCGCGGTCCGGACCCGGACCGGCTGGGTGTTCACGAAGAGGCCGACCATGTCGCCGACGCCGTCCAGGTCGATGTCCCGGCCGGAGACCACGCTCCCGAAGACGACGTCGTCGGTGTAGTGGAACTTCTGCAGGACGACGCCCCAGGCTGCCTGGAACACCGCGCTCTGCGTCACACGGCTCTCCCGCGCGAACCGCTTCAGCCCGTCGTACAGCTCGTTCGGCAGCACGAACCGGTGGGTGGCGGCACGGAAGCCGTCAGCGGTGCGCGCGGCGGGCGGCCCGGCGGGCCGCTCGTAGCCGTCGAGTTCGTCCGCCCAGAACCGCCGGGCCTCGTCCGTGCCCTGCCGCCCGGCCCACTCCACGTAGTCGCCGTACGGGCGGACCCGCGGGTGCCGGGCGGCCGCGCCCGTACGGACGAGGGAGTCGTAGTGGTCGAACAGGGCCGCGAACAGCGGTCCCAGCGACCAGCCGTCCAGGATGATGTGGTGGAAGGTGAGGACCAGGTGCCACCGCCGCGGGCCGGTGCGGATCAGCGTGGCGCGCAGGAGCACGTCCTTGCTCAGGTCGAAGCCCCGGGCGCGGTCGGCCTCCTTGAACGCGGCGAGCGCGTGCGCGGGGTCGGGGGACGCCTCATGGTCGAGGACGTCGAGCGGGGGCGCCCACTCCTTCATGACGACCTGGTACGGGTCGTCGGTGTTCCGGAAGGAGAAGACCGAGCGGAGGATGTCGTACTGGCGCGACAGGGCGGCCAGCGCCTCGCGCAGGTGGCCGGCGTCGATCTCGCCGGCGCCGGTGAAGTCGAACTGCTCGACGTAGGCGTCCGACGCACCGTCGGCCACGTAGGTGAAGAGCATTCCCTTCTGCATCGCGGCGAGGCCCGATATCGACTCGATATTGTTCTTTTCAACCATGAGTAAGTACGTGTCCCGTTCGGAGTCCCAGTGCCCTGAGGGCTCGGTGCCTAGATGTCGTCGAGGAGGTCGGCCAGAATGTCGTCGACCACGTGCCGGTCGATCGAGGGGGCGTGCACCACGGGCCCGTCCGTGTCCGTCAGCACCTCGCGGACCTCGTCGAAGGAAGCCCTGATCGCCTCGGCGACGGCGGGCCCGGTGCCGCTCCGCGTCCACGCGCGCGGATGGCGGACCTCGACGACCACCTCGTCGCCCGCCCGGTGCGCCGTGATGTCCAGGACGCACGGCGAGCGGTGGGCCGCGTCGGTGGTCAGGTCCCTGGCCAGGTGCGTGACGCCGACGTGGCCTTCGGTCTGGTCGCCCAGGTAGTTGAAGCTCACCTGGGGGCGCACCCGCGCCAGGGGCGCGGTGTCGTCCCGGCTGCCGAACCGCAGCAGCGGGCCGAAGCCGACGCCCTTCGCGGGGAGACGGGCGAAGGAGTCCCGTACCGACGCGACGGTCTCCCGCACGTCGTCCGCCACGTCCACCAGGTGCGGAAAGGTGCTGGTGAACCAGCCCACCGTACGGCTGAGGTCGTGCTCGTGGGCGAGGGGTTCGCGGCCGTGCCCCTCCATGGTCAGCAGGACCTGGTCCCGGCCGCACACGGTGCTCAACGCCCGGGCCACCACGGCGACCAGCACGTCGGCGGGGCCGGCGCCGTGGCCGCGGCGCGCGGCGTCGAAGAGCGAGGTGCCGTCCGCCGTCGTCGCCGTCAGCCGCAGCACCTCGGCGTCGCTCTCGCCGCGTACGAGCCCCTCGTCGTCCGTCTCGAACAGCGGCCCGGTGTGCTCTGTCCGCCGTGCCAGTCCGGTCCAGTAGGGGAGCTGCGCGTGGAATCCGCCCTCCTCGGTGTGCCGCCGCAGCTCCGCGGTCCACGCCGGGAAGGACATGGTCTTCGGAGGGAGGAGGGCGCCGGGGTCGGACAGGCAGGTGAGCAGGTCCTCCACCAGGATTCCCCACGACACCACGTCGACGGCCATGTGGTGCACAGCGAGGGCGAGTTGACGCCGTTCCTTCCCCAGTCCGGTGGCGAGGGCGACGACGGCGCCACCCTGAGCGTCCACCTGGGCCTGGAGCTCGGCCAGGTACCCCGGCAGGTCCTCCTCGGTCAGGTCCGCCGGAGCCTCGCGCACATGCAGCAGCCCCTCCGCGTCGACGTCCCTGATACGCAGCCCGCCGAGGTCGTCGATCTCGACCCGCAGCATGTCGTGGTAGCGCACCAACCGCTGGACGGCCGACGCCGTCCGGTCGGCCGGACAGGGGGCGTCGAGGGTGATCAGCAGGCTCTGGTTGTACACCTGCGCGTGGTTCTCGGGCACGGCGAGGAAGTCCTGCTGCACGGGACCCGGCACGACCGGACCGGACAGCGGTCCTTGGGGGTGCCCGGGGCCGGGAGAGGCGGCCGACGCGGTGTCCGCCGCCCGCTGGGCGAGCAGACGCGTCGTCTGGTGCTCCAGCAGGTCCATGGCCCGCACGTCGATGCCGTGCTCCTTCAGCTTGGCCACGATCTGCATGGCCTTGATGGAGTCGCCGCCCAGTTCGAAGAAGTTCGCGTCGATGTCGTCGACCGGGACGCCGAGCACGTGCGACCACGCGGCCGCCATCCGCTCCTGGAGTTCGCCCACCGGGCGGGCCGTCGAGGAGCTCCGGGCGGCCACGGGTTCCGGGAGGGCCGCGACGTCGACCTTGCCGTTCTTGTTCAGCGGCACCTCGTCCGTCGCCACGACCAGCGGCGGCACCATGTAGTCGGGCAGCCTGCGCCGCAGCGCGGAGCGCAGCCGTGAGCCGTCCCGCTCGGCGCCGTCGGCATACCGCACCCACAGGCACAGCGTCCTGCCGCCGGCGCCGGACGTGTGAACACCGGCGTGGGCCCACCCGACGTACGGCTCGGCGAGGGCGGCGGCCTCGATCTCGGCCGGTTCGATGCGGTAGCCGCGCAGTTTGACCTGCTGGTCGACCCGGCCGTGGTAGTAGAGCAGGCCGTTGCTCCGGAACGTGGCGAGGTCGCCGGTCCGGTAGAGCCGCTCACCGGCGAACTCGGGTGAGGTGACGAACCGTTCCCCGGTCAGGTCGGGGCGGTTGAGGTAGCCGTCGGCGAGGCCCGAGCCGCCGATGTAGAGCTCGCCGACCGTGCCGACCGGCACGGGCCGCATCCGGTCGTCGAGGACCCGCAGGGTGGTGTCGCCGACCGCGCTGCCGATCGGGATCGCGTCGTGGTCGTCGAGCGTGTCGAAGACGTGCACGGCGGCGAACACCGTGGTCTCCGTGGGGCCGTACCCGTTGGCGATGCGGCCGGGCCCCAGCAGGTCGAAGGCCTTGCGGATGTGCGCGGGAGAGGCGGCCTCGCCCCCGCAGATCACCCGGCGCACCCCGGCGAGAGCGTCGGGGGCGTAGTCGACCAGTGTGTTGAACATCGACATGGTGATGAAGAACCGGGTCACCCCGTGCCGCCGGATGGTCTCCCCGAGCCGGTGCACGTCCAGCACGGACTCCCGGTCCGTGACGACGAGCGAGGCCCCGTTGACCAGCGCCGCGTACATGTCGTAGACGGAGCCGTCGAACGAGTAGTCCGAGAGCAACAGGAAGGTGTCGCTGGGGTCGGCGTCGGCGAAGGAGGCCCGGTGGGCCACCCTGAGCACGCCCCGCTGCCGGATCAGGGCGCCCTTGGGGGCCCCGGTGGTACCGGAGGTGTACATGATGTAGACCGGATCGTCCGCGCCACCGGGCAGGCCCGGGTCGGCGGTACCGCCGTCCGTACCGGGCGCGTTCGCTCCGTACTCCTGCACGTCGGTGAGGGCCAGGACCCGCAGACCCTCGGACGCGAGGTCGGTTGCCGCCGGCAGGCGGGCGGCGGAGGCGAGCAGGACCCCCGCTCCGGAGTCCTCGACGATCAGCCGCAGCCGGTCGGCGGGGAAGCCGGTGTTGAGCGGGACGTAGTGGCAGCGCGCCTTCAGCACGCCCAGGATCGCGGCGACCATGTCGAAGGAACGGTCCATCAGCAGGGCGACCGGGGAGCCGGGAGCGCAGCCCTGCCGGATCAGACCGTGGGCGATCCGGTTCGCACGGGCGTTGAGTTCACCGTACGAGAGACGGCTCTCGCCGAACGAGTTGCCGTCCGCACCGCTTTCGCCGCTGATCAGCGCGGCCTTGTCCGGGTCGGCCGCCGCCCGGTCCTCGAAGAGGCGGACGATGTCCCGCGTCCCGGCGGGCCCGGCCGGGCCCTCGGTGATCCGCCGCAGCAGCTCCTGCTCCCGCGCGGGGACGAGGGCGAGCCCGTCGAGCCGGTCGCCGTCCTCGGCGGTGATCAGGGAACGCAGCAGGTGCTCGTAGCGCTCGGCCCAGAGCGCGATCGTCTCCGGCCGGAACAGGGCTGTGGCGTGCTCCCACATCAGGACGAGTCCGTCGTCCGTCTCGCGGGTGCTGAGCGTCAGGTCGTACTTGGCGCTGCCGTCGTCGTACGGTACGAGCCGCTCGCCGCGCATGCCCATGTCGGCGTTCTGATGGACGAAGCAGACGTCGAACAGCGGTCGCCGCCCGGGTTCGCGCGGCGGGGCGAAGTCCTCGACGAGGAGTTCCAGCGGGTAGTCCTGGTGCGCGAACGCGTCGAGCACGGTCGACTTCAGCGCACGGAAGAACGCGTCGATCCCGGTCTCCGGGCCGGCGGCGATGCGCAGCGGCAGCGTGTTGACGAACATGCCGATGAGACTCTGGTACGTCAGGTCGGGGCGGCCCATGACGGGCGCGCCGATCACCATGTCGCGCTGCCCGCAGACCCGGGACAGCAGTTGCTGGAACACCCCGAGGAACAGCATGTACGGGGTGATGTCGTGCGCGGCCGCCCAGCGCTTCGCGGCGTCGAGCAGCGGACCGTCCAGGGTCGTGAACAGCTTCGCGCCCCGGGCCGTGATGGTGTCGCTCCTGCGCAGATCGGTGGGGAGGCGCAGGACGGGCGGCTCCTCGGCGAACACGCCGGCCCAGTGCTCCCGCTGGGCCGTCAGGGCGCCGCGCTCCTGACGGCCCAGCAGCTCGCCCCAGGCGGTGCGGTAGCTCTTCGGCAGCGGAGGCAGCGGCGTCCCCTCCGCGAGGGCGGCGAGCTCACGGAACAGGACGCCCATGGACGCGCCGTCGGTGACGATGTGGTGCATGTCGATCGCCAGGCACTTCACGCCGTCATCGAAGGCGAAGCACGCGGCACGCAGCAGGGGCGCGGTGTCCAGCCGGAACGGGCGGACGAAGTCCCGCATCTGCGCGCGGGCCAGGCTCTCGTGGCTCTCGCCCGGCCCGGGCGCGGCGAGCCGCCGCGTCTCGACGGAGACCGGGGCGTTCGGGTGGACCCGCTGGAAGGGGACGCCGTCGGCGGTGTGGAAGGTCGCGCGGAGACTGTCGTGCCGGGCGACGAGCACCCTCAACCCCGCCTCCAGAGCGGCCACGTCGAGGCTGTCGCGGCGCACCACGAGACCGCCCTCGTTGTAGGCCACCGACTCCTCGTCGCGGCGGCTCGCGAAGAACACGCTGCGCTGGGCGGCGGTGAGGGGCAGTTCGTACGCCTCCGGCTCCGGAGCCGCGGGGACGTCCGGTGCGGCGGGGAGGAGCCCGGGGTCGCCCAGGACGGACCGGACGTGGGCGTCGGTCAGCCCGTGCTCCCGGATCACGGCGTCGGCGAAGTCGTCGAAGACCCGGTCCGCCAGCAGCGTGGCGGGAGGTATCTCCAGGCCGAACACGGCGTTGAGGGTCTGGGTGATGCGCAGCGAGGAGATGGAGTCCCCGCCCAGGGCGAAGAAGTCGTCCGTGCCCCGGACCACCGGGTAGCCCAGGACGTCGGACCAGACCCGGGCGAGCGTTCGGCGGGCGGGGGCGGGGTCCGCCTCGCCGTGCAGGCGCGACGGCTCCGACAGCGGGTTCGGCTCCTCCGCGTCCGGCGGCTCGGCGGCGTCGACGAGAGCGGGGCGGGTGCTCTCGTCCCACAGCCGTACGTGCTGGAAGAGCTGGGGCGGCAGGGGCACCCGGCGGGCGTCCGCGTCCTGGTGCAGGGAGGCGAACGGGCGCGGCCGGGCGGCGAAGTAGCCGCTGACCGCGTCCGCGAGGTGCCGGTACGGCTCCGGGAGCGGTGTGGCGGCGGGGGCGCGCAGGACGTGGAACCCCTCGCCCTGCCCGTCCCGCTCGATCGGGGGAGTCCCGCCGCCCGGGGCGGTCCTCCCGCCCTCCTCGTACGCCTGTGTCACCCGGCGCAGTCCCTCGCGCAGCCCCGCGCGGCTGTCGCAGAGGACGACCGCCCGCACCGGCTGGTGTTCGCGGCCGGTCTGGAGGGTGAAGCAGACGTCGTCGAGGCGGTACTCCGGATTCCGGTCCAGGTGGGCCAGGTGCCGTGCCGCGGTCTCGGCGAGGAGTTCCTCGTCGCGTGCGGAGAGCGGGAAGAGGAAGCCGCCCGACGGCTGCGGGCGGGGAGCGGCGGCGGGGGCCTCCTCCAGCACGACGTGACAGTTGGTCCCGCTGAGACTGAAGCTGCTCACCCCGGCCCTGCGCGGCGTCGTGGACTCCCAGGCGCTCGTACGGTCCTGGACGTAGACGGGGGACCGCGGGAGGTCCAGGAGGTCGTTGGGAACGTCGAAGTGGAGCGAGCCCGGGATGACCCCCCGGTCGAGGCAGAGGAAGACCTTGATCAGCGATGCCAGGCCGGCCGCGCCGACCGTGTGCCCGATGTTGGTCTTGACCGAACCCAGCCCGCAGAACTGCTTCTTCGAGGTGAACTCGGCGAACGCACCGGTGAGCCCCTTGATCTCGATGGGGTCGCCCAGGGCGGTGCCGGTGCCGTGCGCCTCGATGTAGGACAGCGTCTCCGGCGGGATGCCCGCCCGCTTCCACGCCTTGACCAGCAGTTCCTTCTGCGCCTTGGCGCTGGGGGCGGTCAGCCCGTTGCTGCGTCCGTCGTTGTTGACGGCGCTGCCGAGGACCACGCCGTAGACGTGGTCGCCGTCGGCGACGGCGCGCGACAGAGGCTTGATGTACACCCCGGCCACGCCCTCGCTCCACACGGTGCCGTCCGCACCGCTGTCGAAGGCCCGCACCCGGCAGTCGCCGGACTCCGCACCGTCCCCGATGCTCGTCGGTGCGAGCAGCAGGTTGACGGCCGCGACGAACGCCGTGTCGCAGTCGCCCTGCCGCAGGGCCTTCATGGCCGTGTCCAGGGCGACCAGTCCGGAGGAGCAGCCGGTGTCCACGACGGTGGCCGGCCCCCGCAGGTTCAGGTGGTAGGCGAGGCGGCTGGCGAGGATGCCGGACCAGGAGCCGGTGAAGGCGGAGAAGTCCCGCTGCGAGAGGAACTGGAGGTAGGAGGTGCTCATCCGGTGCGTGTGGTCGTTGCCGACGAAGATGCCGACGTTCGCCCCGTACAGCCCGCTCTTGGCGTACCCGGCGTCCTCCGCCGTCTCGACCAGGACCTCCATCAGGTTCCGGTGGTACGGGTCGATCTCCGTGGCGACCTGCGGCGGAATGCCGAAGTACTCGGGGTCGAAGAGGTCGATCCGCTCCAGGTAGCCGCCCCTGCGGAGCCGGGACGTGGTGTCCACCCTGCGCAGGTCCTCCTCGCGCGCCTTGGGGAAGTCCCCGATGTGCTCGCGGCCTTCGAGGAGATTGGCCCAGAAGGTCTCCTTGTCCGGTGCTCCGGGGAAGCGGCAGGCCATGCCCACGACGGCGACCGGCTCGTCGCCGTCGTGAACCTGCTGCGGAGTGCCGATCGCCTTGATGAACTCCTTGGCCCGTCCGACGTCCAGACGGTCGTCCTTGACCTGGAGGAGCAGGAACTTGAGCAGTTCCTTCTTGACGTCGGGCTGCGTGCCGTCCGGTGGTGTCGCCATGATCAGTTCCCCCCGCTGACGTCGGACTCGGCGAAGAGGCTGGTCAGTTCGGCGTCGCCGATCTCGTCCAGCGCCTCCAGGAGCGAGGCGTTCTCCCGGGCGTCCGGCTCGGCCTTCCCGCCCTCGTCCGCCGAAGGCAGCTGTTCGTCGATGTAGCCCGCGAGGTCGGCGACCGTGGCGTACGAGAACAGGTCGGCGATGTCGACCGCTCCCGGGAACGCCTCGTCGACCAGCGCGAGCAGTTGCGCGGTCACGAGCGAGTTGCCGCCCAGGTCCTGGAAGCTGGTGTGCGCGTCGACCTCGGCGAGGCCGAGGACCGCCCCGTAGATCCCGCCCACCCGCAGTTCGGTGGGCGTCGGGTCCGACTGGCCGGTGAGACGCGCCTCTGCCCCGTCGCGGCCCTGGGCCGCCGCCGCCGCGGCGGCGTTCTCCAGCGCCGCCGACAGCTCCGCGCCGAGCCGGAAGGGCAGTTCCCCGAGGTGGTCCTTCAGGACCGGCGGGTTGACCTCGGAGGGCACCACACCGGATGCCGGGTGCGCCACGAAGTGGGCCAGCCACGACAGCCCCCGCTCGACCGACACGGCCACGAAGGGCGCGTCGTGCGTGCCCAGCCCGTAGGCGGCGGCCATGCCGACCTCGGTCCACGACGGCCAGTTGACCGACAGCGCCCGGATCCCCTCGGACCGCGCCCGGGCGGCGAGGGAGTCCATGAAGGCGTTGGCGGCGCAGTAGTCGCCCTGCCCGCGCCCGCCGGTGAGCGCGGTGATCGACGAGAAGAACACCAGGAACGCATCCCGGTGCTGCCGGGTCAGTTCCAGGAGCGCGACGCTGCCGTCGACCTTGGCGGCGAGTACGTCCCGGAAGACGGAGGCCTCCTTGGTGGCGAGGAACCCGTCGCCCGCGATGCCCGCGGCGTGCACGACGCCGGTGAGCACCACGCCCTCGGCGCGGAGCCGGTCGCCGAGCTCGCGGACCTCCTGCGCCCGGGAGACGTCGCAGAGCACGTGCTCCGCGCCGGCCAGTTCGCGGATCCGGGCGGCTGCCTCCCCGGTCGGCCGACGGCGGCCGGCCAGCAGGATCCGGGCGGCCCCCTGCCGCGCCATCTCCTGGGCGAGAGCGAGGCCGAGGCCGCCCGTGCCGCCCGTGATCAGGAAGGTCCCGTCCCGGTACAGGGTGTCGTCCGGGGTCTCGTTCGTCTCGGCCCGCCGCAGTTCCCGGACGTACGTCGCGGAGCCGCGCAGGGCCCTGGGCAGCGGATCTGCCGTGCCGAGGCTCTCGCGGACCGCCCGGGACAGGTCCGTTCCGGTGCCCGCGTCGAGAACGCCCACCGCGAGGTGTTCCTGTCCGATCACCAGCGCGAGCGCCGACGTGGCGGCGGCGTACGGGTCGGCCCCCGGAGTGCCGACGCCGACGTCCCAGGTGTCCCGGCCGAGCACGCGCAGGCCCAGCGCGGGCTTGACCCGGTGGGTCAGCAGGCCCTGGTAGAGGGCGAACAGGGCGTCCACACCCCGCGCCCGGCGCTCCTCGTGGGAGGCGCCCTTGTCCGCCGTGAGGTCGGTGGCGAACAGGATGCCCTGGACCCCCTCGGAACGCAGCCGCTCGCACAGCAGGCTCATTCCGGCGTCGTCGGGGGCGAAGGAGTCCCGCGCGGCGTCGGTGGTCCCGGTCAGATAGGCCGGCACGGCGCGGTGGCCCTGGGCGGTCACTTCGGCGACGAGGGCGCGGCCCTCCTCCGTCCCGGAGGCGAGCACGGCCCACACCGCGGCGTCGGATGCCGTGGGCTGTTCGGCCGCGGGAGCGGGGACCCAGACGGTCTCCAGGTAGCGGCGCGGGCCGTCCAGGCTGAAGCGCTCCCAGTCGACCTTCTTGACGGTGTAATCGGTGATCCGGGCGAAGACCCGCCCGTCCGCACCCGTGAGGTCCACGTCGTAGGTGATCGTCTCGCCGTCGCGGCTGTCGTCGCGCACGGTGCGGATCGTCGTGTGGAAGGTCGCCGGCATGGGCCCGTACAGCTCGAACCGCTTGTACATGTACGGCAGGAACGTCTGCCCGCTGTTCTGCGAGATGAGGTTCACCGCGTTGTCCAGCTTGGCCGGGTGCAGGCCGTAGACCGCGCTCTCGTCGTCCGTGCCGGCCGGGAGCCCCAGCAGTGCGGTGGCCCGCCCGTCGGGCGCGTTGCGCCACAGGGCGCGCACCGAGTCCCAGCGCGGGCCGAACTGGAAGACCCCCGTGTCGGTCTCGGCCGGGTACGGGTCGAGGACCTCGGTCGCGTCGCGCCTGGCCGCTTCGAGGTCCGGGGCGGCCTCCGGAACGGGTCCGGCCAGCGCGCCGACCCGGCCCTCCACGTGCCGGAGCCACTCGTCGCCGCGCCGGCTCTCCACCCGGAACGCATAGGCGTCCCCGGAGCGGTCGAGCACCGTGCGCACCGTGGCGGACGTGCCCTCCTCCACGGCGAGCGGGGTGAGGAAGAAGACGTTCTCGAAGCGCATCGCCCCGCTGTCGGCCACCGCCGCGTAGGCGGCGCGGGCCATCTCCAGGTAGGTCGTGCCCGGGACCACCGGACGGTGGTCGATGCGGTGGTCGGCGAGCACCCAGTGGGTCTGTGCGGACAGGGAGTTCTCGAAGACCGCCGAGTCGGCGGTACGGGTGGTCTCGACACCGAGCAGCGGATGCTCCGGACCGCGGCCGAAGCCCCGGACCTGCGTCTTCATCGGCTTGGCCCAGTGGCGGGTGCGCTCGAAGGGATATGTGGGCAGGGGCACCCGGCGGCGGGCCTCGTCCGTGTAGAGACGGCCGAAGTCGACGGTCGCGCCCCGGACATAGGCGGTGGCGGCGGCTGCCAGAGTGGCCGGTTCGCCGTGTGCACGGTGCTCGGCGAGGGCGGCGTCCGCCTCGTCCGACAGGCGTCGGGCCTCCCGGGCGGTGAGGTCGCCCGGCTCCCGCGAGGTCTTCTTGTCGCTGACGACGGCGTGCACGCCGTGGAAGACGCCCCGCTGCTCGTCGGTCCCGGGACCGTGACGGCGCAGCCGGTCGAGCGACTGGGCGAGTTCCGCCTTGTCCGACGCGACGATCAGGACCCGGTGCTCGTAGTGGCCCCGGCCGAGCGAGGAGGTGTAGCAGATGTCGGCGAGCGACCAGGGGCACTCGCCGGCGAGCATCTGCGCGTAACGGTCGAGGAGTTCACCGAGGGCGGCTTCGGACATCGCGCTGAGGGTGAAGGGGTAGCGGCTGCGGCGGGCGGGCTCGCTCGCGTACTTCGGAGCCTCTTCGAGGACCATGTGGCAGTTGGTCCTGATGAAGCCGAAGGAGCTGATCCCGGCGCGACGGGGGCCGCCCCCGCTCTCCCAGTGCGTGAGCCGGTCGTTGACGTACAGCGGGCTGTTGGTGAAGTCGATGAACGGGTTGGGCACGCTGAAGTTGGCCGACGGGGCGAGGGTGGCGGTCTCCAGGGACTTCACCACCTTGGCGATGGACGCCGCGCCGGACGCCGCCACCAGGTGGCCCGCCGTCGTCTTGAGCGAGCCGATGCCGCAGAACTGCTTGCGGGAGGTGTGCTTGCGGAACGCGTTGGTGAGGCCCTTGATCTCGATCGGGTCGCCGAGCACCGTGCCGGTGCCGTGCGCCTCCACGTAGGACAGCGTCTCGGGGTCGATGTCCGCCTTGGCCCACGCGTCGAGGATCACCTTCTCCTGCATCAGCGCGTCGGGGGCGGTGATGCTGGTGGAGGCCCCGTCGTTGTTGACGGCCGAGGACTTGATGACCGCCCGGATGTGGTCGCGGTCGGCCAGCGCGCGGCGCAGCGGCTTCAGCAGGACGATGCCCGCGCCCTCGCCCCACAGCGTTCCGTTGGCTTCGGCGTCGAAGGTGCGGACGAGGTCGTCGTGGGACTCGACGCTGCCCAACGACATGCTGGCCAGGAACTCGGCCTTCACCTCGCCGCCCTGGGAGAGGTTGATACCGCCGGCCAGCGCCATGTCGCACTCGCCCAGCAGCAGTGACTGGATCGCCTGGTGGATGCAGACCGCCCCCGCCGAGCAGGCGGTGTCGGTCATCAGCGAGGGGCCCTTGAGGTCGAGCTGGTAGGAGATCCGGCTGGCCACCAGCCCTTCCCAGGAGCCCGCCAGCTGCATCGGGTGGTTCTCCGAGAGCATCCGGTAGTACGAGTGGTTCGTCTGGTCCCTGCCGAGGAAGACGCCGGTCCTCGAACCCCGGACGCTGTCGCCGCCGTAACCGGCGTTCTCCAGCGCCTCCTGGGCCACCTCCAGGGCGATCCGCTGGTGCGGGTCCATGTAGTCGGCTTCGAGCGGCGGTATGCCGAAGAAGCGGGCGTCGAACTGGTCGATCCGGTCCAGATATCCGCTCGGGGCGTGCATCCGGTCGATGTCGGACTCGGCTATCGGCGCGCCGAGGATCAGCTCCGTGTAATAGGGGTTCCGCAGCATTTCGAGCATCTCGGTCTTCCGCGCCTGCGGAAAGTCCCGGATGCAGTGGTGCCCGACGCTCAGGTATTCCCAGAACCGGTCGACGTTCGGCGCGGCGGCGAACCGGCCTGCCAGCCCGATGACGGCGATGTCCTGCTGCACGTGGGTGGCCGAGAGCTCCAGCAGCAGCTTCTTGGCGTCTTCCCTGCCCAGCTGCCGGTTGGCGACCTGCGAGAGAATGAATGCCTTCACATTTTCCATGTGACTTCCGATTCCTGAATGAGGCCGGGGGAACTTTCGGTGGAGACCACGCCTTGCTCGGCAAGGTCGAGCAGCCGGTCGATCTCACCGTCGTCCGCAGCCGGGACGGGCGCATCGGCAACTGCTTCGGCTGCCTCGGCCGGGGTGATTCCGAGCTTTTCCTTGAGGTGGGCCGCCTGCGCCGCGACGGACGTGTACCGGAACAGGTCCACGACGTCCATGAGGCCCGGATAGCGTGCGTCGTAGAGCTTCGACATCTGCGCGATCAGCAGGGAGTTCCCGCCGAGTTCCCCGAAATCGTCGTAGGCGTCGACCTCGGGGACGTCCAGAGTCGCCGCCCAGATCTCGGCGACGCTCCGTTCGATCTCGCCGACATGCTCCATGCCGTGCAGCACGACCTCGCGGCCGCCCCCGGGCGCCGCGGCGCGGACGCGGTCCGCCCCGCTCCCGGCGGCGGGAGCGCGCATCGTGCCGGGCATGAGAACGGTCGGACGGTCCGGGCGGGACATCAGGGCCGCGAGCAGATCGACGGCCTCGGCGGTGTCCAGCGGCGGGAAGACCTCGTCCTCGTCCACCGCGTCCAGCCGCATCGCCATGCCGGTCTCGCGCCAGGCCGGCCACTGGATGCTGAGCGAGGGCGCCCCGGTGCGGTCCCGGAGCTGGGCCAGGCTGTCCAGGGCCGCGTTGGCGGCGGTGTAGTCGGCCTGTCCGGCGGTCGGTTCGAGGGCGGCGATGCTGGAGAACACCACGAAGTGTTCCAGGTCGTCGGCGAGGGTGGCCTCGTGCAGGTGCACGCCGCCCAGGGCCTTCGGCCGGTAGACGTCACGGAACGCCTCGGTGCTCTTGGTGTGCAGGAAGCCGATGCCCGGACGCCCGGCGAGGTGGAGGACGGCGGAGATCCTGCCGTGCCGGGCACGGATGTCCCCTACCGCCTGCTCGACCGACTCCCTGTCCTCCAGGGCCAGCCGCACGATCTCGAAGTGCTCGACCTCGGCGGCGATCTCCGCGTGGACGCCGTCCAGGTGGGGCTCGCGGGCCGGGTCCGCGACGGGCGAGCCCAGCAGGACGAGCCTGCGGGCGCCCTGGCGGGCCAACTGCCGTGCCACCGCGGTGCCGAGACCGCCGGTGCCGCCCGAGACGACGATCACGCCGTCGGCCGGCAGAGGCAGTTCGCCCTCGGGCCGCAGCGGAACCGGCGACTTCGCGAGATGGGGCTCGTAACTCTGCCCCTCGCGGTCCAGCAGGAACGCCGGCCGGTCGGCGGCGCGGGCCTCGGCGAGCACCCGGGCGGGCCCCGTGTGCTCGTCGCCGTCGAGGCAGCGGATCGCCAGACCCTGGTACTCCAGGGCCGCGACGCGGGCCAGTCCCGCCACCCCGGCCTGGCCCGGGTCGACGGTGCTCTCCCGGCCCGTCACCGCGAAGGCGTTGCGGGTCAGCACCAGCAGGCCCTCGTCGAAGGTGCACCGGTGCTCCGAAACGGCTCCGAGCAGGGCGAGGACGTCCTCGACCGGCCCGACGGTCCGGTCGGCGAGCGGGGCGGCCGGGTCGGCCGGGGCGCCGCCGAGCAGACCGAAGGCGAAGGCGCGGTTGCCGCCCAGCCGGTCGACGGCGACCGGATCCCCGGCGTCGGGCACGTGGACCACGTCGTGCCCGGCAGCCCGGAGCTCCTTGGTCAGGGCCTCCAGGGCGTCGCCGAAACCCCCCGCGAGCAGGACGGTTCCCCGCCCCGGGGCCGGGGCGGGCGCCGTGGTCGTCCGCCGGTACGAGGGGACCCAGCCGTACTCCGTGCCCTGTGTCAGGTCGAGTCCGGCCGCCGACTTGATGCAGTAGTTGTCCACGGTCAGCACGACGTGCCCCTCCGGGTCGACCACGCACACGTCGAAGACGTACAGCTGGCCGGGCAGGGACTCGGGCCGTTTGCGGAAGTGGGTGAACACCCGTGGGGGCAAGGGGCGGTGGAGGGTGAGCCGGCCGTACGAGAAGGGCAGGTAGAGCCGGTCCTCCTCGTAGACGGTGTTGGGCGCGTTGATGAGCGCGTCCAGCAGGGCCGGATGGAGCACGTAGTCGTGGGCCTCGTCCCGGTAGGCGGCGGGCAGTTCGTGCGCGTAGAGGAGTTCGGTCCCGTCGTCGTCCGCCAGGCCGTACAGCACGCTGCC
Source organism: Streptomyces globisporus (assembly GCF_003501885.1). Classification (GTDB taxonomy): domain Bacteria; phylum Actinomycetota; class Actinomycetes; order Streptomycetales; family Streptomycetaceae; genus Streptomyces; species Streptomyces globisporus_D. The sequence goes on from NZ_QWFA01000063.1 coordinate 18,379, forward strand.
GGTCCACCGTTCGCCGATGATCAGGCCGTTGGCCCGGTCCACGTCGTCGTCGAGGACGAGGTCACGGGTCATCCGGCCGCGTACGTTCTCGATGTCGTACGTGGCGGGGGACACCGGGGAGTCCAGCACCTCGGCGGTGGCGTTGCGCACCCACGCGCCGTCCGGCTGCCGGGTCGCGACGGTGATCCGGCCGCTGTCGTCGCCGGTCTCGACGACGACGTGCACCTCGGCCAGGGTGCCGTCGGGAACGGCGAGGGGCAGCTCGAAGCGGATGTTGCGCAGCGTCGTCGCCGTGCCGCGGCCCAGCCGTTGCAGGGTCTCCACGATCATCTCCACCAGACCGGTGCCGGGCAGCACACTGACGCCCTGGATCCGGTGCTCGGCCAGCTCCCACATCGTGTCCGGACCGATCCGTGACACCAGGACGTCCCGGTCCCAGGAGCGCAGGAGTGCGGCGTCCCCGGTCAGCCCGGCGGGGCGGCGGTGACCGGACTCGACCCAGCACCGGGTGCGCTCGAAGGGATGGGTGGGAAGAGGGATCCGCCGGGCGTCCGCGGGGGCGGTGGAGGCCCAGTCGACGTCGGCGCCCCGCACGTACAGGGCGGCGACGCGGCGAAGGGCGTCCCGGTCCCGCGCTCCCGCCGCGAGCAGCTCGCCGGCGCGGTCGCTCAGCAGGGCGCGTTCGGCCTCGGTGAGTGCGCCGGGGCCGGTGGTGGCCGACCGCTCCAGGACCGCGCGGAACTCTCCGTGGACGAGGTCGGAGGGTGCGTCCCCGGAGAGGTCCGGGTCGTCGGCGGACGCCGGCACCGTGGGGAAGCGACCGAGCAGTTCGGCCAGTTCGGCACGGGAGGCGAAGGTGAACGCGGCGCGTGCCTGGTGGTGCAGGCGGCCGACCGACGCGGTGTACGCGAGGTCGGCGAGGTCCACGTCCCCGTGCGCCGCCAGGAAGGAGCGGTAGCGCTCCACGAGCCGTCGCAGGCCCGCCGCGTCACGGGCGCTCAGCGGCAGCAACAGGCACTTCGGCGCCGCCCCCTCCGCCCGGTTCCGTTCGGGGGCCGGGTCCGGACTGCGCACCACCAGATGGCAGTTGGTGCCGCTCAGCCCGAAGCTGTTGATCCCCGCGTACAGGGTCTTCCCCGGGTCGTCGGTCCACACCGCCGTGGTGTCGTTCACGTACAGCGGGGTCTGCGGGAAGGTGATGTTCGGGTTCGGCTCCTCGAAATGGAGGCTGGCGGGCAGGGTCCGGTGCTTCATGGACAGGACCAGCTTGGCCAGCCCGGCCAGACCGGAGGCATTGTCCATGTGCCCGATGTTGGTCTTGACGGTGCCGATGGCGCAGAACTGCTTGCGGGCCGTCTGCCTGGCGAAGGCCCGGGTGATCCCGCTGACCTCGATGGGGTCGCCGAGCCGGGTGGCGGTGCCGTGCGCCTCGATGTAGCCGATCTGCTCCGCGCCGACCCCGGCGTCGTTCAGGGCCGCCTCGATCAGGTCGGCCTGGGCGTCCGCGTTCGGGGCGGTGAGGCCGTTGGACGCGCCGTCCTGGTTGACCGCGCCGCCCAGGACGACGGCGTGGATGTGGTCGCCGTCCCGCTCCGCGAGGTCCAGGGCCTTGAGCACGAAGACGAAGCACCCCTCGGCGGGGCGGGTGCCCTCGCTCGCGCGGTCGAAGGTCCGGGTGCGGCCGTCCGACGACGAGGTGTCCTGGATGTCCTTGAACCCGATGCCGGAGGCGTCGGCCGTGACCGGCAGCAGGTCCGTGTTGGCCGCCCCGACCACCGCCATCGTGCACTCGCCGCTCTGCACGGCCCGGAAGGCCGTGTACGCGGCCACCAGGCCGGACGAGCAGGCCGTGTCGATGAGCAGCGAGGGGCCCTTGAGATCGAGCAGGTAGGAGAGCCTGCTCCCGATGATGGACTTGACGTTGCCCGCCACGGAGACCTCCGGTGCGTCCGGTGCGACGGCCTGGATCACCGCCCGGTAGTCCTCGCCGAAGTCCGCCGACATCCCGGTGTAGACGCCGACCCGCTCGCCCCGGATCTCCTTGTTCAGATAACCGGCGTCCTCCAGGGCGGCCCACGCCGTCTCCAGGAAGATGCGCTGGTTCGGGTCGATGGTCTTGGCCTCCTGCGGGGACAGGGAGAAGAAGCGGTGGTCGAACTCGGCCACCGAGGGCAGCCGCGTCCCCTTCATGTACCGCTCGGGCGCCACGGGAGTGGCTGCTCCCCGGGCGGTGAGGTACGCCTCGACGTCGGCACGCCGTTCGGCGGAGAGACCGGTGCCGGCCTCCTCGCCACGCAGGAGCATCGCCCAGAACTGGTCGAGGTCCGCCGCCGCGCCCGCGCGTCCGCTCATGCCGATGATGGCGACGGGGCCGTCGGCACGCTCGGGCGCCGCGCGGGTGATCAGGGCTTCGGAGTCGTCGGGCAGGGGCGACAGGTCGACATCGTCGAATCCCAGCAGGGGCTTCATCCGGCCGGCACCCCCGCGACCGTGGCCGTGCGCAGGTGGGTGTCGCCGGTGCGGGCCAACAGCGCGGCGATCCGCTCCCGCTGCTCCGTCCCGGGGACCTGCTTGGTCGTCATGATCGTGGTCAGGAGGTCCAGGGCGGCGGTCTTCTGCGCGTCGGAGACAGCGTCCTTGTCCACCTGCCCCAGCTCCTGGAGCTGCCGGTACGGCAGGACCACGCCGTCGTTGTACTGCTGCTCGTCGAAGTTGCGGTTGCGCGTCGCGGCGGCGGCCCCGAGGCAGAGGCCGACCAGGCCGGGTTCACGCCGCTTGCGCTCGACGAGCGCGTCGAGGGCCGCGTACGCCTCGTCGGGTTCCGTGTCGAGGCTGTGCACCGCACCGCCGTCCACGGCATCCCGCAGCAGCTTCGTGAGGACCTGCTTGGGGCCGACCTCCAGCCACAGGGCGACCTCCCGGTCCGCCAGCGCGGAGACGACGGTGCTCCACCGCACCGGGCCCGTGAGCTGGACGGACAGGGCGTCCTTGATCTCCTGTACGCCGGTGTACATCCGGCCGGTGACCGTGCTGTACACCGGCACGGTGGGCTGCGAGAACTCGATCGACTCGATGGCCCGTACGTACGCGGGGACGGCGTTCGCCATGAACGTGCTGTGGAACGCGCCGCCCACGTTCAGACGGGCGACCTTGCAGCCGCGCTCCTCCAGATGGGCGGTCACGTCCTTGAGGTCGTCCAGCGCGCCCGACAGCACGGTCTGCCGCTCGGCGTTGTAGTTCGAGACCTGCACGGTGCGGGCCGCGCCCTCGCCGGCCGCGTTGAACTCCGCGACGAACTTCTCCACTTCGGCGACGGGCGTGCCGAGGACGGCGACCATCCCGGCGCCGTTCTCCTCCGCACAGAGCTGCATGGCCTCGCCGCGCACCTTGACCAGGCGCACCGCGTCCTCGAAGGACAGCGCGCCCGCGGCGAGCAGGGCGGTGATCTCGCCCAGGCTGTGCCCCGCCATGGCGGACACCGGCGGGGTGCGCTCGGCGTTCAGCACCTCGTACATCGAGTGACCGAGAACCAACAGCGCGACCTGCGCGTTCACGGTCTTCGTCAACTCGCCGGGAGGCGCGGTGAAGCAGAGGTCCTCCAGGGAGTGGCCGAGGATGTCGGAGGCCTGCCGGAAGCGGTCCCTGACGCTCTGGTGCGCGTCGAACCAGGTCTTGCCCATGCCGGGGAACTGGGATCCCTGGCCGGGGAACACGATCACGAGGTCGTTCACGAGTTGTCCTTCTTCCTGGACTTCTTGGATGCGGGCGACGGGCCTGATGCCGGGCCTGCCGGGGCGGCCGCGGGGGCCGGTTGCGAGGGCTCGCTCAGTGCGCCCAGGAGACGTACGTATCCGCTCAGCAGCCGCTCCGCGGCGGCGGAGTCGATCTTCCGGGCGAAACCGATGCCGAGCCCCGACGGTGCGGCGCCCACGACCGACGGGCCGGCCGGAAGGTCGACCCCCAGGACGAGGTCGAAGTGGCGCAGCAGACGGGCCTCGTCGGTGCGGCCGCTGTCGCAGACGGCGACGGAGACCTTCCCGCCGGCGTTGCGGCCCGCGGTGAAGGCGCCGAGGTCGACCCGGTGTGCTTCGTCGGGCCGGTGCCGGTCGTCGTCCAGGACCTCCCGGAGATCGCCCTTCCCCGCGAAGTCGAAGCCGACCGGGATGACGGTGTCCGCGCCGCGTACGACGTACAGGGTGAGGGCGTCCTGGTCGAGCACCTTGCCCAGGGTGAGGGCGAAGGTGGCGAGGAGGAGGTCCCCGGTGTCCCGGTCCACGTCCTTGCGCAGCCGGGTGAGCCCCTCCCTGACGCGCGGCGACAGAGTCGTCTCGACCCGGCCGCCACCCCGGCCCGCCTTCGCGAACCAGCTCTCGGGAATCCGTACGCCGGTGTCGGCCGTCGTCCCGCCCTGCGCCTGCCGGGCCAGCTTGGCCTCGATGTGGGAGCGGAGCCGGCCGAGCGTGGGATGGGCGAACAGGTCGCTGACGTCCAGCAGCCCGGGGAAGACCGCGTCCAGTTCGTTGAGCAGCAGGATCAGGCTGAAGGAGTTGCCGCCGAGGTCGAAGAAGCTGTCGTCCTGGCCGAGGGGCACGTCCCCGAGGATCCGCTTCCACGCGGCGACGAGTTCCCGGTCCAGGCCGGCCCCGGCTCTCTCTCCCGGGTCCTGCGGCGGCTGCTCGACGAAGAGCTGGGCGAGCGCGGGGCGGTCGACCTTCCCGCTCGTGGTCACCGGGATGCCGGCGACCGCGGTGAAGGTGGCGGGGACCATGTAGTGCGGCAGTCGCTCCGCGAGGAAGTCCCGCAGATGCTCCTGGGCCAGGGGCTCGCCCGGCTTGGCCTGGTAGAAGCCGCGGATCACCCGGTTGCCCGGCGCGAGATCGACGACCACCGCGGCGGCGGCCGTGACCCGCTCGTGCGCGGTGACGGCGAGCTCGATCTCCTCCAGTTCGATCCGGTGGCCGCGGACCTTGACCTGGTTGTCGGTCCGGCCCAGGCAGTGGATCTCGCCGTTCCGCCAGACGGCCCGGTCGCCGCTGCGGTACATCCGCCCCGCACGGTACGGGTCGTCGCGGAAGACCTCGTCGTTCAGGTCGGGCCGGCCGAGGTAGCCCGGCGACACCCCGAGGCCACCGATCCACAGGTCCCCCGCCATGCCCTCGGGCACCATGCGCAGGTCCCCGTCGAGCACGTACAGGGTGGTGTTGTCGATCGGCGAGCCGATGCTGACTGCGGTGTCGCCGGTGAGGTCCTTGACGCTGGACCAGATGCAGGTCTCCGTCGGACCGTAGACGTTGAAGACCTCCAGTGAGGAGTGGGAGCGCAGCCCGTCGAGCAGGTCCTCGGGGAACGCCTCGCCGCCGACGACGAGCTTCTCCAGGGCGTCCAGCGCCTCGAAGGCGGCGTCCGGGTCGGCGTGCAGCAGCCGCAGCCGGGTCGGCGTCAGTTGCAGGTAGTCGACCGCGTTGCGGACCACGAACTCGGCGATGCCCGCCGGGGTCCTGGCCTCGCCCCGGTCCGCCACCACCACCGTGCCGCCCCTGACCAGGGTCACCAGCGTCTCCAGGAGGTGGATGTCGAACGACGGTGTGGTCAGGCAGGCCACGGCCTTGCGCGTGCCCCACCGCAGTGCGTCGGGCATCCCGCGGAGGAAGTTGGCGAGGGCCTCGTTGGTGACGGTGACGCCCTTGGGCGTGCCGGTCGAACCGGACGTGAAGATCACGTACGCCGGATCACCGGCCGCGCAGGTCGTGTCGTCGGCCGCGGGCGCCCCGCCGTCCGCCGGCGGAGCCGTGTCCCCGGGAAGGACCAGAACCGTGGCCCCCAGGTCCGCGGCCGCGCCCTCCTCCTCGCAGACGATCACCGCCGGACGGGCGGTCTCGACGAAGCCGGCGAGGCGCTTGCGCGGTGTGGCGACGTCCATCGGCAGCCAGGAGCAGCCGAGCCGGTTCACCGCCAGCATCAGGGTGATCAGGTCGGGCGACGGCGTCAGCAGCAGCCCCACCAGGTCGCCCCTGCGCACGCCGTGCCGGTGCAGCAGAGCGGCATGCCGCTCCACCCGTGCGGCCAGTTCCCCGTAGGAGAGATCCTCGCCCCGGAACCGTACCGCCGGTTCCCGCGTGTGCTTCTCGCACGCCGCACGGAACAGCTCGGGCAGCAGGGCCGTATCGCTGACGGCCGGTCCGGTGCCCAGGGCCAGCAGGCGTTCACCGGCCGCCTCGTCGAGCAGCGAGAGCTCGCCGACCGTGCGGTGCGGATCCCGCACGACCTGGGCCAGCAGCACCCGGAACCAGTGCATCAGCCGGGCGACGCGCTCCTCGCCGTACACCTGCGCATGGTTGAGGTCGACGAACAGTCCGCCGTCGCGCTCGGTCAGCTCCAGGGTGAAGGCGAACATCGAGCCCCGTGCGCCGAGGTCCACGGTCGTGGCGGTGGCCTCACCGAAGCGGCGCGCCCGGGTCCGGGCATCCGTGTAGATGAACATGGTGTCGAACAGGGCGTTACGGCCGTGGTCCCGCACCAGCCCGAGGTCCTGGACCAGGACGCTGTACGGGTACAGCGAGTGGCTCATCGCGCCGAGGCTGGTCTCCCTGACCTCCCGCAGCAGTGCGGAGACCGGGGTGTCGGCGGTCGGCCGGATGCGCAGGGGGAGCGACTCGGCGAACATCCCGACCGTCTGCTCGAAGGACCCCAGCATGCGCTGGTCCATCGGCACGCCGACGCACAGGTCGTCGTCGCCGGTGACCTTGGCGAGCAGCAGCGACCACAGCGTCAGGTAGAAGACGGACGGCGTCGTGCGCTCCTTGCGCATCACGGCGCTGGCGGCCCGGTGCAGTTCGGGGTCGACGCGGAAGTAGTGGCGCCGTCCCGCGAAGTCGTTGACCTCGGGTGCGGGGGAGTCCGTAGGGAGGCTCAGCGGCTGGGGAAGGGTCGCGAACTGCTCCCGCCACCAGCGCCGGTGCTCCGCGTACTCGGGCCGCTCCGCCGCACCCGCGAGGGCGCGTACGAAGACGGAGTAGTCGTCGGAGTGCTCCGCGTTCCGCAGCCCGCCCCGCGTCAGGTACTCCGACAGGTCGTCGAAGATGATCTCGATGGACCGGCCGTCGACGGCGATGTGGTGGAAGGAGACCACCAGCAGGTGGGTTCCGTCGGGTTGGGCGACGACGCCGTAGCGCCAGAGCGGCGGCCTGGCCAGGTCCATCGGCGCGTTCATCACGGCGAGGACGTCGTCGATGGCCGGCGAGGGGTCCTGGGCCCGGTCGAAGAAGTGGAACTCGGGGCTGACCTCGGGCGCGGTCCTGGCCCTGACGCCGCTCGGCGAAACCTCGTAGTACCGCCGGAGGTTGGGGTGCTTGCGGCCGATCGCCAGGAAGGCGGCGGCCAGTGCGTCCAGGTCGAGAGGGCCTTCCAGACGCAGGCCGAAGACGATCTGGTACGGCTCGTTGCCGCCGCGCATCCGGGACAGGAGGTAGACCCGCTGCTCCAGCGAGGTGACGTCCGTGAGCCCCTGCGGGGCGGTGGCCACGGCGGGTACGGGCGCCGTCCCCGCCGTCGTCGGCCCGGGGGAGGGGGACACGGCCGCGCCCGCCCGCCGACGGAACGCGAATCCGCCCGCGCGCAGCTCCTCCACACTGGTGCGGATCGCGGAGAGGATGCGGTCCTGGTGCTCCCGGGTGTGCGCGGTGGAGAACATGGCCGTCCGGCGCTCCCAGACGTACACGCCGTGGTGGTTGAGGAGCTTGAAGAACAGGTTCTGGGTGAGCGTCGCCTGCGTCACGTCCGTCGGTGTGACCGGCTCCCACTTGTACATCGACGCGAAGTGCGCAATGGAGACCGGCACTTCGGCCTCCTCGAAGTACGCGTTGGCCCGGCGGGCGAACTCGTCGGTGAAGGCGTTGAGTTCGGCCAGCGTCTCGGCCCCGGATCGCTCCAGGCGGGCGAGCACGGCCTTGCACGCGGCCATCGCCAGCGGGTGCTTGCAGAAGGTCCCGGCGAAGAAGGTGGTCGGCACGGCCGGCTGGGAGTCGTCGCTGTCCGCCCACGCCCCACCGTCCACGGCGTCGAGGTACGCGCTCCGGCCGGCGACGATGCCGATCGGCAGCCCGCCCGCCACCAGCTTTCCGTACAGCGCCATGTCCGCGCGGACACCGAAGTGCGCCTGGGCGCCGCCCGGTTCGACCCGGAAGCCGGTGATCATCTCGTCGAAGACGAGGGCGATCCCGTGCTCGGTGCAGATCTCGCGCAGGGCGCGCAGGAACTCTCCCGGCTGGAGCCCGGGGTTGCGGGACTGCACGGGTTCGACCAGCACGGCGGCCAGCTCCGCGCCGTTCTCCCGCAGCCAGTCCAGGGAGGCGGCACTTCCGTACGGCCGCACCAGCGTGTTCTCCACCATGCCCTGCGGGACCCCGATGGTCAGCGGGACGGTGGCGGTGCCGTCCGACTCGGCGAGCACCCCGTCCGAACTGCCGTGGTAGGAGTTGGTGAAGCGCAGGATCTTGTCCCGGCCGCTCACCGCCCTGGCCAGTCGCATCGACACCATCACCGCTTCGGTGCCCGTGTTGGAGAAGGCGACCCGCTCGGCTCCGGTCATCCGGCAGATGGTCTCGGCGACCTCACCGGCCAGCCGGTTCTGCGGACCGAGTTCGTAGCCGTGGTCCAGCTGGGCCCGGACCGCGTCGGCGACGAAGGCGGGGTTGTGCCCGAAGAGGTGTACGCCGTAGCCGATGGCGGTGTCGATGTACTCGTTGCCGTCCAGGTCCCAGAACAGCGCGCCGGCGGAGCGGTCGGCGACGACCGGGTAGACGGTCTCCTTCAGGCTCGGGTTGAAGTTGAGGGAGGCGATCCAGTCCGCGAGCCGCCCCCGGTAGGTGTCGGCGTACTCCTTCGACCGGCGGGTCCTCGCCACGTACCGCTTCACGAAGTCCGCCAGGAACCGGGCCTGTTGCCCATTGAGGCCGTCGTCGCCCAGCGTGATGTTGTTGTGGTACGAGCCGACCTTGGCCGCGGTCCGCGTGGGCGCGACCGCCCCGGCGGAAGCGTCGGTGTCCGTCCCTGCGGGGCGATCGGGCCGGGCGGGAGCACCGCCGAGCAGGCTGAGCTGCTCGCGCATGAGCGCCAACTGCGCCTGCACCACGGCCTCCAGGCCGCTTCCCGCCGACTCCGGGGGCGGGCCGGTGAGGGCCGAGGGCGCGGGCCGGGTG
>NZ_QWFA01000064.1 GCF_003501885.1 Streptomyces globisporus
GAGCGGGGCGTCACCGAAGGACGGGTCGGCGAGGAGGAGTTGGCCGGTGGCCCGGTGGCCGGCGAGGACGGCGGGGCCGTCCCAGCCCTCGGGGGCGTCGGGGCCGTAGGTCAGTTGCTGGTCGAGGAGGGGGCGGCCCGCGCGGTGGACGGTGAGGCGGGTGGTGAGGGCGCCGGTGGGTTCGCCGTGGCGGCCGAGGATCTGCTCCTCGCGCAGCAGGAGGCGTGCGGTGGGGGCGAGTTGGACCCGGGTGGTCTGGTGCAGGCGGCTGCCGTGGGCGGAGACCAGTTGTTCGGGGAGCCAGTGCAGGGCCGCCCCCTCCCCCACGGTCAGGTTCACCGCGTACGTGGACGGGTCGGCGTCCGGCCGTGGGCCCGGGAGGGCGACGGTGGCCGCCGCCGCGTCGACGGTGAGGCGTGCGCCGTCGGCGACCTCGGCCTCGAGGACGAGGCGGTCCCCGTTCAGCGGGGCGCTCATCGCGCCGACCACGGTGACCCGGGCGTCCGAGGGGTGCGGGGCACGGGTGCGGCGCAGGGCGAGCGGGCCGGCGCTCTCCAGGACGGGCAGGGCGGTTCCGCCCCGCCCGTCGGGCTCGGCGCGGAGCCGGGCCCGCGCGTGGACGCTCACGCGGTCCAGGCGGCGAGCTGTGCGCGCACCCAGTCGGCGACCGGTCCGACGCCCTCGGCCGAGGTCAGGGAGGTGAAGGCGACGGGGAGTTCGCCGCGCTGAGGTCGGCGGTGGTGACGCCGGGGCCGCCCTTGCGCGGGATGTCGTCGCCGCCGGCGACGTCGATGACGAAGATCTGCGCGTCGACCAGTCCTTTGGAGAAGGTGGCGGTGAGGTTGTCGCCGCCGGACTCGACGAGGATCAGGTCCAGCGGGCCGACCGCGTCCTCCAGGTCCTCGACCGCTTCGAGGTTGGCGGAGATGTCGTCGCGGATCGCGGTGTGCGGGCAGGCGCCGGTCTCGACGGCCTGGATCCGCTCGGGCGGCAGGACGGCGTTGTTCAGGAGGAAGTCGGCGTCCTCGCGGGTGTAGATGTCGTTGGTGACGACGGCGATGGAGAGCCGGTCGCGCAGTTCCCGGCAGAGGGCGGCGACGGTGGCGGTCTTGCCGGAGCCGACGGGGCCGCCGAGGCCGATGCGCAGGGCGCGCCGGGTGCCGTCGGGGCGGGTGGCGTCGGCGCTGACGGCGGCGGGGCCGTCGTGGGTGTGGCCGAGGTGCATGGGGGCTCCCTGGGGTGGTGGAGGGGTGGCTGAGGTGTCCGTACAGGTCAGGGCGGATCGGGCCCGGCCCCGACCTGCGCGGGCACCCCTACGAGGCGAAGAGGCGGACCGGCCAGGCGGCGTGTCCAGCTCGGGAGCGAGCCGGGCGAGGACGGCGGTGGCGTGGAAGGGGTCGAGGGAGAGGAGCCGGACGACGGCGGTGGCGGGCCCGCTGACGGTCTCGTAGGCGACACAGTGCGCGGCGTCCTCGGGGCCGAGGCCCGCCGACCGCGCCGTGAGCCCGAGGACGACGGGCTGGTGGGCGCCGCGCGGCCGGGCCGCGGCGAGCGCGTCCAGTTCGGGGCCGGGCCAGGTGGCGCGGGCGGCCCGCATCATCTGCCGGCCCAGCTTCCGGGCGGTGGCCCGCAGGGCGGGTGAGGGCGTACGGGCGTCGGCGGCCTCGTCGAGGGCGAGCGGGTCGAGGCCGTGGGCCGCCGCCGCGGCGAGGGCGGCGGCGGTGAGGCCCGCGGTGTGCAGGCGACCCCGGCAGAAGGCGGCGAGGGAGTCGGCGTCCCGGATACGCCCTTCGGCGACGGCCGGTTCGGCGCCACCGGAGTGGGCATGGCCTCCGGCGGGGAACCGGCCGTCGGCGAGGACGAGGAGAGCTGCGCGTGACATGACGGCCGTCCCTCAGAAGAGGAAGTAGCGCTGAGCCATGGGCAGTTCCGCAGCCGGGGCCGGCTCGACGGGATCGCCGTCGATGGTGACGGCGAAGCTGTCGGGGTCGACCTCGACGCGGGGCACGGCGTCGTTCTCCCGCATGTCCGCCTTGGTGAGCCCCCGGGTGCTGGTGATCGGCACGAACTGCTTCTCCAGGGCGAGCCGTTCGGGCAGCCCGTCCTCGATGGCTGCGACGGAGACGAAGTTGAACGACCCCCGGGCCGCCGCCCGGCCCAGCGCGCCGAACATCGGCCGGGGCATCACCGGCTGGGGCGTCGGGATGGAGGCGTTGGCGTCGCCCATCTGCGCGTACGCGATCTGGCCGCCCTTGATGACGGTCTGCGGCTTCACGCCGAAGAACGCCGGGTCCCAGAGCACGAGGTCGGCGAGCTTGCCGGTCTCCACGGAGCCGATCTCGCCGCCCATGCCCTGGGCGACGGCCGGGTTGATGGTGTATTTGGCGACATACCGACGGACCCGGTGGTTGTCGGCCCGGCCGTCCCCGGGCAGGGCTCCGCGCCGCTTCTTCATCACATGGGCGGTCTGCCAGGTCCGCAGGATCACCTCGCCGATACGCCCCATGGCCTGGGAGTCCGAGGAGATGATCGAGATGGCGCCGAGGTCGTGGAGGATGTCCTCGGCCGCGATGGTGGAGGGCCGGATCCGGGACTCGGCGAACGCCAGGTCCTCGGGGACGGCGGGGTTGAGGTGGTGGCAGACCATCAGCATGTCGAGGTGTTCCTCGATGGTGTTGACGGTGTGCGGCCGGGTGGGGTTGGTCGAGCTGGGCAGGACGTACGGCTCGGAGACCACGCTGATGATGTCGGGCGCGTGTCCGCCGCCCGCCCCTTCGGTGTGGTACGCGTGGATCGTCCGGCCGGCGATGGCGGCGAGGGTGTCGGCGACGAACCCGGCCTCGTTGAGGGTGTCCGTGTGGATGGCGAGTTGCGCGCCGGTCCGCTCGCAGACGGTGAGACAGGCGTCGATGACGGCGGGCGTGGCGCCCCAGTCCTCGTGGATCTTGAATCCCAGTGCCCCGCCGCGCAGTTGGGAGTACATGGCGTCCTGCGACATCGTGTTGCCCTTGCCGAGCAGCCCGATGTTGACGGGGAAGGTCTCCAGCGCCTCGAACATCCGGGCCAGATGCCAGGGGCCGGGGGTCACGGTGGTGGCCTTGGTGCCTTCGGCGGGGCCGGTGCCGCCGCCGACGAGGGTGGTGATGCCGCTGGACAGCGCCTGGTCGATCAGGGTGGGCGAGATGAAGTGGACGTGGGCGTCGACCGCCCCGGCCGTGAGCAGCTTCCCGTTACCGGCGATGACCTCGGTCTCCGGGCCGATCACCAGGTCGGGGTGGACGCCGTCCATGGTGTCCGGGTTGCCGGCCTTGCCGATGCCGGTGATCCGGCCGTCCCGGATGCCGATGTCGGCCTTGACGATGCCCCAGTGGTCGATGACGACCGCGCCGGTGATGACGGTGTCGGGCGCGCCCTCGGCCCGGGTGGTGCGGGCCTGGCCCATGGACTCGCGGATCACCTTGCCGCCGCCGAACACCGCCTCGTCGCCCGCGTTTCCGGGGCCGCCGGAGCGGTCCTCCTCGATCTCGACGAGCAGATCGGTGTCGGCGAGCCGGATCCGGTCGCCGGTGGTGGGCCCGAACAGGTCGGCGTACACCGCTCGCTTGAGGTCAGGCATCGAGGGCACCTCCGGTTTCGCCGCGCAGGCCGGGGACGACGCGGCGGCCGGTGAGGGGGACGAGTTCGACGTCGGCGGGGATGCCGGGTTCGAAGCGGACCGCCGTACCGGCGGGGATGTTCAGCCGCAGGCCGTGGGCGGCGGCGCGGTCGAAGCGCAGGCCGGGGTTGGCCTCGGCGAAGTGGTAGTGGGAGCCGATCTGGACGGGGCGGTCGGCGGCGTTGAGGACGGTGAGGCGGGTGACCGCCCGCCCCTCGTTGAGGGGGATGTCCCCGTCCCCGTACAGGATCTCTCCGGGAATCATCGGCGCTCCCCCGTCAGACGATCGGGTCGTGGACGGTGACGAGCTTCGTGCCGTCGGGGAAGGTCGCCTCGACCTGGACGTCGTGGAGCATCTCGGGGATGCCCTCCATGACCTCGTCCCGGGTGAGCAACTTCCGTCCCGAAGCCATGAGTTCGCCGACGGTACGGCCGTCCCGGGCACCTTCCAGCAGATGGGCGGTGATCAGGGCGACGGCCTCGGGGTGATTCAGCTTCAGCCCGCGTGCACGGCGCTTCTCGGCCACGTCCGCGGCCACATGGATGAGCAGACGCTCCTGCTCGTGCGGGGTCAGTTGCACGCTTCCACCTCATCGTCTTCCGCCCGGTTCCTGGCTCCGGACGCAGCGGGACCCTATCCCCGTTCAACAACTCGTTGAACGGGAACGACGGCCTCGCGACCAGGCATTGCACGTTAGGGCGGAAGTTTTTCCATTGCGTTAACTGATCTTTTGCGGGGTGATGGACATCAGACCGCGCAACCCGTCCTCCAGCACCTCGGGGCGTACGTCCCCGAAGAGCGCTTCCTGCACGATGAAGCCCTGCGCCGTCGCGATCATCGTTCGCGCGACATGGTCGCCGGGCACGTCGCCGCTCAGGATCCCGGCGGTTCGGTAGGCGTCGACGAGCTTCCCCCAGGCGACGCGCATGGTCGCATACCCCTCGTCGAGGAGTTCGGCGAGCCGTCCGTCGCGCAGCGTCTCGGACCAGAGCTGGACCACGAGCGCGGCGAAGATGCGCCGCTCCAGCCCGTGCACCTGACCCGAGAGCACCCCGCCGAGCACCCGGCCGAGCAGCGCGTCCGGGGTGGGTGGCGGCATCATGCGGGCGGCATCCTCGAAGGCGCCGCGAATGACGGCGAAGGTCTCCTCGGTGATGGCCGCGATGATGTCCTCCTTGCCAGGGAAGTAGCGGTAGACCGCGCCGGCGGAGAGCCCCACCTCCTTGAGGACGTCCTGCATGGACGTGGCATGGAATCCGTTGCGGGCGAAGCAGCGCGCCGCGCCGTCGAGGATCTGACGGCGGCGGGCGTCGAGGTGTTCCTGGGATACGCGAGCCATGACCTCAACCTAAAACGAACGTTCCTTCTTGACAATCGAACGAGGCCTGCCGACAGTGGGAGTCCACCGTAAAACGAACGATCATTCTTTTTGAGTTCCCGCCCGTCGCACGAATCGAGGCCGCTCATGTCCACCGCACCCAACCGCCGCGCGGTAGCGGTGATCCTGCTGATCCCCCTGATGGTGGCCCTCGCCCTCTGGGCCTTCGCCTGGCCCGCCGCCCGGATCGCGCCGCGCGACCTCCCGGTCGGCGTGGCGGGCGCGGCGCCGGCCGCCGAGCAACTGGAGCAGCGGCTCGAACAGCGCGACGGTGCCTTCGAGGTGCACCGTTACGCTGATGAGTCCGCCGCCCGCGCCGCGATCGAGGACCGGGTCGTATACGGAGCCGTCGTCGCCACCCCGCAGGGGCCGCACCTGCTCACCGCGTCGGCGGCGAGCCCCGTCGTCTCCCAGCTGCTGCGCGAGGCCGTGACCGCGTCCGCCCCGGAGGGCACGCGGGTCGAGGTCACCGATGTGGTCGCCGCACCGCCCGGGGACCCGCGCGGCAGCGCGCTCGGCGCGAGCGTCCTGCCGCTGGCCCTGGCGGGCATGGCGGCCGGAGCCGTCGTCACCCTCATGGGGCTGCGCGGGGCGCGCGGCGCGTTGACCCTGCTGGCGGCGTCCGCACTGGTGGGGCTCGCCGCCACGGCCGTGACGCACAGCTGGCTCGGCGTGATCACGGGCGACTGGTGGGCGGAGGCGGGAGTGCTCGCGCTCACCGTGCTGGCCATCGGTTCGGCGGTGGCCGGGCTCGCCGCCCTGTTCGGGCAGCGCGGCATCGGGCTCGGCGCCCTGTTGATGGTCCTGCTGGGCAACTCCTTCTCCGGCGTCACCAGCGCACCGCAGCTGCTGCCCGAGCCCGTCGGGGCGATCGGCCAGTGGCTTCCGCCGGGCGCGGGCGGTTCCCTGCTCCGCTCGGTCGCCTTCTTCGACGGGAGCGCGGCGGGCGGGCCCCTCCTGACGCTCGCGCTGTGGTCGGCCCTGGGGCTGGCGGCGGTGCTGCTCGCCCGACGGACGCCGAAGCCCGCCGCGTCGACGCCCGCAGAGCCCGCCCGGGAGCCGGCCCTGACCGGCTGAGCAACGGGTCCGGACGAACCGAGCCGGGTGCTCCTCCTCAGGGAGGGGCACCCGGCTTCGTGCTGTCGCGGTCGCGGCCGGCGGGCCTCGGAACGTCGGTCCGGTCGGAGCGTCAGGCGTCCCGGCCGTTGCCGTCGCCTCTGCCGTCGTGGGGGCGGTGCTCGGCGGCGATGCCGAACCTGCGCCGTTCGCCCTGAGCGGAGGGCGCGGAGTTGATCGAGGAGACCGAGCTGATCACCTGCTCCTCGGCAGCATCCTCCTCCGCTTCGAGTCGTTGCAGGTCAGCGGCGGAGACCAGCGCGATGAGCGGCTTGCCGTGCCGGGTCACCACGACGCGTTCGCCGCCGTAGACGACGCGGTTGATCAGTTCGGCGAGCTCCGCCCGTGCTTGCGTCACCGGAATCTCGTAGGCCATAGTCACCATCATAACCTTCTGTACGTCCTGTACATTTTTTACGGATGGCTGGACGCCCAGACGGATGGTCAGCTCCAGGAGAGAGGCACGCCATGATCCGCCCCGCCGCCCGCTACGTCCTTCCCGAGTTCACCGAGCGCACCGCCACCGGGCCCCGGACGCAGGACCCGTACTCCAAGCTGCTGTCCGAGCGGATCGTCTTCCTCGGGAGCCCGATCGACGACACCGCCGCGAGCGACCTCATCGCCCAGCTCATGTATCTGGAGCACGCCGACCCGGACCGGCCCCTGTCGCTGTACATCAACTCCCCCGGCGGTTCGTTCCAGGCGATGGCGGCGGTCTACGACACGATGCGCTACCTCACCTGCGAGGTGGAGACCTTCTGCCTGGGGCAGGCGGGCTCCTGGGCGGCGGCCCTGCTGGCGGCCGGGGCACAGGGGCGGCGACATGCGCTGCCCGGCGCGCGGGTAGTCATCCAGCAGCCCGCACTGGAGGAGCCGATGCGGGGCCAGCCGTCCGACCTGGAGATCCACGCGCGCGAACTGGTGCGCACCCGCGAGATGTTCGCGGCCATGCTGGTCCGGCACACGGGCCGGACCGCGGAGCAGATCACCGCCGACATCGAGCGCGACACCATCCTCGACGCGAAGGCCGCCCTCGCCCACGGGCTGGTCGACCACGTCGTGGAGAACCGTTGACCCACCCGGCCGCCGTACGACCGGCGCCGTACGACGCGAGGTGAAACGCCGATGGAGCCACCCGAGTTCCCGCCCCTGCCCGCCCTGACCCGCGCCGAGGGCGAGTTCGTCGACTGCTATCTGGCCGTGCTCGACCAGGTGGGCCGGATCAATCCGGCGCACGGCGGCGACACCTACAGCGCCCTGCGGGCCGCCCAGGCCCTGGCCTCCGGGGCGGCGGCCCTGCGCGACGCCCTGGTCCTGATGCACGAGCGCGGCGAGTCGCGGCTCCACGCCGCCACCCTGGCCCGGGCCCTGCGCGTCCTGGACGGGGAGCGGCGGGCGGGCCGGGTCGCGATGCCTCCGCCGGTGAACTGACCCGCAGTGAACTGACCCACCCGGCGCACCGGGAGCGCCTTACGGGAGCGGACCGGTCCCCCCGCCTCACGACACGCCCGATCCCGCGATCAATTTTCCTCGCTCGTTCGGCGTAGGTGATCACCCGCGCGAGCGACGGCCCAACTTGCGTTCGGAGCGCCGCCCGTACTCGAAATGCGTCCTTTCGTCCCTGGTGCGAGGGTGTGCGCCGGGCTCGTCGGCGAGCGCGAATCCGGCCTGTCCACCTGAATGGATCAGTGGTGAGGAGACTCACAAATCGCCGTTTCAGCTCGGAAATCCCGCACGGAGTGCGTCAAGATCCCTGGGACGACAAGCCCCCGCCGCCGCGGCGGGGCGGTCCGGGCGGACGCCGAGTCCTGCCGCCGCCCGGATGACTGGTCGACAGAAGTGGATCGGCAGGAGTGGAGGACCCGAGCACAACGGGCCGACCGGGAGACCGGGAAGCCCTCGGGGTGAAGCCGCGACGCGGCCGGGCAACTTCGCCAGCCCGAACCCGACAGGTCATCCTTCACAGGCGGCTGACGAAGGGTTGCGCATGTCTGCGCAGGTTCATGTCCCGTCTCTGTTCGCCCGGGTCGGTACGGCTTCGGCGCTCACCCTGGCCGTGACGTCCTCGATGCTGGCGCCCGGTCTGGTGAGCGATGCCGAGGCCGCCACCGCCCACTCGACGAAGGCCCTGAAGGTCGCCGCGTCGAAGAAGGGGGCTCCCTACAAGTACGGAGCGGCGGGCCCCAGCCGCTTCGACTGTTCGGGGCTGACGCTCTACTCGTTCAAGAAGGCCGGCAAGAAGCTTCCCCGCACGGCACAGCAGCAGTACAACAAGACCCGCCACATCCCGAAGTCGCAGCGCAAACGCGGCGACCTCGTCTTCTTCCATTCGGGGCGCAGCGTCTACCACGTGGGCATCTACGCCGGGGCCGGGAAGATCTGGCACTCCCCCAAATCGGGGGACGTGGTGCGACTGGCGAAAATCTGGTCCAAGAGCGTCTGGTACGGACGGGTCCGCTGACCCACCGACCGGACGCTCTTTCCTTGCGGGCACCACCCCTGCCGCACGCCGGCCTCAGCGCAGCAGCGGGCCGGTGACCAGGGCGAGTCCCAGTCCGGTGAGCGCCACCCCACTGCCGCCCTCGATGGCGCGGGCGGTGCGCGGGCGGCGCAGCCACCGGCCCAGCCGGTCCACGAGCAGGGCGACGGCCGGGAACCAGATCAGCGCCAGCACCACGACCAGGGCCGCGAGCAACAGGGTCCTGGGCAGCGGGGGCTGACCGTCGGGCACGAACTGCGGCAACAGGCTGAGGAAGAGGACCGGGGCTTTCGGGTTGAGCGCGTTGGTCAGGAACCCCTGGCGCAGCGCGCGCCCGAACTCCCTGGGCGCGGGCCGCTCCGGCTCGCCCTCCGGTGCACCCGCAGGCGTGCCCGAGCCGTCCCGCGCGGGGCGGCGGCGGATCGCGTACAGCGTGCTGAGCCCGAGATAGAGGACGTACGCGCCGCCGAGCAGCTGGACGGTGCGGAAGAGCACGGGCATCGTCACCAGCACCGCGGCGAGTCCGGCGACCGCGAGGGCGGTGTGCACGAGCAGTCCCCCGGCGACGCCCACCGCCGAGGCCAGGCCTTCGGTGCGCGAGGCCAGGGCGTTGCGTACGACGACGGTGAAGTCGGCGCCGGGCAGCGCGACCATGCCGGCGGCGACCCCGGTGAAGGCGATCAGTTGTGCGTCCATGAGGTCCACCCTGGACCTGCGGAGCCTTTAGCGTGTACTTGCAATCTTCTGGGTCTGCCTAAAGGAACGCTTTCATGTACGACCCGACACGGCTCGCGGCGCTCGTGGCGGTCGCGGAGGCCGGATCGATCACCCGGGCCGCCGCCCGCCTCGGCTACACCGCGCCCGCGCTCTCGCAGCAGCTGGCCAAGCTGGAGCGGGAGGCGGGGGCGGCGCTGCTGGTGCGCCACCATCGCGGGGCGCGGCTGACGGCGGCGGGCGAGCTGCTGGCGGGCCGGGCCCGGCGGGTGCTGGACGAACTGGACCAGGCGCGGCACGAGCTGGCGCAGCTGGCCGGGCTCTCGGTCGGCCGGCTGCGGGTGGGGACGTTCACGACGGCCGGGATCCATCTGCTGCCGCCCGTCCTGAGCGCCTTCCGGCGGGCCCACCCCGAGGTCGAGCTGGCCGTCGCCGACCACGAGCCGCCCGGCGGGATCGCCGCCGTGGCCGCGGGCGAGGTGGACCTCGCCCTGACGCACGCCTACGAACCGGGGGCGGTCGGGCCGCCGCCGGCGGGCGTGCTCGTCGACCCCCTCCTGGTCGAGGAGCTGGTCCTGGTCACATCGGTGGGGCACCGGCTCGCCGAGGACACCGGGCGGCTGCCGGTCGGCGAGCTGGCGGGGCGGCCGCTGATCAGCAGTGCGCCCACCCATCCGCCCCGGCGCGGGGTCGAGGACGCGCTCGCCGAGGTGGGGGCGACGCCTGCGGTGGTCTGCGAATCACCCGGGTACGCGCTGGTGTGCGCGCTGGTCAGTGCGGGGCTCGGGGTGGCGGTGGTGCCGGAGATGGTCGCCTCGATGGCGCCGGCCCCGCTGTCCGTCCGGCGGCTGGAGCCCGCGTCGTTCCGCCGGACGATCTCGGTGGTACATCGGGGTGACCGGTCGAGCGCGGCCGCCGCGACACTGCTCGCGCTGCTGCGCAGCGGCTTCGGCCGCGGGGGCACGGCCCCGGGGCCGAACCGGACCCCGGCGGGCTGATCCACGCCTGCCCGTACTCCGGGGTCCGCACCGGCCGGTCAGCCCGGGTCCTCTTCGGCCTGCGAGCCCAACGGGGTCCGGGCCACGACAGGATCAGCTCTGGACCGCGACGACCCAGGGCAGCGCGATCCAGACCGTCTTGCCGCCCTCCGCGGTCGGGGTGACCTGGAGCCGCCCACCGCGTTCCTTGGCCAGCATCCGGATGATGACCATGCCCCGGCCGTTGTCCTGCCGCACGGCGGCGGGCAGTTTCTGGGGCCACCGCGGGTGACTGTCCGTGACGCCGAGATACAGCTCCTCGTCGCGTTCGAGGCGCAGGTCCACAGTGAAGGTGGGCGACTGACCGAACGTGTGCTGCACGGCGTTGGTGGCCAGCTCCGAGACGATCAGCCGGATCGTGTCGGCGAACTCGCTGTCGTCGGGCAGGCCCCATTCGGCCAGGGTCCTGGCGACATGTCTGCGGGCCGCGGAGACCGAGACCGGATCGCTCGGCAGAGTGACGGTTGCTTCCTGATGGTCCGCCATGGCGACACCGCCCCTTTCCCGCCCCGGGCCGAGCGACGGTCGGCCGGGATTGTGCTTCGCGCCAGATTGCCATTGATGCAGCTCCCTGTAACGAGGTTCGGCCAAGATATGCATATATCTGTCGCTCGAAGCGGTGAATTCAGGACCCGTACGGCGTGGACGGACGGCACACTGGCCCCTCTGCGGGCCGGTCCCGGCGACGGCTCGGCCCCTCCCGACAGCGGAAGGAGACCGGCATGCTGCACGGCCCCGTCGTCCGGCGGCGCAAGCTCGGTGAGGAGCTGCGGAGCCTGCGCCACGCCTCCGGGATGACCAGCCGGGAGGCGGCGCGGCTGCTCGGCTGGCACCAGTCGAAGGTGAGCCGTATCGAGACCGGTGCGAGCGGCGTGACCCCGGCCGACGTGGCACGACTGCTGGACGTCTACGCGGTGCGCGACCCGCAGTTGCGCTCCCTGCTCGAAGTCCTCGCGGGGTCGGCGGGCGGAGGTGGATCCGGCTGGTGGCACGCGTACCGGGGGCTGATCCCGCCGCAGTACCGCGACTTCATCAGTCTGGAGTCGCAGGCCAGTACGGTCCGGACGCTGGAGACCTCGGTGGTGCCGGGGCTGCTCCAGACCGCCGGGTACGCCCGTGCCGTGACCCGCGCTTCGCTGGACGGGTTACCGGACGGCCGGCTCGACTCCCTCGTCGAGGTCCGGCTGACCCGCCAGCGGGTACTGCGCGCGAGCCCGCCGCTGCGGTTCACGGCGGTGCTGGACGAGGCGGTGCTCCATCGTGAGGTGGGCGGGCCCGAAGTGATGCGGGATCAGTTGCAGCATCTGACCCAGGTGGCCCAACTGCCTCACGTGGAAATGCAGTTGCTGCCGTTCTCGGTCGGCGGGTACGTCGGACTCACCGGCCCTTTCGTCATCTTCTCCTTTCCGAACATTTCTGATCTGGATGTGGTCGTTCTTGACCACTTGACGAGTAGCCTCTATCTGGAGCGGAGAGAAGACCTTGAGGCGTACAGCTCGGCCTTCCGTACGTTGCAGTCACACGCGCTGTCGCCCGAACGCTCGCTGGACCTCATCACCGAGATCGGACGTAGCTTCAGACGCAGCTGAGGGGGCCGCCATGTCAGACCGATGCGCACTGCCCGACGCACCGCCACCGTCGACGCCACCGCCGTCCGCGGCGCCGACCGCCCCGCAGTGGCGGCGCAGCAGCCGGTCCACCGGGATGAACAACTGCGTGGAGACCGCGCAACTCGCCGACGCGCTCCTCGCCGTACGCGACTCGAAGGACGTGGGCCGGCCGCCGCTGCGGTTCTCGGCGGCGGCCTGGACCACCTTCGTGGACGGGCTCGGCCGGCGCGGAGCCGGTCCGGGGCACGTCAGCTGACGTCGGCGTCCGCCTGCCGGGGAGCGGTGGCGACGATCGTGGCCACCGCGGTCGTGATCTGCTCCTCGGTCAGGTCGGCGCGCGCGGTCAGCCGCAGCCGGGAGATGCCGTCCGGAACCGACGGCGGGCGAAAGCAGCCCACCGCCATCCCGGCCGTGCGGCAGTCGGCCGCCCAGCGCACCGCCGCGTCCGCCGACGGCGCCCGGAGGGAGACGACGGCCGCGTCGGGGCGGACCGCCTCCAGCCCGGCGGCGGTGAGCCGCGTGTACAGCGCGGTGGCCACCTCCCGGGCGCGGGCGGCCCGTTCGGGCTCGCGGCGCAGCACTCCGAGGGCGCCGAGAGCGCCGCCGACGGCCGCCGGGGCGAGTCCGGTGTCGAAGATGAACGTCCGGGCCGTGTTGACAAGGTGGTCGATGACCCGGGCGGGCCCGAGGACCGCTCCGCCCTGGCTGCCCAGCGACTTGGACAGGGTGAGGGTGGCCACGGTCCCGTCACCGCCCGCCAGTCCGGCCGCCGCGAGCGCTCCTCGTCCGCCGTCGCCCAGGACGCCGAGGCCGTGGGCGTCGTCGACCAGCAGGGCGGCGTTCGCGGAGCGGCAGACCTCGGCCAGGGCCGGGAGCGGGGCGGCGTCGCCGTCGACGGAGAAGACCGAGTCGGTGACGGCGAGGGCCCGGCCCTCATGCGCCCCGAACACCTTGGCGACCGCGTCCGGGTCCGCGTGGGGGACGACGGCGGTCTCGGCGCGGGAGAGCCGGCAGCCGTCCACGATCGAGGCGTGGTTGCCCGCGTCGGAGACGATGAGGGAGCCGTGCCCGGACAGCGCGGTCAGCGCGGCGAGGTTGGCCGCGTACCCGGAGGAGAACACGAGGGCCGCCTCGAACCCGCAGAACGCGGCCAGCTCCCGTTCGAGTTCGGCGTGCAGGGCGGTGGAGCCGGTGACCAGCCGGGAGCCGGTGGCGCCTGCTCCCCAGCGGTGCGCGGCGCCGGCCGCGGCGGCGATGGCCTCCGGGTGCCGGGTGAGGCCCAGGTAGTCGTTGCTCGCGAGGTCCAGCAGCTCCGGCTCGGCGTCGCGCGGACGCAGGGTGCGTACGAGTCCGGCGGCGGCCCGGTGGCGGGCCTCGGCGTCGATCCAGTCGAACGGGGCGAAGGACATGGGGCGGGTCCCTGTCTTTGTAGGCAGCCCACAGACCCTAGCCGGGTGCGCAGCAGGTCAGGGTGTGGCAATACACACACCCCCGCCCGGCTCTCCTGTCTGGTTCCTCCTTGGCTGGAGGTGGTGCCGTAGGCCAGGATCATCTTTCATGGACCTGCTGAACACGCTGGTGGACAAGGGGCTGCGGCGCGAACTGCCGACCCGCGAAGAAGCGCTCGCCGTACTGGCGACCTCCGACGACGAACTGCTCGACGTGGTGGCCGCCGCCGGGAAGGTGCGCCGTCAGTGGTTCGGGCGGCGCGTCAAGCTCAACTATCTGGTCAACCTGAAATCCGGGCTCTGCCCCGAGGACTGCTCCTACTGCTCGCAGCGGCTCGGCTCGAAGGCCGGAATCCTCAAGTACACCTGGCTGAAGCCGGAGGAGGCGTCCAGGGCCGCCGCCGCCGGGGTGGCGGGCGGCGCGAAGCGGGTCTGTCTGGTGGCGAGCGGCCGCGGCCCCACCGACCGGGACGTCGACCGGGTCACCAGGACCATCGAGACCATCAAGGAGGAGAACGAGGGCATCGAGGTCTGCGCCTGCCTCGGTCTGCTCTCCGACGGCCAGGCCGACCGGCTGCGTACGGCGGGCGCCGACGCGTACAACCACAACCTGAACACGTCCGAGGAGACGTACGGGGCGATCACGACCACCCACACCTACGCGGACCGGGTGGAGACCGTGCAGCAGGCCCAGGCCGCCGGGCTCTCGGCGTGTTCCGGGCTGATCGCCGGGATGGGCGAGAGCGACAAGGACCTGGTCGACGTGGTGTTCGCGCTGCGCGACCTGGACCCGGACTCGGTGCCGGTGAACTTCCTGATCCCGTTCGAGGGCACGCCGCTCGCCAAGGAGTGGAACCTCACCCCGCAGCGCTGCCTGCGCATTCTGGCGATGGTCCGCTTCGTCTGCCCGGACGTCGAGGTGCGCCTCGCGGGCGGCCGTGAGGTGCACCTGCGCTCGATGCAGCCGCTGGCGCTGCACCTGGTCAACTCGATCTTCCTGGGCGACTATCTGACGAGTGAGGGCCAGGCCGGCCAGGCCGACCTGGACATGATCGCGGACGCCGGTTTCGAGGTGGAGGGCGCGGGCACGACGACGCTGCCGCGCCACCGGGCCGACGCACTGGCCGACGGCTGCGGTACATCGGCGGAGCCGGCCGGGTGCGGTTCGCACGGGGGCGGGGGCGGCTGCGGGCCGTGCGGTGGCCACGGGGAGCAGGAACCGGTGGCGGTCGCCGACGCGGACGCGGACGTTCCGGCCGGGCGTACGGAGGCGAACGGCGCGCCGCGTACGGATCTGGTGGCGGTGCGCCGGCGCGGTGCGGGGACGGATCTCGCCCCCAATGCCTGAGCCGTACGCCCCGCTCCCCCAGCAGGCCGCGCACCCCGGATCCGACGCGCACTCCGGATCCGCCGCGCCGAAGCCGTACGCCCCCGACGAACTGCGGGCGCTCGACCGCGCGCACGTCTGGCACCCGTACGGTCCGATGCCGGGCCGCCAGGAGCCGCTGATCGTGGAGTCGGCCTCCGGGGTGCGGCTTCGGCTCGCCGAACCCGTCGAGGGGCAGCGCGAGTTGGTGGACGGCATGTCGTCCTGGTGGTCGGCGGTGCACGGCTACAACCACCCGGTCCTCAACGAGGCCGCGCGCGGCCAGCTGGACCGGATGAGCCATGTGATGTTCGGCGGGCTCACGCACGAGCCCGCCGTCCGGCTGGCGACCCGGCTGGTGGAGATCACTCCGGAGCCGCTCCGGCATGTCTTCCTGGCCGACTCCGGTTCGGTGTCGGTCGAGGTCGCGGTCAAGATGTGCCTGCAGTTCTGGCGTTCGGCGGGCCGTCCGGCCAAGCGCCGACTGCTGACCTGGCGCGGGGGCTACCACGGGGACACCTGGCAGCCGATGTCGGTGTGCGATCCGGAGGGCGGGATGCACGAGCTGTGGTCGGGCTCCCTTCCCCGGCAGGTCTTCGCCGACGCCCCGCCGGACGGCTTCGACGCGGAGCCGGATCCCGGGTACGTCACGCATCTGCGGGAGCTGATCGCCGCGCACGCCGAGGAGTTGGCGGCGGTCATCGTGGAGCCGGTCGTGCAGGGGGCCGGCGGGATGCGGTTCCACTCCCCCGCCTATCTGCGGGTGCTGCGCGAGGCGTGCGACGAGCACGACGTCCTGCTGGTCCTCGACGAGATCGCGACCGGTTTCGGGCGTACGGGCAAGCTGTTCGCAGCCGGGCATGCCGGTATCTCGCCGGACGTCATGTGCGTCGGCAAGGCGCTGACCGGCGGGTATCTCACGATGGCGGCGACGCTGTGCACCACCCGGGTGGCCGAGGGCATCTCCAGCGGCGAGGTGCCGGTACTGGCGCACGGGCCGACGTTCATGGGCAACCCGCTGGCCGCATCGGTGGCCTCGGCCTCGGTGGACCTGCTGCTCGGGCAGGACTGGGAGGGCGAGGTGGCGCGGATCGGCGCGGGGCTGCGCTCCGGGCTCGCTCCCGCCGCGGACCTCGCGGGTGTGGTGGACGTACGCGTCCTCGGGGCGATCGGGGTGGTCCAGCTCGACCACGAGGTGGACATGGCGGCGGCGACCCGCGCGGCCGTGCGCGAGGGCGTGTGGCTGCGGCCGTTCCGCGATCTCGTCTACACGATGCCGCCGTACGTCACGGGCGACGAGGACGTGGCCCGGATCTGCCGGGCCGTGTGCGCCGCGGCACGGGAGGGCTGAAGCGACATGTCGATGATTCTGGTGGTGTCCGGTACGGGCACGGAGATCGGCAAGACCGTGGTGACCGCCGCCGTGGCGGCGGCCGCGCGGGATCGCCGGGTCGCGGTGCTCAAGCCCGCGCAGACCGGGCTCGTCCCCGGGGAGCCGGGCGACGCGGCCGAGGTAGCGCGCCTGGCGGGAAGCCATGTGACGGCGGTCGAACTGGCCCGGTTCCCGGAGCCGTTGGCCCCGGCCACGGCGGCCCGGCGGGCAGGTCTCGCCCCGGTGCGGCCGTTCGAGGTCGCCGAGGCGGCTCGGAAGCTGGCCACCGAGCACGACCTCGTGCTGGTGGAGGGTGCGGGCGGGCTGCTCGTGCGTTTCGACGACGAGGGCTCCACCCTCGCGGACGCGGCCCGGCTGCTGTCCGCGCCGGTGCTGGTGGTGGCCCCGGCGGGTCTGGGCACGCTGAACGCCACCGCGTTGACGGCGGAGGCGCTGCGGAGCCGGGGGCTCGACTGCCGGGGTGTGGTGATCGGCAGCATGCCGGCGGAGCCGGACCTCGCGTCCCGGTGCAACATCGAGGACCTGCCGGTGGTGGCCGGCGCGCCACTGCTGGGCGCGGTGCCGGCCGGCGCGGGTGCGCTGCCGGGCGCGGACTTCGCGGCGGGCGCGGCGCGGTGGCTCGCACCGGAGCTGGGCGGGAGCTGGGCCCCGGGAGGGCACTGAGGCCGCGGGCCGGACGCCCGGGAACGGTCCGGGGGCTATCCGGAGGCGATCCGGGGGAGAATCGTGAGACAGGCCCAGGGGGTGCCGTGCCGGGCGTCGCGGCCCCGGCCCTGATCGGCAGGACACCCCCTGGGAGCCTCACGCCCGCTCCGTAACGGAGGTCCGTCATGCAGCTGCGCAGCAGGAAGCTCCCCCGGGACGCCGTGCACCATCCGGTCTTCGCCCGCTTCTACGCCCGGTTCAGCGAGGCCGCAGATGTGAAGGGCGGCGTCGCCGCGTACCGCGAGGAGCTGCTGTCGGGGCTCTCCGGCCGGGTCATCGAGGTCGGTGCGGGAAACGGGCTGAACTTCGCCCACTACCCCGGCGCCGTCTCGGAGGTCGTGGCGCTGGAGCCGGAGCGCTCGCTGCGGCAGCTCGCGGTCCGTGCCGCCCTGCGCGCCGAGGTGCCGGTGGACGTGGTGCCCGGGGCCGCCGAGGCGCTGCCGGTCAAGAGCGAGGCGTTCGACGGGGCGGTGGCGTCCCTGGTCCTGTGCACCGTACGGGATCTGCCCCGGGCGCTCGCCGAGATCAAGCGGGTCCTGCGGCCCGGCGGTGAACTGCGGTTCTTCGAGCACGGGCTGGCGCCGGGGCGGGCGCTGGCCACGGCGCAGCGGGCGGCCGACCGGACCCTGTGGCCGCTGCTCTTCGGCGGCTGTCACACGGCTCGGGACCCCCTGGCCGCGATCGAGGCGGCGGGCTTCGAGCTGGGCACGTACCGCAGGCTGCGCATCCCGGAGACGGGTCCTCGGATGCCCTCGTCGCCCTGTGTCCTGGGCGTGGCCCGCAAGCCGTTCACGGAGAACGGGGACTGAGCCTCACACGCTCCACCGGCGAAGCTCGTCGGCGATCGCCCGTACGTCCGCCTTGCCCTGCTTCACCAGCAGCGCCAGATCGCGGACCTGCTCGGGCGAGGTGATGACCTTGAGCCCGGAGGCGACGAGATAGCCGTACGCGACGGCCGAGGCGAACATCGCGTTGGAGTGTTCGAGCGCGGGCACATGCAGCAGAAGCTGCAACAGGGCGGCCGCCCGTGCGTGCGGGTCGCTGTAGACGCTGCTGCCGAAGATCTCCGCGTCATGCCGGGCCACGGCGGCGACGAGCGCGCCCCAGTCGACGACCTGCGGGTCTCCGGGCGTCTTGTGCTCGGCGACCATCAGCAGCCAGGAGAGGTCGATCCGCAGGTTCAACGGGTGCCTTCGCGCTCCGGGCCGAACTCCTCGGCGAACACCGACTCGTACTGCTTCATGAAGTCGGCCGCTGCCTCGACGAAGGTGTGTCCCACCTCGCCCGCGTCCTGCTGGACGAGTTCCTCTATGTAGCGGTTCACGCTCATCCCCCTCTGCAGCGCGCGCTGCCGCGCGGCCTCGGCGGTGGCCTCGTCCACTCGGACGTTCAGCTGGGTCTTGGGCACCCGACCACGCTAGCGCGGTCGCGCTAGCACCGGCAAGGGGAGCGTGCGACCGCCCTGTGGAATGCGACCGACGCCCCGGCGCGCAGGATGGTGGGATGGCCGCCATGAACGATCTTTCGCTGTCGATACGGTCCGCGACCCCGGCCGATCTGGACGAGGTCCTCGCCTTCTGGAAGGTGGCCGCCGAGGGCACCAGCATCAGCGACGACGGGGACGGGGTCGCCCGCCTGGTGGAACGGGACCCCGAGGCGTTGATCCTGGCCGAGCGGGCGGGGGGACTGGTCGGCACCGTCATCGCGGGCTTCGACGGCTGGCGCTGCCATCTCTACCGCCTCGCGGTCCATCCGGACCAGCGGCGCCGGGGCGTGGGAAGCGCCCTCCTCGCGGCCGCGGAGGAACGGTTCACCGCTCTGGGCGGGCGGCGCGCCGACGCCATGGTCCTCGACCGCAACACCTCGGCCCACCACGCCTGGCGCTCGGCGGGGTACGAGCCCGAGCCGCAGTGGAGCCGCTGGGTGAGGCATCTGACGGACTGACGCGGTAGGAAGGGGCCGCCCTGGGCAGACGCCTACGATGACATGCACCTCCGACACCGCGCGGTCCCCTCGCCCCTGCCCGATCATGGGACGGAGGTGAACCGATGACCGAAGTGCTTCTGCTGCTCGTCGCCCTGCTGCTCTGCGTCGCCTGCGGCGCGTTCGTAGCGGCGGAGTTCTCCCTGACCACGGTGGAGCGCAGCGAACTCGAACGGGCTGTCGAGCGGGGCGAGCGGGGTGCCGCGAGCGCGCTGAAGGCCGTCCGGAGTCTCACGTTCCAGCTCTCGGGGGCGCAGCTCGGCATCACCGTCACCAACCTGGTGATCGGCATGCTCTCCGAGCCGTCCATCGCCAAGCTGATCCGCGGCCCCGTCGAGGCGGCGGGGCTGCATCCCGCCGCCGCGTCCACCCTGGCGCTCGTCATCGGTACGGCGCTGTCCACGGTGGTCCTGATGGTGGTCGGCGAGCTGGTCCCGAAGAACTGGGCAATCTCCTCCCCGCTGGCCGTGGCCAAGGCGGTAGCGACCCCGCAGCGGGGGTTCACGGCGGTGTTCCGGCCCTTCATCAGCCACCTGAACAACACCGCCAACCGGATCGTGCGCCGCTTCGGTCTGGAGCCGACCGAGGAGCTCGCCTCCGCCCGCAGCCCGCAGGAGCTGGTGGCGCTCGCCCGGCACTCCGCGAAGGAGGGCGCGCTGGAGGCGGACACGGCGGAGCTGTTCGTCCGCACCCTGAACCTCTCGGAGCTGACGGCGGAGAACGTGATGACCCCGCGGGTCCAGGTGACCGCGCTGGACCTGCACGCGACGGCCGAGGACGTCGCCAACGCCACGCGGGCGACCGGTCTGTCCCGCTTCCCCGTCTACCGGGGCAGCCTGGACACCGTGGTCGGCGTGGCCCACATCAAGGACGTCCTGGCGATCCCTGCCGACCGGCGGCCCCGCACCCGCATCTCGGAACTGCTGCGCGAGCCGCTGCTCGTTCCGGAGACGCTCACCGTGGACACGCTGCTGGACCGGCTGTCCGGCAAGCTCGCCATGGCCGTGGTGATCGACGAGTACGGCGGTACGGCCGGGGTCGCGACGCTGGAGGACATCGTGGAGGAAGTCGTCGGCGAGGTCCGCGACGAGCACGATCCGCACGAGACGCCCGATCTGGCCGCCGCGGGTGAGGACGCCGACGGCCGCACCCTGTGGTCGGCGGACGGGGCGGCGCGCACCGACCAGCTCCGCAGGATCGGTCTGCGGGTGCCGGAGGGGCCCTACGAGACGCTCGCCGGGCTGATCGCCGCCGAGCTCGGACGGATCCCGACGGTGGACGACAGCGTCGAGCTGGCGGGTTGGCGGATCGATGTGGTGGACGCGTCGGGCCGCCGGGCCGCGCGGGCCCTGCTGCACGCCCCGCTGCCGGGGTCCGAGGACCGGACGGAGGACGAACGGTGATCGTTCTCCAGCTCTTCATCGGTCTGCTGACCCTCGTGGCCAACGCCTTCTTCGTCGGCGCCGAATTCGCCCTGATCTCCGTGCGCCGCAGCCAGATCGAACCGGAGGCCGAGGCCGGGAACCGGCGGGCCCGCAGTGTCATCTGGGGCCTGGAGCACGTCTCGGCGCTGCTCGCCGCCGCCCAGCTCGGCATCACGCTCTGCACCCTGGTGCTGGGCATCGTCGCCGAACCGGCCATCGCGCATCTCCTGGAGCCGGCCTTCGACGCGGTCGGGGTGCCGCACGGTCTGGTGCACCCGCTGTCGTTCGTCATCGCCCTGAGCGTGGCGACGTATCTGCACATGCTGCTGGGCGAGATGGTCCCGAAGAACATCGCCCTGGCCGAACCCGCCCGGAGCGCCCTGCTCCTCGGCCCGCCGCTGGTCGCGATGGCCCGGGCGCTGCGGCCGGTGATCTTCGCGATCAACGCGTTCGCCAACGCCCTGCTCAAGCTGTTGCGGGTGGAGACGAAGGACGAGGTCTCCGCGACGTTCTCGGACGACGAACTGGCCCGGATGGTGAAGGACGCGGGCGACGCCGGACTGGTCGACGACCGTTCCGCGCAACGCCTCCACCATGCTCTGGAGCTGGGGCGCCGGCCGGTGCGGGACGTCGTGATGCCGGTCGACCGGGTGCTGTACGCCAAGGTCGGCACGACCCCGGAGGAGCTGGAGCGGCTCTCGTCCGAGTCCGGGTTCTCCCGCTTCCCGGTGATGGACCGCGAACAGCGCATCCTCGGCTACCTCCATGTGAAGGACGCCCTGGACGCGATGCCGCGTGACGTTCCCTTCCCGGTGTCGGCGATGCGGCCGATCGCCCGGGTCCGGGCGGCGACTCCGCTGGACGACGCGCTGACCGCGATGCGCCGCAGCCGCACCCACCTGGCGGCGGTCCTCGACGAGGACGGGCGGCTGGCGGGCATGGTCACGATGGAGGACGTGCTGCGCGAACTCGTCGGACGGCCGGGATCGCGCTGACCCGCCGACCGGCTGGCCTGCCGACCTACCGACCGGTACGCTCATCGGGCCATGGAATTGAATGCCTCCTACACCAGTCTCGTCGCGGTCGGCGACTCGTTCACCGAGGGCATGTCCGACCTGCTCCCCGACGGTACGTACCGGGGCTGGGCCGACGTCCTCGCCGCCCGGCTCGCGGTCCGGTCCCCCGGTTTCCGGTACGCCAATCTCGCCGTACGCGGGAAGCTCATCGGCCAGATCGTCGACGAGCAGGTGAAGGCGGCGGCCGAACTCCAGGCCGATGTGGTCACGCTCGTCGGCGGGCTCAACGACACGTTGCGCCCGAAGTGCGACATGGGCATGGTCAGGGGCCGGCTCGAAGAGGCCGTGGAGCGTCTGGCGCCGACCTGCAAACAGCTGGTGCTGATGCGCAGCCCCGGGCGCAGCGGGCCGGTGTTCGACCGGTTCCGCCCCCGGGTGGAGGCGCTGTTCGCCCTGATCGACGATCTGGCCGGGCAGCACGGCGCCGCGGTGGTGGACCTCTACTCCGCGCCCTCGATCGCCGACCCCCGGATGTGGGACGTCGACCGGCTCCACCTCACCGCCGAGGGCCACCGGCGCGTCGCCGAGGCAGTCTGGCAGACGCTGGGGCTGCCCGCCGAGCTGGACTGGCGTGCACGGATGCCCGCGGCCGCACCGCCGCGCTGGGCGGCCCGGCGGGCGGAGGACATCCGCTTCGCCCGGCAGCACCTGGCCCCCTGGATCGGACGACGGCTCACCGGCCGCTCCTCCGGCGACGGACGCTGGGGCGCCCAGTTCGACGCCGCGACGGGCAAGGCCTTCTGGATCACCCCCACGGACGCCGAGACCCCGGGCCCGGTGACGGAGTGGCGGCGCGCCACCTCCCCCGCTCCCTCGTAGCCGGCCTCCTTCGTAGCAAGCCACAAACGGGGGCGCGGCGCTGGCCTGCACGAACCGCCAGTAGAATCCGTTTACGTGAACGCCGTGTCTGCGAAGCCTCGCATCCCCAATGTCCTGGCCGGCCGCTACGCCTCCGCGGAGCTGGCCGTCCTCTGGTCCCCCGAGCAGAAGGTGAAGCTGGAGCGTCAGCTGTGGCTGGCGGTGCTGCGCGCTCAGAAGGACCTCGGGATCGAGGTGCCCGACGCGGCGCTCGCCGACTACGAGCGGGTGCTCGACCAGGTGGACCTGGCCTCCATCGCCGAGCGCGAGAAGGTCACCCGGCACGACGTGAAGGCCCGGATCGAGGAGTTCAACGCCCTCGCCGGTCATGAGCAGGTCCACAAGGGCATGACCTCCCGGGACCTGACGGAGAACGTCGAGCAGCTGCAGATCCGCCTCTCGCTGGAGCTGATGCGCGACCGCACCGTGGCCGTGCTCGCCCGGCTCGGCAAGCTCGCGGCGGAGTACCGCGAGCTGGTGATCGCCGGACGCTCGCACAACGTCGCCGCGCAGGCGACGACGCTGGGCAAGCGCTTCGCGACCGCCGCCGACGAGCTGCTCGTCGCCTACGGCCGCCTGGAGGACCTGCTCTCCCGCTACCCGCTGCGCGGAATCAAGGGCCCGGTCGGCACGGCCCAGGACATGCTGGACCTGCTCGGCGGCGACGCGGGCAAGCTCGCCGAGCTGGAGCAGCGCATCGCCGGTCATCTCGGCTTCGCCGAGGCGTTCACCTCGGTCGGCCAGGTCTACCCCCGGTCGCTCGACTACGACGTGGTCACCGCCCTGGTGCAGCTGGCCGCGGCGCCCTCCTCGGTGGCGAAGACCATCCGGCTGATGGCGGGCCACGAGCTGGTGACCGAGGGCTTCAAGCCCGGCCAGGTCGGCTCGTCCGCGATGCCGCACAAGATGAACACGCGCTCCTGCGAGCGGGTCAACGGGCTGATGGTGATCCTGCGCGGCTACGCCTCGATGACCGGTGAGCTGGCGGGCGACCAGTGGAACGAGGGCGACGTGTCCTGCTCCGTGGTCCGCAGGGTGGCGCTCCCGGACGCGTTCTTCGCGTTCGACGGCCTCCTGGAGACGTTCCTGACGGTGCTGGACGAGTTCGGTGCGTTCCCCGCGGTCGTGGCGCGCGAGCTGGACCGCTACCTCCCCTTCCTGGCCACCACCAAGGTCCTGATGGGCGCCGTACGGGCCGGGGTCGGCCGTGAGCTGGCACACGAGGCGATCAAGGAGAACGCAGTCGCCTCCGCCCTCGCGATGCGGGAGCAGGGCGCCGAGCGCAACGAGCTGCTCGACAAGCTCGCCGCGGACGAGCGGATCCCGCTGGACCGCGCGCAGCTGGACGAGCTGATGGCCGACAAGCTCTCGTTCACGGGCGCCGCCGGCGACCAGGTGACGTCGCTGGTCGCCCGGATCGAGGAGATCGCCAAGCAGCACCCCGAGGCCGCGGGATACACCCCCGGCTCGATCCTCTGACCGGCTCCACCTGATGCCGGAAGCCGCGTGACACCCGAAGCCGCATGACGCCGGAAGAGCTGAACGCCGCCCGTGGCCGCATCGTCCCCGATGTGGCCGCGGGCGGTCTGCGCGTGCTCTTCTGCGGGATCAACCCGAGCCTGACGACGGCGGTGACGGGCCACCACTTCGCCCACCCGGGGAACCGGTTCTGGCCGGTCCTGCACCGTTCCGGTTTCACCCCGCGGCAGTTGCGTCCGGCGGAGCAGGGCGAGCTGCTCGGCCTCGGGCTCGGGATCACCAACGTGGTGGCGCGGGCCACGGCCCGGGCGGACGAACTGGACGCGGAGGAGTTCCGCGAGGGCGGGGCCGCCCTGACGGCCAAGGTCGAACGGCTCGCCCCGCAGTGGCTCGCGGTGGTCGGCATCACCGCCTACCGCACGGCCTTCGGCGAGCCCCGGGCCCGTATCGGCCCCCAGGACCGCACGATCGGCGGCGCCCGTGTGTGGGCCCTCCCCAACCCCAGCGGCCTCAACGCCCACTGGACGGTGCGGACCATGGCCGAGGAGTACGCCCGGCTCCGGGAGGCCGTGTCCGACCGGCCCGGCTCGTAACCCGCGTCGTCCGGATTCGTCGCTTCCGGGCGAACCGGGTTGCGGCTCGATACCGGCTTCCCCGGCTGGTCGCAGGGGTCCCGGCCAACGAGTACGATCCGGCAGACATGCGCACGAGCTGGGAGGACATACCGTGGGCCGGCTGACCGGTGGGGACCCGTCGCTGTTGCGGCGGATCAATTCCGCGGTAGTGCTGCACGCCCTGAGGGGGGCCGGCTCGCCGACGCTGACGGACCTGACGCGGATCACGGGGCTGTCCCGGCCGACGGTCGAAGGGGTCGTCGAGGGGCTCTTCGAAGCGGGTCTCGTGGTCGAGGCCGTGCCCGACGAGAGCGAGGCGCGACGCCAGGGGCGCCCTGCCCGGAGGTTCCGCTTCCGGGCCGAGGCGGGGCACCTCCTCGGGGTGGAGATCGGCCCGCACCGGGTCTCGGCGCTCATCTCGGGGCTGGACGGGCGGATCATCGGGGCCGGCTCCCGCGTGGTGTCGGAGACCGCCGGCGCGGACGACCGGCTCGACCAGGTCCGGGCCGTCATCGCGGATGTGCTGCGCCGCACCGGGGTGGCCCGGAGCAGTCTGCGCGCGGTCGGCGTGGGCAGTCCCGGGATCGTGGAGGCCGACGGCACCGTGCGGCTGGGTACGGCGTTGCCGGACTGGACCGGGCTGCCGCTCGGGGAGCGGCTGCGCCGTTCGTTCCGTTGCCCCGTACTCGTCGAGAACGACGCCAACGCCGCAGCCGTGGCGGAGCACTGGAAGGGTGCGGCCACCGAGTCCGACGACGTGGTCTTCGTGCTGGCGGGGCTGAGCCCCGGTGCGGGGTCCTTGATCGGCGGGCGGCTGCACCGGGGGTTCGGCGGGGCCGCCGGGGAGATCGGCGCACTGCACCTGCTCGGCAGGGAGCTGACGCCGGAGCATCTGCTGTCGACGACGGACACACCGCTGGACCCGCTGGACGAGCAGGCGGTGGCCGTGGTGTTCGCCAAGGCCAAGGAGGGCGACGCGGGGGCCCAGGCAGCGGTCGAGCGGTTCCTCCAGCGACTGGTGCACGATGTGGCGGCGCTGGTACTGGCACTCGACCCGGAACTGGTCGTGGTCGGCGGCTGGGCCGCCGGACTGGACGGGGTGCTGGAGCCGCTGCGCAAGGAGCTGGCCCGCTACTGTCTGCGCCCGCCCCGGGTGACGCTGTCGCTGCTCGGAGAGGCCGCCGTCGCGACGGGGGCGCTGCGGCTCGCGCTGGACCATGTCGAAGAGGAGTTGTTCGCCGTCGAGGGAGCCGTGACGGCCCGCCGCTGACCGCGCGGCGGACGCAGGCCGGAACGACGCGCGCCCGCCGTTCTTCCCGAGGACCGGAGTCGTCGGGGAGAACGGCGGGCGCGGGACGGAGCGGGGCGCGGGCGTCAGGAGGCCTGGCGCTCCGGCTGGTCGTCGTGGCTGATCTCCAGCGCGCCGGAGTCTCCGAAGGTGAGCCGGCAGGTGTCCGCGCGGTAGGTGGCGACGGAGACGGCCGCCGTACCGTCCACGGTGAAGTAGCGGGTGGTGACGACGAGGACGGGGGCGCCGGGGAGCCGGTCCAGTTCCTTGGCGTCGTCCGCCCGCGCGGAGCCGAGCTCCACGGAGCGGTCCTGGCCCTGCAGGCCGAGCCGGTGCAGTTCGCGCAGGACGCTCCGGGCGCGGACCGGGCCGGACGGGGCCTCGATGGCGGAGAGGTCGGGGACCGAGGAGGCGGGGACGTAGAGCAGCTCCGCCGCCACCGCCTGCCCCTGGGTGTCGCGGATCCGGCGCACCACGTGGACCGGCTCGGCGGGGTCCGTTCCGAGCATGGCGGCCACCGGCGCCGGGGCCTTGGCCATGGTGCTGTCGAGCGGCTGCCAGGCCTCGCCACCGACGCCGTCCGCCCATTCCCGCTGGTCGGTGGAGACGGCGACGCCCACGCGCGGCGGGGCGACGGTCGTCCCGACACCACGGCGGCGCTGCAGCCTGCCTTCGAGTTCGAGCTGCTCCAGGGCCTGCCGGAGCGTGGCTCGCGCGACACCGAACCGCGCCGCGAGGTCCCGCTCGTTGGGCAGGATCTCCCCCACCGCAAAGTCCGAGTCGAGTGCCTCACTGAGCACGGTCTTGAGGTGCCAGTACTTCGGCTCCTGCACCGATTCCAGCTGCGTGGTCCCCACCCTGATCCTCCGCAATCGCCGGGCGCCATTTCCGCGACGTTATTTATTAAAGGTTCCTGCCTTAAGTGGAGACCCTAGGACGGCATACCCCCTTGGTCAAGACCAATCCTTATTCCGTGACGGAGCGAAACGGGACTCTGGCGCAGAGCGTTCACACGACGTTCGCGGAGCCGTGAGGCGAGCGCAGCACAAAGCCCCGCCATCGCGACGGACGGCGGGGCTCCGACCAGGCACGCGGCATGCCGGTGGGGCGGATGGGGCCCGAGCGGGCCCGTGGCGCGCGCGGCTATTCGACGGGCAATCCGGACAGCTTGTCCGGATTACGAATGATATAGGCGCATTGAATGACACCTTGGCCGACTTCGATCTGAAAGACGGTATCGGCTTTGCCTCCGGCGAAGTAGACCACGGCGGGTCCGCCATTGAGCTCCATGACGCGGATCTCCCCGTCGGGGTCGAGTTGGCCCGCCACCCCGAAGAGGACGCGGCCGACCTTGTCGGCGGTCTCGATGATCCGCCGCGCCGCCTTCGCCTTGCCACCCCCGTCGCTGACGAGCCGGACGTCCGGGGCCAGCAGGGCGAGCAACTGCTCGATGCCGCCTCCGGAGGCGGCGGCCAGGAAGCGTTCGGTGAGGTCGCGCCGTTCGGCCGGGTCGACGTCGTAGCGCGGCTTGCGCTCCTCCACATGACGCCTGGCGCGGCCCGCGAGCTGCCGGACGGCCGGCTCGGTGCGGTCCAGGGCGGTGGCGATCTCGGCGTACGGGAATCCGAAGGCCTCCCGGAGCACGAACACCGCACGCTCCAGCGGCGAGAGCGATTCGAGGACGACCAGCACGGCGATCGAGACGGATTCGGCGAGGACGGCGCGTTCCGCGGTGTCCGGTGAGGCGGGGCCGAAGTCCGTGACCACCGGCTCCGGCAACCAGGTCCCCGGATACGTCTCCCGGCGCGACTGCAGGTACCTGAGCCGGTCGATGGCCAGCCGGGTGGTGATCCGCACCAGGAAGGCCCGCGGCTCCCGGACGTCCTCGCGCACCGCCGCCGACCACCTCAGCCACGCCTCCTGGACGACGTCCTCGGCGTCGGCGACGCGGCCGAGCATCCGGTAGGCGACACCGGTGAGTACCGGCCGGTGCTCTTCGAAGATCTCGGTCGCGACGTCGACGGTCATCGATCCATCCCAGCCCACGGGCCACAGGGTGTCCAGCGGGAATCGCCGGGGCTCTTGAACTACAAGCTACCCGGCGG
The DNA here is from genome assembly GCF_003501885.1 of Streptomyces globisporus. Classification (GTDB taxonomy): domain Bacteria; phylum Actinomycetota; class Actinomycetes; order Streptomycetales; family Streptomycetaceae; genus Streptomyces; species Streptomyces globisporus_D. The sequence goes on from NZ_QWFA01000064.1 coordinate 27,730, forward strand.
TAATTGTTGTTGACGAGATGTCTACCCACTCCAGGGAGCAGCAGCATGACCACCACGGTCTCCTTCACCGTCGCAACGGCCGACGGCCCCCGTCCGGTCTCGGTCGCGTACGAACGGACCGGCTCGGGCGAACCGTTGCTGCTCCTGCACGGCATCGGCCACCATCTGCGGGCCTGGGACCCCGTGACGCGGATCCTGGCCGCCGAGCGTGACGTGATCGCGGTCGACCTGCCCGGCTTCGGTACCTCGCCCGCGCTGCCGGACGGAGTTCCGTACGATCTCGGGACCGTCGGCCCGGTCCTCGGCGCCTTCTGTGCCGAACTCGGCCTGGACCGCCCCCATGTGGCCGGGAACTCACTGGGCGGGCTGCTCGCGCTGGAGCTCGGCCGCACCGAGGTGGTGCGGTCGGTGACCGCGCTGTCCCCGGCGGGCTTCTGGACGGAGGCGGAACGGCGGTACGCCTTCTGCACCCTGCGGGCGATGCGCCGGAGCGCGCTGGCCCTGCCGGTGCCGTTGATCGAGCGGCTGTCGGGCAGTGCGGCGGGCCGGACGGCCCTCACCAGCACCATCTACGCCCGGCCCGGCAGGCGTTCACCGGAAGCCGTCGTCGCCGAGACGCTCGCCCTGCGCGAAGCGACCGGCTTTCACCAGACCCTGGCGGTCGGCCGGGGCGCCTTCTTCGGCGAGGACGTGAAGGGCATGCCCGTCACCGTCGCCTGGGGCACCCGCGACCGAATCCTGCTGCGCCGGCAGGGGGTCCGCGCCAAGCGGGTCATCCCCGACGCCCGGCTCGTCAGGCTGCCCGGCTGCGGGCACGTTCCGATGAACGACGACCCGGCGCTCGTGGCCCGCGTCATCCTGGACACCAGCCGCTGAGCCGTCGCGCGGGACGTCCGGCGTGCGCCTCCCCCGCCGCGCGCCGGAGGACCCACGCCGCCCGAGGACGCCGGAGCCGTACGCCACACCGGCGCCGACCAGGAGTGCCACAGCAGGGCCGTCGCCTCACCGCCCGTCGGGACCCGCAGGAACGAGCCGCCGTCCAGCAGCAGCCCGAGCAGCGCCGACTCGACGGCCGCGACGCCGCAGACCGTCGCGGAGAGGAGTTTCGGGCCCAGCGGCCGCAGGACCGGGACGGCCAGGACCGCGAAGCCGACCTCGCCCGCGAGCGCGCCCACCGAGAACAGCACACCCGCCAGGTCGGTGCGCCCCCAGCCCTGGACGGTGAACGCCCCGACGGCGACGAGGCCGGCCGCGTACAGCGTGACCCGGGACGGACGACGGCCGTCCAGCAGCGGGACGAGCACGCCGACCACGATCGGCGCACAGCCCACGAAGACGCCCGGAACAGCCGGTTCCGCCGTCTGCTCCGCCGTCAGGACCGCCAGGTTGAACCCGACCATGCCCACGGCGGCGAGCAGGGCGATCCGCCCCCACTGGCGGCGGGTGAGGCGTCGGAGCCGGGCCGTCGCGGAGTCGGGGTCGCGGCGAAGGAACGGGATGAGCAGCAGCGCTGCGAGGGCGTAGCGGAGCGCCTGGCCGCCCGCGAACGGGTAGTCGCCGAGGACGCTGTTGGCCGTGAAGGATGCCCCCACCAGCACACACGCGAGGGCCGCGAGGAGGGCCCCGCGCAGAGAGGTTGCGTTCATGGGGCCGACGCTAGGGTCGGCGACGGACCGGTTTAAGGTCCACTTCCATGACGAGTTCGGGGACCAATTCGGGGGTGGGGGCGTGCGCTGCGGTCCGCGCT
>NZ_QWFA01000065.1 GCF_003501885.1 Streptomyces globisporus
CCTCCCGCTCCGGCCCCGGAGAGCAGCCTGCCCGCCACCCCGGCCCCGGGACCACCTCCGGTCGAGCCCTCCGGTCGCGGCCCCCGCCCGCCTCAGCCGTAGCTGACCGGCCGCGCGGGCCCCGCGGCAGCGGCCACCGCGTCCGCCAGGGGGCCGATGTCCGCCGCGGTCAGCGGGGAGACGGTGAGCCGGACCGCCTGGGGGGTGTCCAGCCGGAAGCGGGCCCCCGGGGCCGCCGCCCAGCCCGCGTGGAGCAGCCGGGCGACCGCCCCGGTCTCATCGCTCACGGGCACCCACACGTTCATCCCGCTGCGGCCCCGGGCGTTGACACCCCGGTCCGCCAGCGCCTGGATGAGCGCGTCCCGCCGGTCGCCGTAGGACCGCGCGACCGTACGGGTGTCGACGGCGCCCGAGGTCCACAGATGGAGCACGGCTCGCTGGAGCAGCCGGCTGACCCAGCCGGGCCCGAGCCGCTGCCGCCCCTCCACCCGGTCGACCGTGACGGCGTCCCCGGTGAGCGTGGCGACCCGCAGATCCGGGCCGTACGCCTTGGCCGCCGAGCGGATGAACGCCCAGTGGACCGTCGCCCCGGCCAGCGGGTGCAGCGGCAGGTCGACGATGGCGTGCCCGTGGTCGTCCTCGATCAGCAGCACGTCCGGGTGGCGGGCGAGGACCGCGCGCAGTTCCCGGGCGCGCCGGGCGTCCACCGACGCACCGGTCGGGTTCTGCGCCCGGCACGTGACGACGAGGGCCCGCGCCCCGGACCGCAGCGCCCGCTCCACATCCGCGGCCAGCGGACCGGAGTCGTCCACGCCGACCGGTACGGCACGGAGCCCGAGCGCCGGTACGAGGTCGAGCACGCTGCCCCAGCCCGGATCCTCCACGGCCACCGTGTCGCCCGGCCTGAGGTGCGCCGCGAGAGCCCGCTCGATCGCGTCCAGGGCACCGGAGGTCACGGCGACCGGCCCGGCGGGGACCCCGTCGGCGTCCAGCACGGCGCGGGCGTACGCGGCGAACTCCGTGACCACGGGGGCCTGCCCGTACAGACCGCGGCTCTCCGCATCGGCGGCGGCGGCCGCGGCGAGCGCCGACCCGAGGTCGGGCAGCAGCTCCGGATCGGGATTGCCCTCACCGAGGTCCCGGACGCCCGGCGGCGCCTCGACCCGCAGGGAGCCGCGCGAGGTGCTGGCCGGGGCGTCGCGCACCCGGCTCCCCCGGCGGCCCGCTGTCTCGATGACCCCGCGCTCGCGCAGCGTCCGGTAGGCGGCCGCCACGGTGTTGGGGTTGACCTCCAGACGCGCGGCCAACTCCCGCATGGGGGGCAGCACATGGCCCGGCGGGAGGTCTCCGGAGCCGACCCCGCGCTCGACGCTGGCGGCAATCTCCGATGCACGCCGCCCACTGATCCGATACTCTCCTAGCACAAACACTATTATGCACTAGTGCAATGGAGTTCAGCAAATGCAGCACACCGCAACGCCCGCCGGCGCGGGGCAGGACGTCGCCGCCTCCTACCTGCCCACCGACCGCACGGTCCCCACCCGGTCCAGGGACCGCGCCTCCTACGACCGGGAGCTGGTCCACTCGATCCTCGACGAGGCCTACCTCTGCCATCTGGGCTTCGTCCGCGACGGCGCCCCGGTCGTCCTGCCGACCCTCTTCGGCCGGATAGGCGAGCGGCTGTACGTCCACGGCTCGACGGGTTCGCGACCGCTGCGTGCGGCGAAGAGCACGGACCCGGGGCTGCCGGTCTGCCTGACGGTCACCCATGTCGACGCCCTCGTGCTGGCCCGGTCCGCCTTCCACCACTCGATGAACTACCGCTCGGTGGTGGTGCACGGCACGGCCGTGACGGTGACCGACCCCGAGGAGCTGCGGCTCGCCCTGGACGCGATCGTGGATCAGGTGGTGCCCGGCCGCTCCCAGGACTCCCGCCCCGCCAACAGCAAGGAGCTGGCCGCGACCGCGGTGATCCGGCTGGACCTGAACGAGGTGTCCGCGAAGGTCCGCACCGGCGGCCCCAACGACGAGCCCGAGGACGGCGCCCTCCCGTACTGGACCGGCATCGTCCCGCTCACCCGGGGCTACGCGCCGCCGGTCCCGGCGGACGACCTGGACCCGGCCATCGGCGTACCGGACTACCTGTCAGCGCTCTGACGACGACGGAGGCCGGCCGCCACGGGTGCGGGGGCCTCCGCCGATGCCATCCGGCTCCGGCCGGGCCCGTCACACCGCCACGGGCTCCTTCCGGCGGGCGACCGCCGCGCCGCGCGCCTCGGCGAGGGCCAGTCCGGCCACGGCGGCAAGCAGGAGCAGCGTGCCGAGGACCGTGGCCGCCGTCAGCCGCTCCCGGAGGACGGTCACCGCGATGACGGCGGCGCTCACCGGCTCCAGGAGCATGATCACGGAGACGGTGGCCGCCCGGACGGCGGCCGCTCCGGCGAAGTACAGCGCGTAGGCGAGGGCGGTGGGGACCGCCGCCACGTAGACGATCAGCCACAGCACCTGCCCGGTCTCGGCGGTGTGCGGCACCAGCCCCTCGGCCAGGGCCATGGGCAGCAGGCCCACCGCTCCGATACCGAACGCCCAGGCGCTGGTGGTCAGCGCGTCACCGCCGCCGCCGTCCCGCCCGAGCCACCGGGTGAGCAGGGTGATCGCCGCGTACCCGGCGGCGGACAGCAGCGCGAGCAGCACCCCGGCCGGTACGACGTCGCCGCCCTCACCGCCCAGGACCAGCACGGCGAGCCCGGTCAGTGCCCCGGCAACCGCGGCCAGGCCGCCCCGGCCGAGGCGTTCGCCCAGCAGCACACGCGCCCCGACGGCGATGAGGACGGGCCCGGCGCCGAGCGTCACGACGGTGCCGACGGCGAGGCCCGTGACCTCGACCGCGGCGAAGTACGCGCTCTGGAAGACGGTGAGCCCGATACCGGTGCCGAGGATGCGGAGCAGTCGGCGTCGCCGGGGTTCGGGCTCCCGGGGCGCGCGGCGGGGGCGCAGCGCGAGCGCCCCGGCGAGCAGGACGAGACCGCCCGCGCAGCGCCAGAAGGACAGGGCGAGGGGGCCGAGATCGCTGACCCGGAAGATCAGGGAAGCGGCCGCACCGGCGGTGCCCCAGGCGACTCCGGCGATGACGAGGTACAGCAGGCTCCGCCCGACGGGCAGCGCGGATGCGACAGGGAAGGACATGGGAATTCTCCAGCGGAAGACAGGGTTTCGACGGGTCGCTCGGCTCCGCACGCGGGCAGCGACGAACCGCTCGGGGACTGCCCGAGCCCGGTCTTCGTCAGGAGTGGCCGCGCGCGCTAGGCGGCAGGCGGCGGCAGCACAGTCAGATGCATGGTCCGCACACTAATGCGGGGCCCGGCCGTGGGACAACTCGCCCTCGACCGGCCCGGCCACCGCCCCGGTGCCGGCCCCGGCGGCGACCGGGCCCGAGGGGGGCTTCGGGGCAGCGGACTGGGCGATGAACGCACCGGTCAGCACGACGAATCCACCGATGAGCTGCGGCGCGGAGAGGTGCTCACCGAGGAGCACCCAGGCCAGCCCGGTGGCGATGACCGCTTCGAGGCAGGCGACGACCCCGGCCACCTGCGGCGAGAGCATCCGGACCGACACGACCCCGGTGGCGTACGCGAGGACGGTGGCGAGCAGCACGATCCAGCCGAGCAGCAGCCAGGCGGGGACCTCGTTGCCGTTCATGCCCGCGCTGCCGCCCAGCAGCGCCCAGTCCATGCCCCAGGGGCGGGCGACGACCGTGAGGACGGCCGCGCCGACGATCAGTCCGTACGCGATGACGCCGACGGGGTGCGGCGGTTCCGCGCCTTCCCCGGAGCGGTCGTCCTGCCCGCCGTGGTCGGACAGGACGAAGTACCCCACCTGGCAACAGGCGGCGCCGAGGGCGAGCAGCAGTCCGAGGAGATCGAAGCTGAGGCCGGCCCAGACCTCGACGACACACGCGAGTCCGCCGACGGCCAGCACCACACCGACGGCGGCGGCGCGGGTGACGGGTCTGCGCTGCACGAAGCGGACCCAGCCGAGGACCAGCGCGGGCGCGAGATATTCGACCAGGAGCGCCACCCCGACCGGGATACGGGAGATCGAGGCGAAGTAGAACGCCTGGACCCCGGCCACCGCGAAGAGGCCGAACCCGGCGAGCAGGGCGGGGCGTTCCCGTACGAGGTTCCGGTGGCGCCAGGCGACCGGCAGCATGATGACGGCGGCGCCGGCGACGCGCAGCCAGACCACGTGGAGCGGGTCGAGCCCCGCCTCGATCAGCGGCTTGGCCGCCACTCCCGAACCGCCGAACGCAAAGGCGGAGAGCAGGGCGAGTCCCAGCCCTGCGCCTCTGCCCTGAAACCTCGAAGACGCGTGCATCGGCACATCATGGCAGCAGTCGACAGCACCGTCACCCTCGTGACACCTGTCGAGACGACGCCCCCGGGACAAGCACCACGGCGCCTCAGCCGCGCCGGAACTCCTCGGCCGCGAGCACCCCCGCCGCACGGTCGGCCAGCCACCGGGCGTCCACGCCGCCACGGGCGAGCACCTCCACCGCGCGCGACTCGGCGTCGGCGGCCAGCGCGGCGAGCAGGTCGAGACCGGCGGCCCGGTCCTCGCCGCGCGACGCCGCGCGGTACAGCGCGTCGTCCAGGGCGGCCAGCGCCGAGGGCGACCAGCCGTCGGCGGCCGGGTCGCGCACCATGGGAACGGCCCCGGAGTCCTCGACGGAGCCCTGCCAGCGGAGCCCGTAACCGATGGTGCGCTGGACAAGATAGCCGAGCACCCTGGCGAGCTGCGGCCCGCCGTCGAAAGCCTCACGGACCTCGGGGTCCGTCTCGATCAGCGAGTGCAGGAGGTGGGCGGTGTCGATCTGGCGGTCCCCGTCCCGCAGCGCACGCCTGCGCGCACCGGTCAGCACCGCTGCCAGTTCGTCGGTGAAGCGGGCATCGAGTTCGGGGTGGTTCGGTGCGGGCTGCTCAGGGATCCGCGGCGTCCGGTTTTGCACCCCTCTACCCCATCAGTCCCGCAGCCGAAAGGCATCGCCGGAGCGACCCATTGGGCATCCCACCGAAGTTGGGGACGGCAGAGCGATCCGTCATCCTTGCGGATGAGATCGTGCCGGGGGAGGCAACCATGCGGCCTCCGGGGCGCGCGCCGCCTTGCATCGCGCGCCCCCTCGGCAACCGCGGGCCCCCGCGCGCACGTCCCTCATGCCACAACGCACACAGCGGGGACGGGGGGGGAGGAGGAACGGGTGTTCTGGATGGTCGCCCTGCTCGCCCAGGACGGGCTGCAGTACGTCTACCGCGTGTACGCACCCGAGGACGCCCTGCCCGCCGATCTCTTCTGGACGGCCTTCCACTGCCACGACGACGGACCCCACCCCCGAGCGTCGGACCGCTTCGACGCCGCGGTGATCTGGCGGCAGCGGCAACCCCAACGGATCTGACTGCTCATCAGTATTGAATGTTGACGCGGCCCCCGCTACGTTCCGCGACACCGGTACCGGACGAACCAGGGGTGGTCGCATGGCCGAAGTCAGCGCCGAGGCACGGATCGAGGCACCCGCGGGGAAGGTCTGGGACCGCCTGACGGACTACTCCTCGTACGGGGAGTGGAACGCCACCCACACCGGCTTCCCCGGGGGCGGGCCGGCCGAGCTGAAGCTCGGGGCCGCCTACGAGGAGAACATGAAGCTCATGGGCTTCCCGGCCGAGGTGGCCTGGACGGTCGACGCCCTGGAACAGGGCCGCCTGCTGGCGACCCGGGGCAAGGGCCCGATGGGGGTCAACCTGGCCATGCGGTACTCCCTGACGCCGGAGGGCGACGCCACGACGGTACGCATCGACGGGGAATTCACCGGCGCGGCGGTCTCGCTGATGGGCGGCAAGCTCACGGACTCCGCGACGGCGGCGCTCCAGGAGTCACTGCGCAAGCTCGGCGGGCTCGTGACCCCGTGACCCACACCCGGGCGGTACGTGAAGGGCCCCGCGGAATCCGTTTCCGCGGGGCCCTTCACGTACCGTCTGCCGCGCACGGCTGAGCACTCACCTCAGTGCTCGTCGGCGAGGATCAGGTAGAGCTTCTTGCGCGCGTCGTTGATGACGGTCAGCGCCTTCTGCCGCTGGCTGCCGCATCGCGGACGTAGTCATCACCTACCGGGGCCCGGTCACGATCGGGGCTCGTCCCCGTACCGGGCCACGAGCGTGGCCGCGCGGTCGCGCAGGGCAGTGCGCAGGGACTGCGGAGACAGGACCTCCGCGTCCGTGCCGAGCTGCCACACCGCCCATTCGGCGTGCCGGGCGTCCTGGAAGGTGACTTCGAGGCGCGACCAGCCGTCCGCTTCGAGGCCCTCCGCGCGGACCGCCCGGACGGTTCCCAGCAGCTCCTCCCGTCGCGTCGGACTCACCCGTACCAGCGCGGCGATGTGGTCGTCGGAGAGGAACCGCGCGGAACGTTCCCGCCAGATCCGGTCCAGGTCGACGCGGTCCGGCCGCTCCGCCGCATCGGGCAACTCCTCGGCCGCCAGCACGCGCGACAGCCGGTAGGTGCGGTCCTCGCCGGATCGCGTGGCCAGCAGATAGCCCCGGTCCCGTACGGTCACCAGGCCGATCGGGTCCACCGTGCGCCACTGCGGTGCCCGGCCCGTGGCCGCGTAGTGGATACGCAGCTTGTGCCCGGCGAGCACGGCGCGGCGGACCGCCATCATGGTGGTGTCTGGCACCTCGTCGGTGACCGTACGGCGTGAGAGCAGATCGGTCTCCGGGTCGACGAGGAACCGCTGGGCCGCGTCGCCGGCGGCGGCCTGATGGCTCTCGGGCAGCGCGTCGACCACCTTCCGCATGGCCGAGGCGAGGGCCGCCCCGAGGCCGAACACCTGCTCCCCGCGTCCCGATCCGGCGGCCAGCAGGGCGAGGGCCTCGTCGTGGTTCAGCCCGGTGAGCTCGGTCCGAAAGCCGGGCAGCAGTGCGAACCCGCCGTGCCGGCCGCGTTCGGCGTAGACCGGGACGCCGGCCGAGGACAGCGCCTCGATGTCCCGCAGCACCGTGCGCGTGGACACCTCCAGCTCGCGGGCCAGGGCGTCGGCGGTCATCCGGCCGCGCTGCCGCAAGAGCAGGACCAGCGAGACCAGTCGGTCGGCACGCATGCCGAAACCCTAACGAATACCTGACCAAGGGTGTCGTGATTGCTTGGAAGGCTCCCCTCACGACGTCGAAGCCGACGGCTGCCGAGCCGACGGACGGACGTCCGTACCCATCGTGATCGAATGGAGCTGACGTGGCAGTGGAACGAACGGCCGTCAACCCGGTGACCTGGTCGGTCGACCTGGGCTTCAACCAGGGCGAACTCGTCTCCGGGCAGTCCCGGACCCTGTACATCGCGGGGCAGACCGCGACGGGCGACGACGGCAAGCCCCGGCACGACGGTGACATGGCGGCACAGTTGGCGCTGAGCGTCGACAATCTGGAGGCCGTCCTGACCGAGGCCGGCATGTCTCTCGCGAACCTCGTCCGGCTCAACGTCTACACGACCGACGTCGATCTGCTCTTCCAGCACTACGGCACGCTGGCGGGACGGCTGGGAGCGGCCGGGGTGGCCCCGGCCAGCACGATGCTCGGGGTGACGCGGCTGGCGCTCCCCGGGCTGATGGTCGAGCTGGAGGGCACCGCCGTCGCCTGACGCGGCCTCGTCGCCGGTCCGGCCCGAGTGGGGCCGGACCGGCGGACGAAATCGCCAGTCGAACCCGGCGGTCGGCCGCCGCAGGGCTCCCGCTGGGACGTGTACCACAGGGCCGCGCGCGGACCGGGCCGCCGTCGGCGACTCCGTACGGACAACGCCCCGCCCTCCCCCGCCAATCCGTCGGACACGGCCGGGACGGCGCGTCCGAGCCACCGCCGGGCGACTTGGGTCCCCCCTTCCCTCTGCCCGCGCGCCCCTGGCACAGATGGTGAGGTCTCACCCTCACACCGGAAGCGCTGCCATGAACCAGGACCGGACAGCCGAGCTCACCCCTTCACCATCGACCTGACCTTCGAGGAAGCCCGGCGACGGGCCGAGGCCGTCGCCGCGATGGGGCCCGACTGGGATCCGGTGGCCGCCCTCCGCGGCGAGAACGAGGCCTACGCCCTGCTCCACTCGGGCCTGGACGCCGAACAGCAGCGCACCTACGACCGGCTGGTGGCCGCCGGTGTCCTGCCAAACGAGGGTCCTGTCCGTGCGGCTGCCCTCCCCCACCGCCACGGCGGCGCCTCCTGCCCCTGAGGCGCCGGCTGACCCGGAGCCGCCGGAGGCCCAGGAGCCAGACACCGCGAATTGGCCTTGGCCGGTCTCCGTTCCGGCGCTCTACCGTCGGCGTATGAGGATTCGCATCGTCGACGCGTTCACCGACCGCCCCTTCTCCGGCAACCCCGCCGGTGTGCTCCTGCTGGACGGCGGCGCGTTCCCGGCCGCCGAACGCCTCTCGGAGATCGCCGCCGAGGTCAACCTCTCCGAGACGGCCTTCGCCCACCCGCTGCCGCCGGGCGGCACGGCCGACTGGGCGCTGCGCTGGTTCACCCCGGTCGCCGAGGTCGACATGTGCGGGCACGCGACGCTCGCCACCGCCCACGTCCTGCACACCACGGGCCTGGCCACCGGCCCGGTGCGCTTCACCGCGCGCTGCGGGATCCTGAGCGCGACCGCCCACCCGGACGGCAGCCTCACCCTCGACTTCCCCACCGCCCCGCTGTCCGAGGAGCCGGTGCCGTACGGACTCGCCGACGCCCTCGGGGCCGACCCCGTCTCGGTGCACGACACCGGCGAGCACATCGGTGACCTGCTCGTCGAGCTCCGCGACGAGGCGACCGTACGGGCACTCGCCCCGGACTTCGCCGCCCTGACGACCCACTCCCGGCGCGGCGTCATCGCCACCGCCGCGGCCGAGGACCCCGCCCGGGGCTACGACTACGTCTCGCGCGGCTTCTTCCCGGGCGTCGGCATCGACGAGGACCCGGTCACCGGCAGCGCCCACACCGCGCTGGCCCCCTTCTGGTCGGCCCGCCTCGGCCGCGACGACCTCACCGGGCTCCAGGCGTCGGCCCGCTCGGGGCTGGTCCGCACCGCGCTGCGCGGTGAGCGCACCCTGCTGACGGGCACCGCGGTCACGGTGATCGACGGCGAACTGCTCACCGCCTTCTGACCCCCGGAACCTCTCCGGACACCGGAGCAGGCACCTACGGCGTCGGCAGCCAGTCCACCCGGCCCGCGAGCAGCGCGTACCCGACGAACGCCCCGATGTCCAGGAGCGCGTGCGCGACGACCAGCGGACCCACCCGGCCCCAGCGCCGGTAGAGCAGCACGAAGACGACACCCATGACCACGTTGCCGATGAAGCCGCCGATCCCCTGATACAGGTGGTAGGACCCGCGCAGTACGGAGCTGGCCACCAGGGAGGCCATCGGCGTCCACCCCAACTGCCCGAGCCTGCGCAGCAGATACCCGACGACGATGACCTCCTCCACCACGGAGTTCTGAATCGCCGAGAGGATCAGTACGGGAAACTTCCACCAGACGTCGGGCAGGGACTCGGGAACGACCGTCAGGTTGAACCCGGTGGCACGGGCCACGAGGTAGAAGGCGAGACCGGCGCTGCCGATGCCGGCCGCGACCAGAGTTCCCCGGCCGACGTCGAACCGGGGCCTGGTCCGGTCGAAGCCGATGGCCCGCAGCCCCGCCCCCTCCCGGATCAGCAGATGCGCCACCAGCGCGACCGGCACCAGAGCCGTTGCGATCCCGAACATTTGCCAGGCCAGATCAAGCCATGGACGGCCGGGAGCGTAGGAGCCGTTGAGCGTCGCCGCCTGGTCCTTCAATCCCCCCGGTTTCGTCAGGGATCCGACAAAACTGATGAGGGCCGACAGTGCGCTGGCACCCAGGGAGAGCGCCAGGACCAGCACCACCTCGGACCGCAAGATCCTTCGTGACACGGCCTCTTGGGGATAAGAATCAGCCACGCGCCCGGCCTCCACCTGCACACCTGTCTCTTGTTCTGCCATCGCGTCTCATCCCACCGACCGTCCCGCCAGGGTCTCGAATACAGGTACGAAGATCATGCGCGACAGGCCGGGAGACGACCACCATCTCTGATGGTCGGGCCCCCTTTTCCTTGTTTGATCCTCAAGGAGGGGTACCACCGACATGGGACGTCATAGCTTGCCCGACAGCCACGCGGCGGAGGGACGCCGGGGTCACCCGAGCATCCGGCATGCCCAGGAGTGAGGGGACCACAGGCCGTACCGGAGTGACGGGCCCACTCGCCGGTCCCGTCACTCCCTGGCGTACGACCGCCCTCAGGGCGCCGGGAACCCCACCGGCCAGGTGTGCACCGGCTCCCCGGCGTGCATCAGCTCGGCGTAGCGCCGCGTCATGGCCGCGAGGGCCGCCTCCCGGCCGAGCCCGGCGTCCAGGGCCCGGTCGTACGTGGCGACCTGCCAGGAGGCCCCGTTGACGCGCCGCCTGCACCGCTCCTCGATCACGCCGAGATAGCGGTCCCGGTCCGCGGGCTCGATGTGCCAGGCGTCCAGGCCGGCGGCGGCCAACGGCAGCAGCTCCTCCAGTACCAGCTGTACGGCGGGGACCCTGCCCAGTCCGCCCGAGCGGCCCGACCGGGGCCAGAGCATCTCGGCCTCGATGCCGTGCCGGCAGGCCTCGGTGAAATTCTCCTCGGCGGCCTCGAACGGCAGCCGGGTCCACACCGGCCGGGACTCCTCGGCGAGCGCCCGCACGAGCCCGTAGTAGAACGCGGCGTTGGCGATCACGTCGGTGACCGTCGGCCCTGCGGGAAGGACGCGGTTCTCCACTCGCAGGTGGGGAACGCCGTCGGCGATCCCGTACACCGGGCGGTTCCAGCGGTAGACGGTGCCGTTGTGCAGCACCAGCTCGCCCAGCTCGGGCACCCCGCCCTCGTCCAGCACCTTGAGGGGGTCCTCGTCGTCGCAGATCGGCAGGAGCGGCGGGAAGTACCGCAGGTTCTCCTCGAACAGCTCGTGCGCGGAGCCGATCCAGCGCTCCCCGAACCAGGTCCTGGGGCGGACGCCCTGGTTCGCCAGCTCCGGCGGCCGTACGTCGGTGGCCTGCTGGAACAGGGGCGGCCGGGACTCGCGCCACAGTTCCTTGCCGAACAGGAACGGGGCGTTGGCGCCCAACGCGATCTGGACGCCGGTGATCGCCTGCGCGGCGTTCCAGACGTCGGCGAACCGGGCCGGTGTCACCTGGAGATGCAGCTGGACCGAGGTGCAGGCCGATTCCGGGGCGATCGAGGGCGAGGTACAGACCAGTCGCTCGACGCCTTCGATATCGAGGGCGAAATCCTCCCCCCGGGCGGCCGCCATTTGATCGTTGAGCAGGGTGTAGCGATCCACGTCCGAGAGATTCGCGGACACCACGTCGTGCTCCCCCAGGGTGGGCAGGATTCCGATCATCACGATCCCCGCGTCCACCTCCCCCGCCTTCCGGTGGGCATAGGCGAGGCCGGTCCGCAACTCCTCCGAGAGCTGATCGAATACCCGGCCGCCGAGGCGGTGCGGGACGATATTCACTTCGAGATTGAACATCCCCAGTTCGGTCTGGAAATCCCGGCTCGCGATGCGCTGGAGCACTTGCTGATTCATCATGCGGGGCATCCCGTCGGAACCCGCGAGATTCAGCTCTATCTCCAGCCCCATCAGGTTCCGCGGACGGTCGAACCTCCGCTCCTCCAGAAGCCTCCCCAGCCCCTCCAGGCACCGGTTGAGCTTCGTCCGGTACGCCTGTCGATCGGACAGGTCAACGGCTCCCGCCACGACCTTCTCCCCCATCGAGGGGTCCCTCCTCCATTGGGCGGCCCGCGGCCCAGGCCGCTCGCATCACGATCGATAATGCCCAGCGAGAGTGATCCGTAACGCCCCCACCGGCCTCCGATACCCGATAGTCTGGTTGCAGGAGACCGGGGGCACATTCCCACGGCATGCGGCACGGGGCATTTTCGGCTGGTTCATGCGTGGTGAAAACACCGACGAGTTTCGGCCGTCCGTGCTACCGGAAGGGTGCCTGGTCGGGGCCGACTGCGGCAGATCGAATCCTCAGGAATACCGCGATTCGAAGGCCGGATGACGCCTTGCGAGGCATATCCCCGACTGCTAGCGGAAACACTGTGTGAACACGCGTCATATAAACTCCGCTCAACGAGGCAGAGAGTTGATACGACTCGCCCGTCACCGGCCTCCTCTGGCCCGCACGCCGACAGCGCCGTCTGCACCCGCCCAAGCTCCACCGTGTCTCCGAAGTGAGAGGCGACCCACTATGCCGCTGCATGTTCCCTCGGCTCCCGCGCCCGCCCTGCGCAGCGTTCTCGCGGCCCTCGGTTCTCCCACCGCCGTCCGCGAAGCCCGAACCTCCGCTCTCCGGTCCGTCCAGGGACCGCTGAGCCCCGAACTACCGCTTCCCGTGCATGTGCTGGACCGGATCGCTCCCACCGGGGCGGCGCCGCTGACCCGCCTGGCGGCCTGGCGTTTCCTGATCCGGAGCGAGGGCCGCGCGGTCGCCGCGGCGGACACCGTGCTCACCCCGGACGGCTGGACGTTCTCGCACTTCTTCGAGGGCCCCTACCTCGCCTCGACCGAGCTGGCAGTGCGGCAGGCGGAGGCCTCGGCCACCGGCTGCCAGGCCCGGCTGCTGTCCATCCCGGAGCTGTACATGCTCACCCTGTGGCTGCACGGCGACACCGAGGCCGATCCCTCCGGCGGGGTGCTCGCGCCGACGGACGTCCTGGTGCCCCTGGCGCCGGCCCCGCCGGGCATCGCGGCCCACCGCCCGCACCGGGTCGCCGATCTGCTGCCCGTCATCTCGCTGCGGGTGGCCCCGGGGCCGCTCCTCAGCTCGGCCTGACCGACGTCGCCAGGGCCCGGGCAGAGCGCCCCCGTGGCGACCCCGATCCGCCCCCGCACGACGGGCGGCGGAAAGGGGTCACTGCGGGGGCGCTGTGCTGTCCGTTCGGACTAGTCCCATCCGGCCACCCCGAACCACCCAAAGGGACAGTGCAGTTGCGGTGAACCGTCCGCGCGGGTGATGCGTCATGGGAGGAGTACGGGTGCTGCAGCGAAATCCCTGCGGATTCTTCCCCGTAGGGCAACACTGGGACCGGACCGACTGATACGGGGGCGGCCATGAACGACTCATCCAGCCGCAGGACACTCGACTCGACGCAGCGAAAGAACCCATCCATGTGCCAGCACCAGCCACCCTGCCCCACCGCCGATTCGCCCGACCGGGAGGCCGCCCGCCTGACGGCCCACCACCCCGAACAGGGGTGGAGCCTCCTGTGCAACGGGGTCCTGCTCTTCGAGGACACCGGCGAACTGCTGCCCGACGGGCAGATCATCGCCCCGCACCGGCCGCTGGCAGCCGGCCGCGTGGTGAAGGCCGCCTGAGAGCGGCCGCACGGAAGAAGCCGTACGAGAAAAGGGGCCGGCCCGGAGAGATCTCCGCACCGGCCCCGACGCATGTCCGGCGCGCGCCGCTCCCGGCGCACGCCCTACGACAGGCTGATTCAGTTGTCGTACTCGTCCAGCGGCGGGCAGGAGCAGACCAGGTTCCGGTCGCCGAAGGCCCCGTCGATGCGGCGCACCGGCGGCCAGTACTTGTCGGCGGCGGGCACCCCGGCCGGGAAGACGGCCTCCTCGCGGCTGTAGCCGTGCTCCCAGTCACCGCCGAGCGCGGCGGCGGTGTGCGGGGCGTTGGACAGCGGGTTGTCGTCCGCGCTCCACTCCCCCGACGCCACCTTCTCGATCTCGGCGCGGATCGCGATCATGGTGTCGCAGAACCGGTCGAGCTCCGTGAGGTCCTCGCTCTCCGTCGGCTCGATCATCAGCGTGCCGGCCACCGGGAACGACATGGTCGGCGAGTGGAAGCCGTAGTCGATCAGGCGCTTGGCGACGTCGTCGATGGAGACGCCGGTCGCCTTGGAGATCGGGCGCAGGTCCACGATGCACTCGTGCGCGACCAGTCCGGCCGGGCCGCTGTACAGGATCGGGAAGTGCGGCTCCAGGCGCTTGGCGATGTAGTTCGCGGCCAGCACGGCGACCTGCGTCGCCCGCTTGAGGCCCTCGCCGCCCATCAGACGGACGTACGCCCACGAGATCGGCAGAATGCCCGCGGAGCCCCACGGGGCGGCCGAGATCGGGCCCACACCGGTCTCCGGGCCCGCGGCGGGCTGGAGGGGGTGGTTGGGGAGGTACGGGGCGAGGTGGGCGCGGACGCCGACCGGGCCGACGCCGGGGCCGCCGCCGCCGTGCGGGATGCAGAAGGTCTTGTGCAGGTTCAGGTGCGAGACGTCGCCGCCGAACTTGCCGGGCTTGGCCAGCCCGACCAGCGCGTTGAGGTTGGCGCCGTCGACGTACACCTGGCCGCCCGCGTCGTGCACCTCGCCGCAGATGTCGGCGACGTGCTCCTCGAACACCCCGTGCGTGGACGGGTAGGTGATCATGAGCACGGCCAGCTCGTCGCGGTGCAGCTCGATCTTGGCACGCAGGTCCGCGACGTCGACCTCGCCGTCGTCGGCGGTCTTCACCACGACGACCTTCATGCCCGCCATGACGGCGCTGGCGGCGTTGGTGCCGTGCGCGGAGGACGGAATGAGACAGACGGTGCGCTGGTCGTCACCGTTGGCCCGGTGGTACGCCCGGACGGCCAGCAGGCCCGCGAACTCGCCCTGGGAGCCGGCGTTGGGCTGGATGGACACCGCGTCGTAGCCGGTGACCTCGGCGAGGCGCTCCTCCAGCTCACGGATGAGGGTGAGGAAGCCCTGCGCCTGCTCGGCCGGTGCGAAGGGGTGCAGCGCGCCGAACTCGGGCCAGGTGATCGACTCCATCTCGGCGGTCGCGTTCAGCTTCATGGTGCAGGAGCCGAGCGGGATCATGCCGCGGTCCAGCGCGTAGTCGCGGTCGGCGAGCTTGCGCAGGTAGCGCAGCATCGCGGTCTCGGAGCGGTGCTGGTGGAAGACCGGGTGGGTCAGGATGTCGTCGGAGCGCAGCAGGGCCTCGGGCAGCGCGTCGGCGACCGCGGCGTCCAGCGCCTCGATGTCGCCCTCGGCGCCGAAGGCCGCCCAGACGGCGGAGATCTGCGCACGGGTGGTGGTCTCGTCGCAGGCGATGGAGACGTGGTCGGCGTCGACGAGGCGGAGGTTGACCCCGCGCTCGCGGGCGTCGGCGACGATGCCGGCGGCCTTGCCGGGGGCCCGGACGGTCAGGGTGTCGAAGAACGCGCCGTGCACGACCTCGGCCCCGGCGGTGCGCAGGCCGTCGGCGAGGATCGCGGCGTAGCGGTGGGTGCGGCGGGCGATCGTCCGCAGCCCCTCGGGGCCGTGGTAGACCGCGTACATCCCGGCCATCACGGCGAGGAGGACCTGCGCGGTGCAGATGTTGCTGGTGGCCTTCTCGCGGCGGATGTGCTGCTCGCGGGTCTGGAGGGCCAGGCGGTAGGCCTTGTTGCCGTCGGCGTCGACGGAGACGCCGACGAGGCGGCCGGGCAGGGAGCGGGCGAACTTCTCGCGGACCGCCATGAAGCCGGCGTGCGGGCCGCCGAAGCCCATCGGGACACCGAAGCGCTGGGTGGTGCCGACCGCGATGTCGGCGCCGAGCGCGCCGGGCGAGGTGAGCAGCGTGAGGGCCAGCAGGTCGGCGGCGACGGTGACGATCGCGCCCAGCTCGTGGGCCTGCTCGATGACGGGCTCGATGGCGCGCACGGCACCGGAGGCGCCCGGGTACTGGAGCAGGACGCCGAAGACGCCGCGCTCGGCGATCTCGGCGGGGATGCCCTCGCTCAGGTCGGCGACGACGACCTCGACACCGGTGGGCTCGGCGCGGGTCTCGATGACCGCGACGGTCTGGGGCAGGGTGTCGGCGTCGACCAGGAAGACGCCCTTCTTGACCTTGCCGACGCGCCGGGCGAGGGCCATCGCCTCGGCGGCCGCGGTGCCCTCGTCGAGCAGGGAGGCGCCGGAGGTGGGCAGCCCGGTCAGCTCGGCGACCATCGTCTGGAAGTTCAGGAGGGCTTCGAGGCGGCCCTGGGAGATCTCCGGCTGGTACGGCGTGTAGGCCGTGTACCACGCGGGGTTCTCCATGACGTTGCGCAGGATGACGGGCGGCGTGAAGGTGCCGTAGTAGCCGAGGCCGATCATCGGGGCCAGCACCTCGTTGCGGTCGGCCAGCGAGCGCAGCTCGGCCAGCACCTCCGCCTCGGTGCGCGCCGAGGGAAGGTTCAGGGCCTCCGCACTCTTGATCACGTCGGGCACCGCGGCGGCGGTCAGCTCGTCGAGGGAGCCGTAGCCGACCTGGGCGAGCATCTTCGCCTGGGCCTCGGCATCGGGCCCTATGTGGCGCTGCTCGAACGGAATGCCCTGCTCCAGCTGGGAGAGCGGAGTGCGACGGGGGGTCATGGTGGAGGCCTCCTGGTCTGTCACGACCTGCGAGGGGCACCACGGCGCGGGTGCCCGGACGGCCTCCCCCTCTGTCATCTCAACCTGAGAGCTTCACCGGCCCGCCCGGGGGCGTGCCGACTTTCACCGTCGGTGAGGGTCGGTTCCATCCGGGCCTGTGCCCGCACGGATCCGCCCTGCTTTCCAGAGTGACCTCGTCCGTGCGGTACGGGGGCCTGAGAGATTCCGGGGAGGAGTTGCTCCTTCGGCGCCTCCGGATTCTCCACCGGAGGACTCTCCCGCACAGGGTCAGCAGCCACTGCCAGCCTACCAGCGGCCACCGCGCCGGAGCTCTCGAGTGGCCGAGACCACGGATCTGCATTTGTCTGGTGCTGGTGGAGCGACAGGGACCACCGTAAGCAGTCCGCGACCAGTGGGAGGCACCGTGCAGACGGATATCGATCCGCGCCGCCTGATCGGCCGCAAGGCGTTCGATCGCAAGGGCGCCAAGATCGGAACGGTGGATGAGGTCTATCTCGACGACGCGACGGGTGTGCCCGAGTGGGCGGCCGTGCGCACCGGCCTCTTCAGCAGGGACGCCTTCGTCCCGCTGGAGCCCAGTGAGTTCGTCGAGGACGCGCTGCGCGTCCCGTTCGACCGGGCGTTGATCAAGGGTGCGCCGGACTTCGGCGTCGGCCGACACCTGTCGCCCGAGCAGGAGCTGCAGCTCTACCGGCACTACGGGCTGGACTCCCCGCCGTCGGAGGAGGCCGCGCCCGAGGACCGGGACTTCGGCAGGCTGGCGGGCCAGGAGGAGTAGTCGGGGCTCTCGCGGACGAGCGGCAGCGGATCGGCGGGCCGCAGCAGCGGGTCGTCGATCCGGAAGGTGAGGACCCGGCCGGGCGCGCTCCACGGTTCCTCGAACCGGACGGTGACCCGGCCGATCCCGCTCCCCTGCACCCAGCCGTGCCCGTGCTCCTCGTGGTGCACGTCGTGTCCGGCGGGCCAGCGCCGCGCGGCGAGCTGCTCGGCGCTGTCCGCCTCGGGCTCCGGGACTGCTTCCTCCTCGCCGCCCTCCGCGCTCGGCGCGGAGTGTTCCAGGGCCCGCTGCGCGAGCTCCCGGGCATCGGCGGCCTGGGCGAACAGGTCCTCCTGGGTGTAGTCGGCAAGCCCCGTGACCCCGACTCCCAGGAGCCGTACGCCGCCCGTGGTGTCGACGGACTCCAGCAGCCGCCCCGCCGCCTCGCGGACCACGGTGGGGTCGTCCGTGGGGCCTCTGAGCGTCTCGGAGCGGGTCAGCGTGGAGAAGTCGTACCGGCGTACCTTCAGCACCACCGTGCGGCCCGACCGGTCGGCGGCGCGCAGCCGCTCCACGCACCGCACGGCCAGCCGCTCGACCTCGGCGCGCACCCGCACCCGGTCGTGCAGGTCCACGTCGAAGGTGTCCTCCACCGATACGGACTTGGCGTCCCGCTCGGCGACCACCGGCCGGTCGTCGAGGCCCAGCGCCATCCGGAAGAGCCCGTGGCCGTGGGCCTTGCCGACCAGCCGTACGAGCTCCGCCTCGCCCGCCTCGGCCAGATCGTGGACGGTGGTCATCCCGGCGCGCCGGAGATGGTCGCCGGTGGCCGGGCCGACCCCCGGCAGGATGCGTACGGACATGGGGGCGAGCAGCTCGCGCTCGGTGCCCGGCTCGATGAGGACGAGACCGTCGGGCTTCGCCTGCTCGGAGGCGATCTTGGCGAGCATCTTGGAGCCCGCGAGTCCAACGGATCCGCTCAGGCCGGTCACGGCGCGGATGGCCACCCGCAGCCCCTCCCCCGTGGCGCGGGCCGAGGCCGCGTCGTCCGCAGTCCCGCCGGCCTCCAGGTCCACGAAGGCCTCGTCCAGGCTGAGCGGCTCCACCAGCGGGGACAGCCGCCCCAGCAGCTCCATCACCTGGTCGCTCACCGTCCGGTACAGCGAGAAGCGGGGCACCAGGTAGGCCGCGTTGGGGGCGAGCCGCCGGGCCTGCGCGGTGGGCATCGCCGAGTGCACGCCCAGGCGCCGGGCCTCGTACGAGGCGGTGGCGACCACTCCCCGCGGGCCGAGGCCGCCCACCACGACCGCCTTGCCGCGCAGACTCGGCTTGGCCGCCTGCTCCGCCGACGCGTAGAAGGCGTCCATGTCCAGGTGAAGGATGGTGGGCGCGGGTCTCACACCGTCGATGCTGCCCTACGGCACTGACAACGGGACGGTCCGGCACCCCGTGGGGCACCGGACCGTCCCGTGTCCGTCGTACTGTCGCGTCGTGCCGCTCGCCCGGGCTGCTCAGCCCGCGCGGTTACGCCGCCGGGCCAGCTCGTCCGCGGGGTTGTGGCCGATGAGCGTCTCGCCGGTGTCGACCCGCTCGCCGTGCAGCTGCGAGAGTGCGGCGTCCACGTCCCTCCAGACGACGCCGACGGCGATCCCGAAGACGCCCTGCCCACCCTGGAGCAGGCTGACGACCTCGTCGGGCGAGGAGCACTCGTAGACCGTGGCTCCATCGCTCATCAGCGTCATGCGTTCGAGGTCCTGGAAACCGCGGTCCCGCAGGTGATGGACCGTGGTGCGGATGTTCTGGAGCGCGACCCCGGTGTCCAGGAACCGTTTGACGATCTTGAGGAGGACCACGTCCCGGAAACCGTAGAGACGCTGGGTCCCCGACCCGTAGGCCGGGCGCACACTGGGCTCGACCAGTCCCGTACGCGCCCAGTAGTCCAACTGGCGGTAGGTGATCCCCGCCGCCGCGCACGCCGTCGGTCCGCGATAGCCGATGTCGCCGGCATCGCTCGCCGCTGCCACGCCGCCCGCCGCCATCGCCGCCGGTTGAACCGGCTGCCTGATGGTGTGGTCGGCTCCACTGCCGTGCTGCGGATACGGCCCACCCGCCGCCGCTCCGTCGCCGCTGCTTCTCACGCCGACCTCCGTCCTTGACCTGCCCACTCGAAGGTAGGCAGTCACTCGGGGTGCGTCAACGATCGCCACACTCGGCACGCCGAGTGATAATCACCCTGAGGGTGGTTTCCCGTGTCTCGTTTCCGGGAAAGGCTTGTCGGATGCGCTGACGGCACCCCCTTGCGGGACGGTCACTGGCTGTTCGTACCGAAGTCCTCCGGAGAGATCTGGTCGAGGAATTCGCGGAACTTCTCCACCTCGTCCTCCTGCTCGTCGGGGATCGCGATGCCCGCATCGTCCAGCACGCCGTCACTGCCGTAGATCGGCGTGCCGGTCCTCAGGGCGAGCGCTATGGCGTCGGAGGGCCGGGCGCTCACCTCGACTCCGCTGGCGAAGACGAGCTCCGCGTAGAAGACCCCTTCGCGCAGGTCCGTGATGCGGACCTCGGTGAGCTCCTGGCCCACGGCCTCGAGCACATCCTTGAACAGGTCATGGGTCAGCGGCCTGGCGGGAGCCATGCCCTGCTGGGCGAAGGCAATCGCGGTCGCCTCCCCCGGACCGATCCAAATGGGGAGGTACCGGTCGCCTCCCACTTCACGCAGGAGAACGATCGGTTGGTTGGAGGGCATTTCCACCCGGACACCGACAACGTCGAGCTCGTTCACACAGCAACCCTAGGACGTGCTCGCCATGTTTGGGTAGTCGGGCACCGCCGAGGTCAGTGCAGACGGGTACGCAGAGCGCTCTGCACGAGCGCCGCGTGCAGCCGTACGGACAGCTCGGCGAGCTCGTTCGCGGTGGCCTCGGCATGGGCTCTGGTCTGCGGATTACGGTGCCGGCGCAGGGGTGCGACCACCTGCTCCACCAGGCCCGCCTCCCGGTCGGCGGAGGCCCGCATGGCCCGAAGATGACGTGGTTCCAGACCGAAACGACCCAGATCCGCCACCAGCTTGGCGACGGTCACCATCTCGGTGTCGTATCCGCCGTCCGGGGACGGGACGATGAGCCCGTAGGACTCCCACTCTGTCAGCCGCTCCTCGTCGACCTCGGCGGCCGCGAGCAGCTCCGCCCGCCCGATCCGGGCGGCGGTCGCCCCACCGGGGCCGGCCTCCCACACCCCGTCGGTGAGGTCCCGCTGCGCACCGGGCGAGGGCAGAACGGGCTGCTCCCCCCGGGCCAGCGCGTCCAGGTGCTCCCGGATGACCTTCAGCGGCAGGTAGTGGTCCCGCTGCATCCGGAGCACCTGCGCCAGGCGCTCCACATCACGCGGGGCGAACTTCCGGTATCCGGAAGGAGTGCGCTGCGGCTCGATGAGCCCCTCGGCCTCCAGGAACCGGATCTTGGAGATGGTGACTTCGGGAAACTCCTCGCGCAGCTGGATGAGCACCGTTCCGATGCTCATCGGTCGCGCTTCCGCGGTGGCGGTGCCGTGTCCGGCACCGCCTGTCGGTGTTCGCAGCATGGGCCTTCCTGGGAGTCCCCCCGGACGGCGTCCGGGGCTGGTCACACGCCCCGCGGGCTCGCATAGAAGACCAGGCGGTACTTTCCGATCTGGACTTCGTCGCCGTTGGACAGCGGGACCGAATCGATGCGCTCACGGTTGACGTAGGTGCCGTTGAGGCTGCCGACATCGCCCACGGTGAAGCTACCTTCCGGGCTCCTGCGGAACTCCACATGACGCCGCGACACGGTCACGTCGTCGAGAAAGATGTCGCTCTGCGGGTGACGGCCGGCCGTGGTCAGATCGCTGTCGAGCAGGAAGCGGCTGCCGGAGTTCGGACCGCGTCGCACGACCAGCAGGGCCGAGCCCGCGGGCAGGGCGTCGACCGCGGCCTGGGCCTCCGGGGAGAGCGAGGGCAGAGCGGTCTGGCCGGTCGCCTCGGCCTCGTACGCCTCGAGACCGGAGATGGAGATCGTGGACGTCGTCTCCGAGGGACGCTCGGGAACGCCGCCCCGCAGCGGCGCACCGCAGTTGGAGCAGAACTTGCTGGCCTCCGCGTTGTGGTGACCGCACCTCGTACAGACCGGCATCGACGAGCCCTCCGGGGTGAACCCTCCACCCGTACTCGAGGCTGATGGTGCGCCGAAACCTATGCGTCCGGCACCGGCAGGGTCAACAGCCGACACGCCGTCACCCCCCGGGGCTCCGGACACCTCGTCGCGGAAGAGCGGACGCTCCGCCTCCTGCTCCTCGCCCTGGGCGTGGCGCGGAGCGCGGTGGCGGGCAGCACTGTTGCTGTCCTCGCGTGCACTCTTCCCGAACAACTTCGCAAACAACTTCACGGGCGATTCCCCTTGACCGACATAGACCCGCCCGTGGGGCAGGACGAACCCTGATTGAACACACCTGCCGACCCGGACATCTTCACAACGTCCGTATCCACCCGACAGTTTCCACCACGCACCACCAATCCGGTGCGGCGACCCCCCGCAACCGTCCGACCCGGTCGAGCGGCCCCCGCGCTCGCCCCGATCACGGGGAGGACGACCGAGCGTAGTCAGGCCGCTGCGCCGGTCGCAAGGCGTCGACGACGATGTCGTCGGACCGCTCCACGAGCACGGTGGCCTGCTCCTTCTCCAGCGTCTGGACCACACCGCCGGGGATGTTCAGGGCCGGCTCCAGATCCTGCGGCTTGCCGATCACCGTGAACTCGTACGGTGCCTCGATCTTCTTCCCGTCGACCTGGACGTCCCCGGCGTCCCCGGAGAAGTAGGTGTTGGCCACCACCCGCACCCCGTTGACCTGAATCGCCTCCGCGCCCGCCGCCCTCAGCTCCTGAAGGGCGTCGAGCAGCATGTCGGGCGCGACCGCACGCGCGGGGTCGGTGATCGTCAGGGTGATGCCGGGGCCCTGTGCCGCGACGGTGCCCGCGAGAATGCCGAGCTGGCCTTCCTTCTCCAGCGTCTGCTTCCGGGCCTCCTCCGCCTGGTCGGAGCTGTTCTCCAGCTCGGTGCGCTGGTCGTCCAGGCGCTGCTTCTCGTCCTCCAGGCGCTGGGTCCGGTCGTCGACCTCGTCGAGGATGCGGACCAGGTCCTCCTGCCGGGCGCCGCGCAGCGCACTGTCGTCGCTGGTGGACCGCACCTGGATGGCGAGCCCCAGGCCGAGCCCGAACAGCAGCACGGCGACGATCAGTTGGGCCCGGCTCAGCCGCGGCGGCCACAGGCCCGCCTTGAGCCGCTGCCGGCCGGTCACCTCCTTGGCCGGGGTCGGTGGCACGGGGGCGTCCGGGACGGCGGACGCGCCACCGTCGGGCTGTTCGCTGCGGGGGTTCTCGTCGTTGTTCATCGGCCTCAAGCCCGGAAGACGTGCCGGCGGATCGCGGCGGCGTTGGAGAAGATCCGGATGCCGAGCACGACCACCACACCCGTGGAGAGCTGGGCGCCGACGCCCAGCTTGTCGCCGAGAAAGACGATCAGCGCGGCCACCACGACGTTGGAGAGGAAGGAGACCACGAAGACCTTGTCGACGAAGATCCCGTCGAGCATGGCCCGCAGACCGCCGAACACGGCGTCGAGCGCGGCGACCACCGCGATCGGCAGGTAGGGCTCGACCACCGCCGGTACCTCGGGCCGGACCAACAGTCCGACCACGACTCCCACGACGAGGCCCAGTACGGCGATCACGATGTGCCCTTCCCTGTGTCTGCCGCACCACTGCCGGCGGCCTTCGGCTCTGCTGTACGGACGATCAGGCTCGGCGCCGCCGGAAGCTGGACCTTCGCCTGGTCGGAGATGCTGGTGCGGATGTCGAAGCTCTCCTTGAGCGCCTGCAGGTACTGGCCGTCGGCGCTGTCCTGGAACGCGGTCGCGAGCTTCTTGCCGTCCCCCACCGCGAGCACCGTGTACGGCGGTACGAGCGGTCTGTTGTCGACCAGTATGGCGTCGCCGGCGGCCCGGATGGCGGACAGGGCCGTCAACCTTTGCCCATTGATGGCGATGGCCTCGGCGCCGGATTCCCACAGCCCGTTGACGACGCGCTGCATGTCCCGGTCGCGCACCCGTCCGGTGTCGGCGAAGCCCGAGGACTCACGGGGCCCGCCGCCTCCCTGGTCGGTGTTCTTCGCGTCGTCGACGATCAGCTTCACGCCGGGGCCCTCGACCGGGGTCGCCCCGGCCAGCAGGGCCACCAGCTGCCCCTGGTCCCCGCCGTGCTGCTCGAGCGCCTTGCGCTGACGTTCGCTCACATCGGCGCGGAGCTTGTCGACATTCGACTCCAGGGTGTCCGCGGCCTCCGTCTCGGCGTCGATGCGGTCGATCAGCTCTTCGCGCTCCTTGGCCACGACCGGAGCCGAGATCCGCGCCTCGGCGGCACCGAGGGTGACGACCAGGGCGGCCACCACCAGTCCGGCCGCGAGACCGAACTTCGACCTGAGCGAACGGGGCAGCCCCGCGCTCCCGTCGGCCTTGCGCCGCGCCGAGGCCTCCGCGTACCCGTCGTCGAGGCTGTGGTCCATCACGTTGTTCAGCAGCGACATGGAGGCGTCGGGGCGTGCGGACGGCGGGGCGGTGCTCCGATCGGGGGACTGCTGCGACATGCCGCACATCGTCGCACGTCATCACGGCTGCCGCCGAATGGCCCCACCGGTGCGCCGCGGCACCCTGCCCCGGGCGTCGCGGCGCACCTTTCTCACATCAGTCTCCCGCGCTGTCCACGACCGCGGCCCACTCGTCGAGGAGCGCCTGCGCCGAGGCGTCGTCCGGGCCTTCCGCCCACAGATGGGTGACGGCTTCCGCCCGGTCGGGCAGGACCATGATCCACCGGCCGTCCGCCTCGACCACCCGGACCCCGTCGGTGGTGTCCACGCTGCGGTCTCCGGCCGCTTCGACGACCCGTCGCATGACGAGCCCCTTGACGGCCCACGGCGTCGCCAGGTCGCGGCGCAGGACGTGTGCCCGGGGAATGCGCGCGTCGATCTGGCTCAGGGTGAGCTGGGTCCGTGCGACGAGCCCGATGAGCCGGACGAAGGCGGCGGTCCCGTCGAAGACGCTGCTGAATTCGGGAACGATGAACCCTCCGCGCCCGTCTCCTCCGAAGATGGTGTCCTCTTCCCGACCCACCCGGGTCAGGTCGTCGGGCGAGGTGGTCGTCCACTCCACCTGGGTGCCGTGGTAGGCCGCCACCTGTTCGGCGACGCGTGTGGTCGTCACGGGCAGGGCGACACGACCGCTGCGCCGCTCGGCGGCGACGAGATCGAGGAGGACCAGCAGGGCCCGGTCGTCCTCGATGATCCGGCCGAGCTCGTCGACGAGGGAGAGCCGCTCGCCCACCGGGTCGAACCGCACTCCGAAGGCTGCCCGCGCGGAGGACACGATCTCTCCGAGCCGCACCAGACCGGCCCGCCGGGTGTCGGCGGACTCGGTGGGCCGCGCCTCGTCGAGCCCGGGGTTGATCGTCAGCGCGTCCACGCCGAGCCGTCCGAGCAGGCTGGGCAGAACGAGCCCGGCGCTTCCGTTGGACGCGTCGACGACGACCTTGAGCCCGGATTCCGCGATGCCCTCGACGTCGACGTTCCGCAGGAGTGACCCGGTGTACGAGTCGAAGACGCTGGACGGGAAGTGCAGGTCCCCGATCTCGCCGGGGAAGGCACGGCGGTACTCCTGGCGTGCGTAGACCCGGTCGAGCTTGCGCTGCTGCGCCTGCGAGAGATCCGCGCCCCGCTCGTCGATGAACATGATGTCCACGGAGTCGGGCACGCCGGGCGACGTACGGATCATGATGCCGCCGGCGCTGCCCCGGGCGGTCTGCTGGCGGGCGACGGGCAGCGGTACGTTCTCCAGGTCGCGTACGTCGATGGCACTGGCCTGGAGCGCCGAGATGACGGCTCGCTTGAGGGCGCGGGCGCCTCGGGAGTGGTCACGGGCGGTGGTGACCGTCGAACCCTTCTTCAGGGTCGTGGCGTAGGCGCCGGCGAGGCGTACGGCCAGCTCGGGGGTGATCTCGACGTTCAGGATTCCGGAGACCCCGCGCGCGCCGAAGAGGTGCGCCTGTCCTCGGGACTCCCAGATGACCGAGGTGTTGACGAACGCACCGGCCTCGATCGTCTTGAACGGGTACACCCGGACGTTGCCCTGGATGATCGACTCCTCGCCGACCAGGCATTCGTCGCCGATGACGGCGCCGTCCTCGATGCGGGCCGCACGCATGATGTCGGTGTTCTTGCCGACCACGCAGCCCCGCAGGTTGCTGTGCTGTCCGATGTAGACGTTGTCGTGCACCACGGCCTTGTGGAGGAAGGCTCCGGTCTTGACGACGACGTTGGATCCGACCACCGTGTGCTCGCGGATCTCGACGTCGGCCTCGACCTTGGCGTAGTCGCCGATGTACAGCGGTCCGCGCAGCACGGCGTCGGGGTGGACCTCCGCTCCTTCGGCGACCCACACACCGGGGGAGATCTCGAAACCGTCGAGCTCCACGTCGACCTTGCGCTCCAGGACGTCCGCCTGGGCCTTCACATAGCTCTCGTGGGTGCCGACGTCCTCCCAGTAGCCCTCGGCGATATAGCCGTAGATGGGCTTGCCCTCCTTCATCAGCTGAGGGAAGACGTCTCCGGACCAGTCGACCGAGGTGTCGGCCTGGACGTAGTCGAATACCTCGGGCTCCATGACGTAGATGCCCGTGTTCACGGTGTCCGAGAAGACCTGCCCCCAGGTCGGCTTCTCCAGGAACCGTTCGACCTGGCCGTTCTCGTCCACAATGGTGATGCCGAATTCCAGCGGATTGGGAACCCGGGTGAGGCAGACCGTGACGAGGCCGCCCTTTTCCTTGTGGAAGGCGATGAGGTCGGTGAGGTCGAAGTCGGTGAGCGCGTCACCGGAAATGACGAGGAACGTGTCGTCCTTCAACGCCTCCTCGGCGTTCTTCACGCTGCCCGCGGTGCCGAGTGGCTTCTCCTCGTTGGCATAGGTGAGCTCCATCCCGAGCTCTTCGCCGTCCCCGAAATAGTTCTTGACGAGGGAGGCGAGGAACTGGACGGTCACTACGGTTTCACTGAGCCCATGCCGCTTGAGCAGCCGCAGGACGTGCTCCATGATCGGCCTGTTGGCCACGGGCAGGAGCGGCTTGGGCATGCTCGAGGTCATGGGGCGAAGACGTGTGCCTTCGCCGCCAGCCATCACGACGGCCTTCATGTCGGAAACGTCCTCCTAGAAGAGACGACGGTCAGCCGACTTCGCCCGTCGGGGCATCATGCGCACCATCTGCCGCGGGCCGGCCACATTGCGCGGCACCGCATCAACGAGCTCAATCGGCTACTGCGTCCGCCTTCACGAGCCGGCGGACCTGAACCACGTACAGGATTCCTGCCCACCAGTAGAGCGTTGTACCCCATCCTGCGAACGCCCATCCGAAAACGGCAGCCAGTGTGGCCAGCCAACCACTCCCGTCGCTGAGCAGCAACAAGGGGAACGCGTACATCAGGTTGAAGGTTGCAGCTTTCCCGAGGAAGTTGACCTGCGGCGGCGGATAGCCGTGGCGGCGCAGGATGGCCACCATCACGAGAAGCATCAGTTCCCGGGCGAGAAGCAGCGCGGTGACCCAGAGGGGCAGGATCTCCCGCCAGGTGAGGCCGACCAGGGTGGAAAGGATGTAGAGGCGGTCGGCCGCCGGGTCCAGGAGTCGGCCGAGGCTGCTGATCTGGTTCCACTTGCGGGCGAGCTTCCCGTCGAGGTAGTCACTGATGCCGCTGAGCATCAGTACCAACAGCGCCCAGTTGTCGCTGTTGGGCCCTCCGAAGACGGGGCGGAGAATCAGCCACAGGAAGAGCGGTACCCCGACAAGGCGAGCCATGCTGAGGATGTTGGGGATGGTGAGGACCCGGTCCGTCTGGACCCGGGTCTCCTGGACCTCCACCCGGGAGCCTCCTGTGAAGAACGTGCCAATGATGCCCCCTGACCTTACCCTCAGCTTCCACCGTCGGGTGCAGCGGGGTGGAGGGTGGACCTCGGGCGACGGTCCGGAACGCAGAAAAGCCCCGTGCCACAAGGGCACGGGGCTTTCCCGGAAAGATTGTTCGGCGGCGTCCTACTCTCCCACAGGGTCCCCCCTGCAG